>CAVERB010000020.1:0-29952 GCA_963618105.1 Oxalobacter sp. | reverse complement strand
TGAGGCTATCTTAAACCCTTGTCCGCAGTTGGTGATGAAGTTGATTGGCAGGCTGGATTATTCGGGGATACCGATAAGGGTATGATCGGTGTGTGACACCGGAAAACGCGTAAACCTTTTGTCACAGATTTTTTATGCCGCTTGTCTTATGATGATGGCGGTTCATCAGGTGTTTTTTTCGCTGTTCCCTTTTCTTTGCCAATCACTGCTGATGGTTTCTCAAACCGTAATGCCAATTTATGATAGAACGATGTCGGACAGACAACCATTGAGACAAAATTCGCAATCAGCGATACGGCAATCATCGGCAGCAGCATTTCATAGCTGCCGGTGATTTCCATTGTAATGACAAAAGCCGTCAACGGCGATTGTGTCAAGCCAGACAGGTATGCGACCATCACTAGGATAATCAGTGCCTGATGCGGTGCAATATCTGGCAGCAGATGGGAAACCATGTCCCCCAGCCCACCGCCGACAGCCAAGGTCGGCGCAAACAGACCACCAGGAAGACCGCATAAGGCGGACAGCAAGGTCCCGAGAAATTTTGCCGGTCCATAGAACCAGACATAGGTGGTGGCATCGCTTTCCAATGCCATTTTGGTCGGCATATAGCCTGTTCCATTGATTAAGCCATCAGTCGCTAAACTCAGGCATGCCATCAGCAGACCGCAGAGCGCTGCAAAAGCCATTGGATGATGCGTCAGACCCCGCCGCAGTCTTTTCGGCAAGCCATCCGGTGTTTTTTGTGCCAACAAACTGAAAACACCTCCGAAAAGACCACCAACAACGCCGCAGACCAGAATGGCAGGCACATGCGTGATGAAGTCCAGCTCGACATGATATTTACCGAAGTATGTATAACTGCCCATGATGACTAATGACACCAGGCCTGACAGCAATACGGTGAAAATCGTCTGGTTATGCCCTCGGTAAACATATTTTTTCGCCATTTCTTCCATGGCAAACATAATCCCGCCGATTGGTGTATTGAAGGTGGCAGCCACACCCGCTGCACCGCCTGCCAATACGAGCATCTGACGGTGTTCCGCTCTTTTTAGCGTGCCATAGCCGAAAAATAGATGCATGATGGATCCGCCGATCTGCACCATGGGTCCTTCATGGCCAATTGATGCGCCGATGACCAGCCCGCCAATCAACAGCAGTACCCGGCCAACAATGATACGGATAGACAGTAGATTCGACTTTTTTGTCCCATCGTGGTCTTCAAGCACCGCAATCGCCTGCGGAATACCGCTGCCCTGGGTGCCCGGGAAAAACCGGCGGCTGACAAAAATCATCAGCGCATAGCCAGCCGGCATATAGACAAGCGCTCCCCATCCGGTATGGGCGACAATCCATTGGTTGATGCCATAGCAGAAATTGCTGATGTTCGCCATGCTGACACCAGCAATACCAATCAGCAACGGCGCCAGTATCCAAGTCACCATCTGACGCCATGTGCGAATGGTCTTTTGTGCCAAGATTCGCTTATCACGTTTTGAGGACGGATCAAAATGAGGGAAAGACATGACTTATATGATGTTTATCTATTCGATAAGACTATATCAAGCACTGCCTTTCTACGCAAAAAAAAGACCTGCAAGTTTCAACCGCAGGTCTTTAGTCTTGACGGTGGGTTTCCCCATAGCCGGCATGATTACATCATACCGCCCATGCCGCCCATACCACCCATGCCGCCCATACCGGCGCCAGCATCAGCAGCTTTTTCTTCAGGGATGTCATAGATCATGCAATCGGTTGTCAGGATCAGGCCAGCAATGGAAGCGGCATTCTGCAAAGCGGAACGGGCAACTTTCGCTGGGTCAACAACCCCCATTTCTACCATGTCACCGTATTCACCGGTTGCAGCGTTATAACCGAAATTACCAGAACCTTCCAGAACCTTGTTGACAACCACAGAGGCTTCTTCACCGGCATTGGAAACAATCATGCGCAGTGGTTCTTCCAGTGCACGCATCACAATCTTGATACCAGCTTCCTGGTCTGGATTGTCGCCTTTGACGTTAGCGTTTTCACGGGCACGCAACAGTGCAACACCACCACCGGCAACAATCCCTTCTTCAACGGCAGCACGGGTTGCATGCAGAGCATCTTCAACACGGGCTTTCTTTTCTTTCATTTCAACTTCCGTTGCCGCACCAACTTTGATGACGGCCACGCCGCCAGCCAGTTTCGCAATGCGTTCCTGCAGTTTTTCCTTGTCATAGTCGGAAGTTGCAGATTCAATCTGGATACGAACTTCCTTGACACGGTTTTCGATAGCAGAAGCTTCGCCAATACCATCAATGATGGTGGTGTTTTCCTTGTCAATTTCAATGCGTTTTGCCTGACCCAGCATATCCAGAGAGGCTTTTTCCAATGTCAGGCCGACTTCTTCTGCAATGACGGTACCGCCTGTCAGGATAGCGATGTCCTGCAGCATGGCTTTACGGCGGTCACCGAAACCAGGTGCCTTGACAGCGCAGGTCTTCAGGATGCCGCGCATATTGTTGACAACCAGGGTAGCCAGTGCTTCACCTTCAACATCTTCAGCAATGATCAGCAGCGGACGGCTGGCTTTCGCAACCTGTTCCAGGACTGGCAGCAGATCACGGATATTGGAGATTTTCTTTTCAAACAGCAGGACATAAGGGTTATCCAATGCCACAATCTGTTTTTCTGCATTGTTGATGAAGTATGGAGACAGATAACCACGGTCAAACTGCATCCCTTCAACGATATCCAGTTCATCATTCAGGGATTTGCCGTCTTCAATGGTGATGACCCCTTCTTTACCGACCTTATCCATGGCGTCAGCAATACTGCCGCCGATGGAGCTGTCGCTGTTGGCAGAAATGGAACCGACCTGGGCGATTTCTTTGCTGGTCGTAATGGGTTTTGCAATTTTCTGCAGTTCTGTAATGGTGGCAGCAACCGCCTTGTCGATGCCGCGTTTCAAATCCATTGGATTCATGCCGGCAGCAACATATTTCATGCCTTCACGGACAATCGCCTGAGCCAGGACAGTTGCAGTGGTCGTGCCGTCACCTGCATTGTCATTGGTCTTGGAAGCCACTTCTTTCACCATCTGTGCGCCCATATTCATGAGCTTGTCTTTCAGTTCAACTTCTTTGGCGACAGAAACACCATCTTTGGTGATGCTGGGTGCTCCCCAAGTGCGTTCCAGAACAACATTGCGGCCTTTTGGACCCAAAGTAACCTTGACAGCATCTGCCAGGATATTGACGCCTTCTACCAGTTTGTTACGGCCGGCATCGCCGAATACGACTTCTTTAGCGGACATGAATTTCTCCTAAAATCTTTTGATATGATGAATATTGACCTGCGGACCAAACAGCCGGTTACTGTTCGATGATTGCCATGACATCGGATTCGCGCATGACAAGCAGTTCTTCGCCATCAACTTTGACAGCCTGACCGGAATATTTCCCGAACAGGACAAAATCACCGACCTTGACATCAAGCGGCAGTACCTTACCATCTTCCAGCACCTTGCCATTACCGACTGCCAGGACTTCACCCTGATCCGGCTTTTCTGCAGCTGCATCTGGAATGATCAGGCCGGAAGCTGTTGTGGTTGTCTGTTCAACGCGTTTGATGATGATACGGTCTTGCAAAGGACGAAGTTTCATAACAATTCCTTATAAAATCTATTAATTAATCCATCCGGTCATGCCGTATGGACGGGCATTTTCCTTAAATCAGAGAATAGGAACAGAGGGCGCTGTTAGCACTCTCCCTTAACGAGTGCTAAGTATATGGGCGGGTTTCAGGGATTTCAAGAGCGACGGAAAAATAATTTTCTAAAACGGTGCAGACATTGCCTTTAGAGGCTCCGATAGAAACAGCAAGCCCTTTGCACCAATATCAGGAATGCCCGCCAACCTTATTACGGCTGTATCTGTTTATCCTGGTGGTTGTGGCTATCACAACAGCAGCAGGATGACGTTGTGCCTGTCTTTTCCTGCGGCTTCTGATGGGACTGGCAGGACAGTCCCGCACCGCAGCCACAGTCACAGCTGCTGCTGGTGCAGAAGGCAGACTTGCCTTGCCGCACCTTGCGGATCATATTAAAGATAATCAGTGCAACAATAATAACCAGTGCACCGCCAACAATGAGGGTTCCCATGGCTGTTCTCCCAATCAGGAAGTCTGTCTGACAAAATGGATGGTCTTTTCTTCACCGGCCGCCTTATCAGCAGGAACATGTCTAGACCGGCAGACCGCATCTGCACCGCAGGCACTGCAGCTTGCCCCATCGCAGAAAAGGGATTTGCCTTGCCGCACCTTACGGACCATATTGAGGACAATCATCCCAACGATGATGATTAACCCGCCGCCGACAATGACAGTACCCATGATATTCTCCCTTATCTGTCAGGATGCCTGCTGTTCTTTACTGATGGCCTGGACTGTCTTTTCAACATACCCCTTTCGGAAAAGCATGTAAACGGCAAACACGACCAATGCGCAGGCAACTGCTGTCCAGAATCCGAACGCGCCTGTTGTGATCCACATACCGATCTGATAGAAGCAGAGGGCAACACACCAGGCAAACACGCATTGATAACCGATGGCAAACAGGAACCATTTCCAGTTGTTCATTTCACGACGAATTGCGCCCATTGCGGCAAAGCAAGGTGCACACAGCAAGTTGAAAACCAGCATGGACCAGGCGGACAGCCATGTGTAGTTGAGAGCCAACTGTTCCCAGATTTCTTCACCAGCTTCTTCGACTTCTTCAAAGCCATACAGGATGCCAAAAGTACCCACCAGGTTTTCTTTGGCAATCAACCCTGTGATGGTTGCCACAACGGCTTTCCAGTCCCCCCAGCCGAGCGGCGCAAACAGCCAGCTCACGCCGTTACCGATAGCGGCCAGGACACTGTCTTCCATTTCTTCAACCATTCCCCATTCGCCTTCTGTCCAACCATAAGATGACATGAGCCAGACAAGGATAGTAGACAGCAGGATGATGGTGCCGGCTTTTTTGATAAAGCTGGAACCCCGTTCCCATGTCGTACGAACAAGTGCGCCGATACGGGGGAAACGGTATGGCGGCAGTTCCATGACGAATGGCGCAGGATCCCCGGCAAAAATCTTTGTTTTCTTCAGAATGATCCCTGAAACGATGATGGAAACGATGCCTGTAAAATAAGCGGCAGGCGCAACCCACCAGGCATCATTAAAAATCGCCCCTGCAAACATTGCAATAATCGGCAATTTCGCGCTGCATGGGATAAAGGTGGTGGTCATGATTGTCATGCGGCGGTCTGCCTCATTCTCAATGGTTCTTGATGCCATCACACCTGGAATGCCGCATCCGGTACCAATCAGGATTGGAATGAACGATTTTCCCGATAACCCGAACTTATGGAAGATACGGTCAAGAATGAACGCAACACGCGCCATATAGCCGCAGGACTCAACAATGCCCAGCATGATGAACAACAGAAGGATCTGAGGGACAAACCCCAAGACAGCGCCGACACCGGCAACAATCCCGTCAAGAATCAGGCCAGACAGCCATTCATCCACATCCATGCCTTCCAGCCAGCTTTCAACCGCCTCTGGAACCATCTCGCCGAAGAATTCGTCATTGACCCAATCGGTGATAAATTCCCCCAAAGAGTGCATCGCGACATAATAGATACCGGTAATCACCAGGACGAATATCGGCAAAGCCAGAAAACGGTTGGTAACAATCCGGTCGATCTTGTCAGAAGTGGAAACCTGCCTTGGCGCCGCATGCAGACTGGCAGCAACCAGTTTGCCGACCCAGTCATAACGTTCCATGGACATGATGCTTTCGCTGTCATTGTCCAGTTCTTCTTCGCAGGTAATGATGTCGTTCTCAATATGGGCAACCTGCTCAGCCGTCAGCCCCAGTTTGTCTGCAATTTTCCGGTCGCGTTCAAACAGGCGGATGGCATACCAATGCTGGATGCTCTCCGGCTGGTCATGCAATACGGCTTCTTCAATATGCGCCAACGCATGTTCCAGAGCGCCACTGTAATGATGACGGGCGACTTTGGGTTTGTTTGACGCCGCATACAATGCCTTGGCAACGGCTTCTTCAATACCGGTTTCTTCTAATGCGGAGATGGCGACCACAGGACATCCCAGCTTTTCAGAAAGCGTTCCTGTATCAAGCACATCCCCCCGCTTCTGCAGCAGGTCAAGCATGTTGACAGCAACGACAACCGGCAATCCCAGTTCAATGAGCTGGGTTGTCAGGTAAAGATTGCGTTCGAGGTTGGTTCCATCCACAATATTCAGGATGACTTCCGGTTTTTCATCAATCAGGTAAGTCCTGGCGATGACTTCTTCAGGAGAGTAGGGAGAAAGCGAATAAATCCCTGGCAGGTCAGTCACAATGACATCCGAATGACCTTTCAGCCGCCCTTCTTTTTTCTCGACGGTGACACCGGGCCAATTGCCGACTGACTGGCGAAGCCCCGTCAAGGCATTGAACAATGTTGTTTTCCCGCAGTTCGGATTCCCTGCGAGTGCAATACGGATACTCATACGTTTTTGCCTTACTGATAACCGGAAAACCCGTTATCCCTTAATCTTCAACCTCAATCATCTCAGCATCAACTGCTCGGAATGAAAGGTCATAATTCCTGACCGAAACCTCAATAGGATCTCCCAAAGGAGCAACCTTGACTACTTTGATGGCAACCCCCTTGATGATGCCCATATCCATCATCCGGCGGCGGGTTGCCCCTTCACCATGCAGCCTTTTCACAACCGCAGTTTCACCAACCGCAACATCTTTCAGGGTTTTCATCTCCTGTTATCCCTTCGAAACCATAATGTGACCTGTCACATCCTTGCCCAGCGCAATGCGGGAATCTTTGACCTTGACAATGAGACTGCCATTCATATCGTTGATAACCGTAATCACCTCACCAATGGAAAAACCAAGCTTCTCCAGAAAACGCTTGGTTTCTTCCTTGCCAGTAATCCGGTCAATCCTTAAAGGACTTCCTTTTTCTGCCAGCATCAAGGGCAACATAGCTTCCTCTCCGCCAAAAAGGTATTCAAACCAGACAACATAAACAACTTTCAGGGAATGTCCAGATTGACTGTTCAGCCATCCGGCACATTCCCTTTTTCATCAGGACAATATCAATTTACAGTCAGAAGTTGTGAGTGATCCCAAATTGAACCCCCGTCACGGAATCACTTGCAACACCATTATTGTTATAGATAGAACCAACGTCATCGTTGCTGCTATCGGTATAAGAGACCATACCATAGAGCTGGGTCCGCTTGGACAGGTCATAGGTATAGCCCAACGCATACTTGTTGGCGTTTCCGCCTTTCAGATAATCATTGCCATCCATCAAGGCGCGGCTATAGGCGAATTTGACGGTACTTGCCCCAAATTCGTAGGCCAGGCCAATTTCCCATTCCTGCTGATTGATGCCTGTGCCTTCGACAAAGTCATCATCTTCGCCTAAACGCCAGTCGCTCATGTCCTTGACCTGAGATTTCTGGTAGCCCAAAGAAACACGGAAGTCGCCAATGGAATAGGCACCGCCGACGTTCCAGACCCAGGATTTGTTGGAATCTGCAACACGGGTGAAGTTGGCGGTCAGGAACAGGTCATCATTGTCGTAACGCAAGGAAGCCCCAAAACCGTCATTACGGACACCATGTTTATGGGAAACAGTCCCATCGTCATTTTCAACGCGCTGATGCGTATCAGTTCCCAAAGTATAGGTTGCACCGAAAGAAAAGCCGGACCATTCCGGGGAATCATAACGGAGCGTATTGGAAATCTGTTCGGAACGGGTCAGATTGTACTTTGCCAATGTCGCGCCAGTCGCGCCCTGTTCAAATGGGTCGATTTCCGTGAAATACTCAACAGACATCTCATTGACACGTCCCAGACGAACATGACCGAAAGCGCCTTTAATACCGACATTGGCAGCGCCCATCCAGTCAAGATGACGCTCCCCTTTAAGCCGACTTTCCAGAATATCATGGAAATGGGAGGCATCATCAATATCCTTGTAGCCGCCGTCATTCAAGAGAAACTGTTTTTCCAACTGGAAAGTCGCTTTGTAACCGCCGCCAAGGTCTTCAGAACCTTTGAACCCAATCAGGTTGGCGGCATTTTCATCCATACGGGTATCAGTGCCAGTTTCCTTGACATAACCGGTATCAACCGTCCCATAAATCTGGACATTGGTCTGTGCATAAGCTGCGGTACCAGCAACCCCAAGCAAAGCAGCAACGAGAATTTTCTTATTCATCATATTATTCAACGGGAAAACCAAAATGAAAAACAACTGTGGGACAGATTCTAATCCAATTCTTGATAAATAAGAATAGTTATCATTTGGTTTTCTATTTAAATTCTATCATATCCTTCAGTTTGCAGCAAAACTGCAACAGACAAACATTGTTCCAACAGCAATAAGACCGGAGTTGGTCTGTCGGCTCTTATCCTGCATTCCCTGTCTTTGTCTCTCCATTCTAAAAGACCAAGACAAAACAATGTCAGTTGTTGGATAATGCGGGTATGGATCAATTATTGGACAATCTGAATGCAGAACAGCTGTCGGCAGTGACTTTGCCGACACAGTCTGCATTGATCCTGGCAGGTGCCGGGTCTGGGAAAACCCGTGTCCTGACAACCCGTATTGCGTGGCTGCTGCAGACAGGTCAGGTTTCAGTTGACAGCATCCTTGCCGTGACTTTCACGAACAAAGCTGCCAAAGAAATGACAGCACGCCTTGGTACCATGGTTCCCGTCAATCTCCGTGGACTGTGGATCGGTACGTTTCATGGCTTATGCAATCGTCTGCTCCGTCTGCACTGGCGGGATGCCGCCCTGCCGCAGACGTTCAATATTCTTGATGCCCAAGACCAGCTTTCCATGGTGAAACGCCTGCTGAAAACGGCCAATGTGGACAGCGAACGTTATCCGCCAAAATCGTTGGCATATTTCATCAACGATAAAAAAGAAAAAGGGATACGGGCAGGGGATGTTCATGCACATGACGATTATGAAATGCAGATGGCATCACTCTACCAAATGTACGAAGACCAATGCCAGCATGAAGGGGTTGTCGATTTTTCAGAGCTGCTGTTGCGCAGCTGTGAATTGCTGGAACGCAACCAGCCCCTGCGTGAACATTACCAAAACCGTTTCCATCATATCCTGGTTGATGAGTTCCAAGACACCAATGATCTGCAGTACCGCTGGCTGAAACTGTTGGCTGGTAAAGAGACGGCTGTCTTTGCTGTCGGCGATGATGATCAGGCAATCTATACCTGGCGAGGCGCAAATGTCAGGAATATGCTGGACTTCCAGCAGGAATTTCATGTGCAAAATCTGATCCGCCTGGAACAGAATTACCGTTCGCAAGGCAATATCCTGGCAGCAGCAAATACCCTTATTGCCAACAATGAAAGACGGCTGGGAAAAAACCTGCGGACCGATGCGGGCAATGGCGAACCTGTCCGTATTCTGGAACTGCCCTCCGATATGGGAGAAGTGGAATGGCTCCAGGATGAAATCCGGCACCTTTTGGATGAAGGCATCCCTTACAGGGAAATCGCTGTCCTTTACCGTTCCAACGCCCAGTCACGAGTGATTGAACATGGTTTTTTCAGTATAGGAATGCCTTACCGCGTTTATGGTGGTCTCCGTTTCTTCGAACGTGCTGAAATCAGGCATGCCATCGCTTATCTCCAACTCATCGGCAACCCTGACAACAATGCCGCTTTTTTGCGTGTCGCCAATTTTCCGCCCCGTGGGATTGGCGCACGAACCATGGAACAGCTGCAGCTTCTGGCAGAAACAAACGGCTGTTCTCTCTATGCCGCTATCCCGTTGATGACAGGCAGGTCTAAAACGCTGCTGATGGCTTTTGCCCATATCATTGAACATGGCAGATCTGAAACTCGCCATATGAACCTGCCGGACCTCATCGCCACAATTGTGCGGGAAAGCGGGTTGGAACAGCATTACCAGAAAGAAAAAGAAGGGGCGGACCGTCTGGAAAATCTTGAACAGCTGGTGTCTGCGGCCTCATTGTTCCTTTCTGAAGAGGGCTTTGATTACAACCAGCCTGCTTTGACTGCCATAGCCATGCCTGCCAATGACAATACCGTTGACTTGTTGGCGGGAACTCCAGATGTTTTCAATGCGGATGAGGATTTACCTTTAAATATGTCACCATTATCGGCTTTCCTGTCCCATGCCTCACTTGAAGCCGGTGATGCGCAGGCCAATGAGAATGAAAACGCTGTCCAGCTGATGACCGTTCATGCCGCCAAAGGCCTTGAATTTGAGGCGGTCTTCATCACCGGACTTGAGGAGGGGCTTTTCCCGCATGAGAACAGTGCCAGTGAAGCCGATGGCCTTGAAGAAGAACGCCGCCTGATGTATGTAGCGCTCACCCGGGCAAGAAAACGGCTTTATCTGAGCAGCGCGCAGACCCGTATGCTGCATGGCCATATGCGCTACAACATCGCTTCACGCTTTATTGATGAACTGCCTGAAGAAAATATTAAACGCCTGTCCCCGAAGAAAGGCATCAGCTTTGACCAAGCGGAATGGGGAACGACAGCTTACCGTTCGGACACCTATCAGGACCGCTTTAGGAACAGGAAACACGGTTCCGCAAAACAGTCAGCATCAGAAACGTCTTCCTGGAACAGTGGCTGGCATATCGGAGAGACGGTTCATCACCCGAAATTCGGGGAAGGCGTCATTGTCGGTTTTGATGGTCCGCAACGGGCAAATATCAATTTCGGCAAGGCTGGCATGAAGCTGCTTGACCTGACAATCGCCAAACTGGAACACCGATAAATCACTGGAGGAACAGTTCCTCAGCCGTGACCGTAGCTGTGCCAAGCTTGCCGACAACAATCCCTGCCGCCCTATTGGCGATGTCAATCGCCTCGGCAACAGGTTTGCCATAGCCCAGCATGGTTGCCAGTGTTGCAATGACGGTATCTCCTGCTCCTGAGACATCAAAGACTTCCCGGGCTACGGTAGGGATATGGATGGTTTCCTTTTCCCCGAACAGCGACATGCCTTCTTCAGAACGGGTCAACAGAAGCCAATCAAGGTTGAGCTGTTCACGCAGGTTGCGGGCTTTTTCTGCCAATTCTTCTTCACTCCGCCAGTTACCCACCACCTGACGGAGCTCTGATTTGTTCGGTGTCAGGAATGAAGCTCCCCGGTATTTGGTGAAATCATCTCCTTTCGGATCAACCAACGTGATCTTGCCGGCATTCCTGGCTGCGGCAATCATGGCGGCAATATTATCCAATGCGCCTTTGCCATAATCGGAAAAGACAACAATATCATGCGATGCGAGCAATGTCCGGTAATGCTGCATTGCATGGTCAAGGTCTTCCTGGGGAGGACGTTTCTCAAAATCAAGCCGCAGCAGCTGCTGCTGACGTCCGACGACACGGAGTTTCACAATTGTCGAGATGTCTTTTGCGGTATGGAGATGAGGGACAATGTCCGCCTCGTTCAGCAGGCTTTCAATAATCCTGCCTGCTTCATCATCACCAACAATCCCCATCAGGCTGCAATCCGCTCCCAACGCGGCAACATTGCGCGCAACATTGGCAGCACCGCCCAAACGTTCTTCGTTGCGGTTGATCAATACAACCGGTACCGGCGCTTCTGGGGAAATACGGTTTACATCGCCAAACCAATAACGGTCAAGCATGACATCACCGACAATCAGGATATAGGGATCGGTTGTTCTGTTGTTCATGGTGTACGACTCAATGAAATCGGAAACAGCTGTCAGCCGTTAATCAGGAAAAATTCTCTTCTTCCACCCGTTTCGGCGAATAGGATTCCCATTCATGACAGCCTGGGCACTGCCAGTAAAACTGCCTTGCTTCAAATCCGCAATGATGACATTTGTAATGGGACAGTTTATGCGCATAACGTTGGATCAGGGTACGGATACTGGAAATTTCCTGCCGGACTTCAGGCGGTACGACCAACAACTGTGCTTCCAGTAACCGGTCCAATCCCAATAAGGTTGGAGTTTTGCGCAACTCTTCCCGTACCAGCGCATTGGCATTCTCAGGGCCTTGCAGTTTCAATACCGCCTTGACCAGCACATCCAGCATATCAATGGAAGACACCTCGGTCAGATAGGATTTCAGCAGGCTGATTCCCTCCTCTAGACGGCCAACTTCTTCATAACCATCCATCAGACGGCGGACAATTAGGATAGTATGCTGGATATTTTGGTTTTCAACTCTTCGCCAGGTGTCGAGCGCTTTCTCAATATCTCCCATCGCCTTGTAAGCATCACCAGTCAGGATGGTGGCACGAGTACACATTCTGTCGATTTCCAATGCCTGCTCAAGCAAAGGCAATGCTTTTTCAGGATGGGTTCTTACCAACTGGTTTTCGGCCAGTTCACAATAGAACTGCGCAATCTGCCGACTCCTGTTCCCAGCCCCCATATTCTGCAAGGCTTCAGCTGCATCAATGGCCTGGTGCCATTCTTTCTCACGCTGGAAAATCTCCAGCAGCGCCCGGCGCGCCCGCATGGAATAAGGCGTTTCTGTCAGTCCCCGGAAAACATCTTCAGCACGGTCAAGCAACCCCGCTTTTAGGTAATCCTGCCCCAGTTCAAAACGTGCCTGCATCTGCTGTTCCAAAGGCAGGTCTGGACGCAGCAGCAGGTTCTGGTGCATGCGGATGGCACGCTCTGTCTCCCCGCGGCGGCGAAACAGATTACCCAACGCAAAATGCAGGTCAGCTGTTTCAGGGTCAAGCTTCACAATTTCAATGAAAGCATCAATCGCCTTGTCGGGCTGTTCATTCAGCAGGAAATTTAACCCTTTGAAATACCCTTTGGGCAGACTGCGGGATTCAGACAATAACTGCTTGATATCAATACGGGCTGCAATCCATCCCAGACCAAAAAAAATGGGAACGCCTACCAGCCACCAGACTTCAAATTCCATACGAAGATGTCATCAACAAACCTTAACTTTCAGGCAAAAAGATACCTGACCATCCCATTGCATTCCTGGGAAGAAAATATTTTAAAGGAAAAACGTCTCTCCGATTACAAAAAAGGGCACCCGAAGATGCCCTTTTCCGCTGAACCTGAAGAAATCAGGTTATTCTGACTTGATGCCCATATCAACACGATACCGCAGTTCTTTGCCCGGCTTGAAATGGGGAACCCGCTTTTCAGCGACCATTACCTTTTCCCCGGAACGCGGATTGCGGCCAACACGTGGCGGACGGACACTCAGTGCAAAACTGCCAAAACCCCGAATCTCAATACGTTTACCATCTGCCAAAGCCCGAGCCATAGCATCAAGGATGGTTTTCACCGTCAGTTCAGCATCTTTTGTCAACAGCTGCGGATAGCTGTTGGCGAGGGAGATGATCAATTCGGATTTTGTCATCTTTTTTCCTGATTACTTACTGCTTGTTGTTGTCGAATTTCGCTTTCAACAGGGCTCCCAGACTGGTCATGCCAGAAGCAGCGGAAGAATCGTCCTGAATCTTCTTGATGGCTGCCTGGGTTTCCTGCTGATCCTTGGCCTTGATAGACAGCTGCAGGGTACGGGACTTACGGTCAATGTTGATGATCATGACATCGACAGACTGTCCTTCCTTCAGCTGAGAACCGGCATCTTCAACGCGGTCACTGGAAATTTCAGAAGCACGCAGATAGCCTTCAACATCTTCTGTCAGCTGAATGACGGCACCCTTAGGTTCAACAGACTTGACGGTACCGGTAACAATGGAACCACGATCATTCATCGCGATGTAATTGCTGAATGGATCGCCTTCCAGTTGTTTAACGCCCAAAGAAACCCGTTCACGGTCAACATCAATTGCCAGGACAACGGCTTCCAGTTCATCACCTTTCTTGAAATTGTGAACGGCGGTTTCGCCAGGTTCAGTCCAAGACAGGTCAGACAGATGGACCAGACCGTCAATATTGCCAGGCAATCCGATGAATACCCCAAAATCAGTGATTGACTTGATGGCGCCCTTGACCTTGTCACCTTTCTTATGGGTTTCTGCAAACTCTTCCCATGGATTTGGCTTGCACTGTTTCATGCCCAGGCTGATGCGGCGGCGTTCTTCATCAATTTCCAGAACCATGACTTCAACTTCGTCACCCAGCTTGACAACTTTGCCTGGCGCAACATTCTTGTTGGTCCAATCCATTTCAGAAACATGGACTAGCCCTTCAATACCCTGTTCAACCTCAACAAAGGCACCATAATCAGTCAGGTTGGTAACCTTGCCGAACAGACGGGTACCCTTAGGATAACGGCGGGACAGGCCTGTCCATGGATCATCGCCCAACTGCTTGACGCCCAGGGAAACACGGTTTTTTTCCTGATCGTATTTCAGGACTTTGGCCTGGATCTCCTGACCGACGGTCAGCATTTCAGATGGATGGCGGACGCGGCGCCATGCCAGGTCAGTAATGTGCAGCAGGCCATCAATACCGCCGAGATCAATGAATGCACCATAGTCAGTGATATTCTTGACGATACCGGTGATGATGGTGCCTTCTTTCAGGCTTTCCATCAATTTTGCGCGTTCTTCGCCCATGGATGCTTCAACAACAGCACGGCGGGACAGAACAACATTGTTGCGTTTACGGTCAAGCTTGATGACCTTGAATTCGAGGGTCTTGCCTTCGTAAGGGGTCGTGTCCTTTACTGGACGAGTGTCAACCAGAGAACCAGGCAGGAAAGCACGGATGCCGTTAGTCAGAACAGTCAATCCACCCTTGACCTTGCCATTGACAACGCCTGTAACGATTTCACCGGATTCCATGGCTTTTTCAAGCGCCAGCCAGGAAGCCAGACGTTTGGCCTTGTCACGGGACAGGATGGTGTCGCCGAAACCATTTTCAAGGGATTCGATAGCAACAGAAACAAAGTCACCGACATTGACTTCGATTTCGCCGATATCATTCTTGAATTCATCAATAGGAATGAAAGCTTCAGATTTCAGCCCAGCATTGACAACCACAAAATTGTGGTCAATACGGACAACCTCAGCAGAGATAACTTCACCCGAACGCATGTCATGACGTGCGAGGGATTCTTCAAATAAAGCGGCAAAACTTTCCATTTCTGGAACAGATGCAGTAGGCATATTATCTATTATGTATTATGAAAAGCCGGTGTCTTTTTGAGACAGTCCGGGTCAGGTTAAAAAACCCAAAAGACATTGCGTCTTTTGGGAACCAAAACAACAACTCTAAAACAAAGTTGTCAAATCTTTTTCTCTACGCAGGCATCCAGGATACGCTGGACAGATTCATCAATATCCAGGAAAGAAGTATCCAACACCATTGCATCCACAGCAGGCTTCAGGGGGGCTGATTTCCGTTCAGAATCACGTCTATCGCGTTCCTCCAAATCTTTGCGGAGAATATTAATGTTAGCAGAAAATCCTTTTTCCAACAACTGTTTATAGCGTCTTTCAGCACGGACTGCAACGCTTGCCGTCAAAAACACCTTTAAATCAGCATCTGGGAAAATCACCGTTCCCATATCCCTGCCATCTGTCACCAACCCTGGCGCCTGACGGAAACTGATCTGCAATGCTTTCAACGCATCGCGCACGGGCTGATAAGCAGCAATCCTCGAAGCCGTGTTGCCCACTTCTTCCGCGCGAATCTCGTCTGTCACATCTTCGCCTGCAAGCAAAATCCGCCCCTGTCTGAAAACACATGGCAGGTTCTGCGCCATCACAGCAATGGCATCAACATCATCAAGCGCCAAACCGGCACGCAAGGCAGAAAGCGCTGTCAGGCGGTAAAGGGCACCAGAATCCAGATAATGAAAACCGAGCTTCCCTGCCAGACGCTGTGCAACCGTACCTTTACCAGAAGCCGTCGGTCCATCAATGGTAATCACAACCGCTTTCTGCTGAGACAAATCTTGTGAAACCATCATCATCAAGGAAAAAATGAAAATCCGTCTGCACCAGGCAGGCATCTAAAAAACCAACCCCAAAAAAATTTCAGAATATTCATCAAAGGGAGGGTAAAATCTGGATATAGATAGTACACAACACAGCAATGCCCTGCAACTGCCCTTGCAAGGTATCCGCGACAACCATTATGGGAATTTCCAATTATGATTTCAGAACTGGATTTATTGGCCGAAAAAATCAACGGTCTTGTTACACTGACTCAGACACTCAAACAGGAAAACGCCACACTGAAAACCCAGGCTGAATCCCTCAGACAGGAAAAGCAGCAACTGCTCGAAAGGATGGAAATTGCCCGTCAGAAAGTTGCAGCCATTATTGATAGACTCCCTTCCGAAACAGAAGGAGATGCAGCATGAGCCAATTGGATGTTTCTATCATGGGACAGGCTTACCGCCTGTCCTGCCGTGACGAAGAAGAAGGCAAACTGCGGCAAGCGGTTGCCTATGTTGATGGCAAGATGCGCGCTATCCGGGATGCCGGCAGGATACGTGGCACTGACCGCATCGCTGTCATGGTCTGCCTGAGCATCGCAGCTGAACTGCTGACACTCAAATCTCCAGATGCCCCATTGCCAGAAGCGGCATTGACAGAACTCCGCCAGAAAATGGCATCCATGACACGTATCATTGACTCTGCCATGCAGTCATAAGGAAATTGGAGACCGCAGGTTTCCAAAAAACAGTTGGCAGCAGATTCTGATACGTTAAGTTGGGCTTAACTTGCTACACAAAATATTCTATTATAGATTATTTCCGGACGAATAAAAGCCTCTGTCCTGTCTGTCTTTGTCATTCCAGAAAACACTCCATCAACTTCCCAAAAAACTGAGGAATTTTCAGTCTGACAGATATCAATATCACAACCGGGGATGTCAGCTTTCCGCTCGCAGCAGTCAGAAAAAACGAGATGAATACCTTGATATGATTATCAGGGGGGAATTGCCCCAAGGAAAGACAGGATTCAAAAGAAGAACAGGAAAAGAAAGAATCCAAAAACAGAATACCTTTAACAGGGTGTTTCACGAATGGTCTGAAAAATTCAAAAACCAATGATCAGATAAAGCTCATAAGGGTTTTTTGAGCGTCTGTCAATTACACATTCACAAATACATAAGACATCGACAGGGTATTGGGGACACCTGTCCTACGAAACATTTTTAATTGCTGAAAAACCGCAGAAAAACATCGGATTTATATACTTTATAGACTATATTGAGATATAGTACATCAAGTGCTTTTTAAATATGTATAAAGGACGGATTGTTATGATTCTCGGATATATCAGTACTTCAACAAAACATCAGAATACGGATAAACAGCTTGACGGGGTAAAGGTTGATGAATTTTTCGTTGATAAAAGTTCAGGTAAAACGAACAACCGTCCTAAATTGAAAAAGTTGATTGACTATTCCCATAAAGGAGATACGGTAGTCTGTCATCAAATTGACAGGATGGCCAGGTCTTTGACCGATTTGCTCTGGATTGTTGAAACGCTGGTAGAGAAAGGGGTTACGGTCAAGTTCTATAAAGAAAACCTGACCTTCAGTGCGGATAGTCAAGATACTGTTTCCCTGTTGATGCTCCATATGCTGAGTGCTGTCGCACAATTTGAGAGGTCTATCGTCTATTCTCGTATCAAGAAAGCACAGGAATTGGGTAAAAGATACAAAGGTCGTAAAAGATCTGTATCTAAATATACCGTTCAAAGGATTCTTTCCTTGAAAAAAAAGGGAAACGGGGTATTTGACATCTGTAAGGAACTGGGGCTATCCAAAACCACCATCTATCGTTATCTGGCAGACCCAGTAAACGGAGGATGTAAGAATCCTTTTAGGGAGTAAGGTTACTGCCTTTCAGTAAGGAGCAACTCTTCAAAATTCTGTTTTGAAATATACCTTCCCGAAAAGAAACTGCAGATTGTAAAAAGGTCTGCGGTTTTGCTTTCTTATTTTTCATCAATCAATATAGGCTGTATCTAGCATAGAGGTAGATACAGAGGTATAAAATGAATATTCAGAAGAAAATGACTTCCTCTGAATATTCTGTTCTTTAATATTTTTTGGGGTGTTTTTTCTAATAGACCGTGATTTTCGAACTGTTAGGATATTGAAGAATAACAAAAAAACAGTTGACAGCAGATTCTGATGCGTTAGACTGGACTTACCCTGCGGTGTTCGACTTATGCCATATATTCTTTGAACCATAATTTAACCAGGTTGCGGAAATTTGCAGGACAGGTGAGCATATCGCTCGTTCGATGAGCCCGAAATCCCGCTAACTGCGACCACTTGAACCGCTTGGTTCAAGATGAGGCATTACGGCACAGGCGGGGCTTTGTTCTTTACAGGAAGACTATCCTGCTGATACCGCCGTTTTCTTTCCGGCTCAATAACCCCGTTTTCTATCCACCAATCCTGTGGGCATTTCTCCGCATTCCAGCTGACGAATGGTTCCTGCAACTGATACCACCGTTTCGTCACAGAAAGTCAGTCCTGCAATATGCGGTGTGACAGTGATGCCGGGATGTTGCCAGAATGGATGGTCTTTGGGCAACGGCTCAACTGCCGTCACATCCAGTGTTGCTGCACGGATTTTCCCTGTCTCCAAAGCCTGAAGCAGGGCTCTTTCATCCAGCAGCGCTCCCCGTCCTAAATTGACCAGGAAAGCCCCGTCAGGCAGCCTGTCAAACAAAGCGGCATCAAGGATGTTGAGGGTTTCCTGAGTCTTTGGTAGCAGGCAGACAAGGACCGCGACATCCTTTAGGAAATCAGACAGGCTTTCCCTGTCGTGATAACAGGCAACCCCTTCAATCTGTTTGGGCGTACGACTCCATCCCTTCACCGGAAAACCAAAAGGCTTGAGCTTTTCAGCCGCCGCTTTCCCCATCACACCCATACCCATGATACCGACTGTAAAACGCTTTCGGTCACGAGGTGTCAGGAACGCCCATTCCTGATGAGCCTGCAGCTGGGCATACTCATCAAAGCGGCGGAAATACCTCAAGACAGCATACACCACATATTCAGCCATCTGGATAGCCATGCCCGCATCTTCCAAACGGAAAACCGGGACATTCTCCGGCACAATTCCTGATGCAAGCAAAGCATCCACGCCTGCCGCCAGGTTGATAACCGCTTTCAGTCCTTTCCGGTTCCTCAGCAAGTCTTCTGGCGGATGCCAGACAAGGGCATAATCTGCAGGAGCCGTATCCCCTGCCTGCCACTGCCGGATATTGGCTTCAGGCAATGCCGCCCTCAGCGCAGGCAGCCACTCGTCAGGATTTTCCCCTTCGTTGTAATAGAGTATTTCAATGGTCATGGTGGTCATGCTCGGGCAGTCCGGGCATACGGGCTTTGACATCCGTCGCCTCATGTGTCTTCAGCCCTAATTTCGCCAGCAATGCACGGTCTGCATCAGCATCGGCATTGTCCGTAGTCAGCAGTTTTTCACCGTAAAAAATCGAATTGGCACCAGCCAGGAAACACATTGCCTGAATCGTTTCTCCCAGTTCAGCACGACCGGCAGACATCCTGACTTTTGCCTGGGGCATGATGATGCGCGCAATGGCAATGGTACGGACAAACTCCAGCGGATCAAGGGGTTTGGCATGCTCAAGCGGTGTCCCTTTGATAGGTACCAGATGATTGATCGGCACGGCTTCTGGATAAGGATTAAGGTTTGCCAGCTGGGACAGCAGGGCAGCCCGCTGTTCCCGGCTTTCACCCATACCGATAATGCCGCCACAGCAGACCTTGATGCCTGCCTTACGGACACGCCCCAATGTATCCAGACGGTCCTGATAATTGCGGGTGGTGATGATTTTGCCGTAATAGTCCGGCGCAGTATCCAGATTATGGTTGTAATAATCCAACCCGGCTTCTTTCAGCTGTTGCGCCTGCTCTTCCTTGAGCATGCCCAATGTCATACAGGTTTCAAGCCCCAGCGCTTTCACGGCACGGACGATTTCAAGATATTTCTTGAAATCACGGTCATTCGGTGAACGGCCTGAAGCCCCCATACAGAAACGGTTTGCGCCCAGTTCTTTCGCACGGCGTGCCGCAGCAAGAATGGTTTCCATATCCAGCATCTTGCTGGGTGTCACATCCGTATTGTGATGGATGGACTGCGGACAATAACCGCAATCTTCTGTGCAGGCGCCTGTCTTGAGCGAAATCAGGGAATTCAGTTCGACTTCACCTGTCGGGAAATTTGCCCGGTGCACTTCCTGTGCACGAAACATTAACTCCGTGAACGGCAATTCATACAGTTCAAGGATTTCCTTCACTGGCCAGACTTCTGGCTCTGGCAGACTGCCCGTTTCAGACGGACGGTAAAAATGGATCGGTTGTGATGACATGATTGTATGTTCTTTATTTAGGCCAGTCCGGCAGAAGGGACAGATCCAGATACTGTTTTGCCTTCTCAAAAGACTGGAGATATGGCAGGGTTCCCAGCCTTGGTGCATCCAGCCAGTTTTCCAAAGTTGCAATATTACCATCACTGAACGCCATTGCAGGATCAATGCCGTTGGCAATCCAGCCTGCCAAGGTCAGGCCACGGGCACGGACAACTTCCGCAGTCAGCAAAG
This sequence comes from Oxalobacter sp., assembly GCA_963618105.1. GTDB lineage: Bacteria > Pseudomonadota > Gammaproteobacteria > Burkholderiales > Burkholderiaceae_D > Oxalobacter. Next base: position 9,350 of record CAVERB010000020.1, on the reverse strand, counting down.
CATGGTTAATGCATCCCAGTTTCAGCCCAATAACCATGATGACCGGCAACCCCAGCTGTTCAGCAAGGTCTGCACTTGACATATCCTGGGAGAAAGGCACCAGGAATCCCCCAACGCCTTCAACAACAACAGCATCAGCCTGCTGGCTGATTTTCCGGTAACAATCAACAATATGCGAAATATCTATCGTCCTGCCATCCTGTTTCGCAGAAAGGTTTGGCGCAATGGGCTTTCTAAGCAGATAAGGACAGACGAGTGCCATCGGCAACGCCAGATTGGCAGCTTTCATCAATGCATCGACATCCCCGTTATGCAGTACCCCGTCCAAAACCTCCGCACCAGCGGCCACAGGCTTCATGGCAGCCGTTTTGAACCCCTTGGCAACCAACGCGCGGATGATAACCGAAGATAATGTCGTCTTACCGATTTCCGTATCGGTTCCGGTGATGAAATAAGCCGGCTTGTTCATGCGCCCCCTTCTACTTCATACAGCACGGTTGCCACTTTATCCGCCAGCCAGTCAGCCTCTTCTTCTGTCATTACATAAGGCGGCATCAGATACACCGTATTGCCCAGCGGACGCATTAACACTTCATGCTTGAGTGCGGTCTGAAAGAACCGGCGCGGAAACGTACCCTGCGCTTCAGGCATCATCTCAACATCAAATGCCCAGATCATGCCCTTATTGCGGAAATGCCGAACCTTGCTGTGCTGCCTGACCGATGCCAACGCTGTCGTCATATATGATGACAGCTGGCGGTTACGGGCAATGACCCGCTCTTTCTCAAACAGTTCCAGAACAGCCAACGCTGCACGGCAAGCCAACGGATTACCGGTATAAGAATGGGAATGCAGAAATCCCCGGGCAACCTCATCGTCATAGAATGCCCGGTAAATGGCATCAGTCGTCATGACCAGTGACAAAGGCAGGAACCCGCCTGTAATGCCCTTGGACAGGCATAACAAGTCAGGACGGATATCCGCCTGGTCACAAGCTAGGAAAGAACCGGTACGCCCCATACCCACCGCAATCTCATCGGCAATCATATGGATATGGTAGCGGTCACACAGTTCCCGTACCCGTTTCAGGTAAACTGGATGGTACATGATGAAACCTGCCGCGCACTGCACTAAAGGTTCAACAATCATGGCAGCAACCTTGTCCGCTTTTTCCTGTAACAGCCTTTCGAGCTTGTCTGCTGCCCTGAGAGCAACATCCTTATCCGTTTCCCCTGGCCCTGCATGACGCAGATCAGGCGTAGGGACAAGATTGGCATTGCGGACAAGCGGTGCATAAGCATCCTTGAACAGGACGACATCGGTCACAGACAACGCACCGATGGTTTCACCATGATAACTGTGTTCTAGGCAGATGAATTCCTGCTTTTCCGGACAACCGCTGTTCCGCCAGAAATGGAAACTCATCTTCAAGGCAATCTCAACAGCAGAAGCGCCATCTGAACCAAAGAAGCAGTGCCCCAGCATTCCTCCTGTCAGAGCGGACAGTTTTTCAGAAAGCGCAACGACCGGCTCATGGGTACATCCTGCCAGCATCACATGCTCAAGGGTATCAAGCTGTGCCTTCAGAGCATTTCCGATATAGGGGTTGGCATGACCGAACAGGTTGGTCCACCATGAACTGATGGCATCGAAATATCGTCTGCCATCTTGGTCATAGAGCCAGCATCCCTTGCCGCTTTTCACCGCAAGTAACGGCAGGGTTTCATGGTGTTTCATCTGGGTGCAGGGATGCCAAACGCTTTTCAGGCTTCTTGCCGCCCACTGTGCAGATGCGGAAGTCATATTTGAATTTTAATCCGTTATGGAATATCAGAAAAAGGTGCCATCAACATAATACCAACGGTCATCTTCCTTGATGAACAAACTGTTCTCATGCAATTTCATCATACGGCCGTTGCGTTTGTAGCTGGCGATGAACTCAACCGTCGCACGGTCTTCCAGTTCCTGATGGCTGACGATCTTGAGTCCAACCCATTTAACCGGATCTTTCTTGTCAATGATCCTGCCAGATGGCCGGTTCTTTGCGAGCCATGTCTCACGCAGATAATCTTCATTGCCTGTGACAAAAGCACTGTAACGGGAACGCATCAATGCCAAAGCAGTCGGTGCAGGGGCCTTGCCTTCCAGATAAGGCCCACAGCATCCTTCAAACGAAAGACCGCCGCATGGACATGCCGCCGCTGTATTCCTGGTTTTCCTTGCCATGATATGCAGAGGCTATTCCATACCATAGAACTCAAAATCGACATCCGGCTTCTTGCCTGAAATGATTTCTGCAATGGAACGACCTGAACCGCAGCCCATTGTCCATCCCAGCGTACCATGCCCCGTATTCAGGTACAGGTTTCTGTAGCGGGTTCTGCCGATATAAGGAATGTTGGTCGGGGTCATTGGCCGGAAGCCTGTCCAGAAATGCGGCTGGGTGTAATCGCAGGCATCCGGGAACAGTTCCGAGGTACGGCGGATCAATGCCTGGCAGCGTTCTTCATTGAGTTCACGGCGATAACCGTTCATTTCAGCCGTACCGGCGACACGCAGCCGGTTGCCCAAACGAGAAATACATAATTTATAACCCGCATCAATCAGAGAAATATAGGGCGCCTTGTCTGGATTGATGACCGGGAACGTTGCGGAATAACCTTTCGTCGGATAAATCATCAGGCTGATGCCCAAAGGCTTCAGAAAAGGGGCGGAGAAGCTGCCGAAAGAGCAGACAAAAGCATCGCTTTTAAGAATATCGAACTCACCATTGTCCTTGATGATCTCCACAGCTGCGATACGGGCATCATTCCCAGTTCCCTCAGTCAGCAGCCGAGTTGCCTGTGTATTGAAGCGGAACTCAACGCCCTGTTCCATCGCCTTCTTGGACAAAGCAACCGTGAACTCTCGGGAATCACCATGTTCATCATCCGGCGTAAAATCACCACCAACCAGCCTGTCATAGACAGGAGAAAGCGCCGGTTCCAGACGGACAACCTCGTCCTTCGTGATGGTGTTCCGCGGACAACCCCATGATGTCATCAGTTTCGCACCAACCTTGGAAGCCTCATAATCCGACTTATCGGTATAGAAATGCATGATCCCTCGTCTGAGATAGGTATATTCAATCCCTGTTTCATCCCTTAATTGACGGAGGGTCCGTTTACTGAAATCCGCCATTGCCATACACTGACGGGTATTATGGGCGGTACGTCCCGGCGTGCATTCCCGCAGGAAACGGGCTCCCCATTCCCATTGCAGCATTTCTGCCCGGAAACGGTACAGTAACGGCGCATCTTCTTTGCCAAGCCATTTCAATACCTTCAACGGCGCACTTGGATTGGACCAGGGTTCGGAATGGGAAACGGAAATCTGGGAAGCATTGCCAAAAGTGGTTTCCTGAGAAGCACCGTTACGCCGCTCAATGACAGTAACGTCATGCCCTTCCTGACGCAGGAACCATGCCGCAGCCGTTCCTGTAATCCCTGCTCCCAATACGGTGACTTTCACAGTTCCTCCCTCAAAACCTTATTCTCAACCTGAAGCCAAATCACGCCTGACTGTCCGTTATTTTATGACGATTGGTATCGGAAACATATCCTTTCTGCTTCAGCCGCTGCAACTCATCCGAAACGGTATGCGTCACAACGACCTCCAGGGTACTTTTCAGGTCAGAGGTGATGGCCTCCGCCAATGTCCCTGTCACTTTCTGCAAGGTTGATGCCAGGTTCTGCTGGATGATTTCCTCAAGGATGACTCCGATACGGTCCTGCATCCGATCCATGATCCGTTCTGCCAGGCGGCCTTCAAGCTCAACCCAATCATGCTCATTCTGTGCAGCATCCACAATATCCGGCAGCGTTGACAGAATGTCCGTCAACAAAGGATAGTCCCCATCCCCTTTTTCCGCTGGAACACCGTTCTGTCCGGTTCCGTTGATTTCTGAAGTCATATCGCCTAATGGTTCACATTTTCATGATGAAGTGCATATCCCCTGTCACGGTAATGCACATACCTTTTCCGTCCTGCATCCATATCTCCCGCATCCGTTGAAACCAGTTCAAGGAGCCTGTCAAAACGGGCATAACTGGCAGGCACCGCCCTGGAAAGATTGACCAGTATCTGGCTTTCAGGCAAATCTACCTCGCCGTTATCCGTCAAGACAACCCTTGACCGTGATGACAGAGGCGTTCCCAATACCGCATGAGGCAGGAAATCAATATCCGAGAACGTCCACAATGCCTGATCCAGTGCCGTGAGCTGGATATGGTCTTCCGTCAGGATCACAATGCTGACATCCGGTGATTGTGCCAGCGCCTTGCGCACCCAGCGGCAGGTATAGCCAATCTTGTCAGCGATATTTGTACGGAACTCGATTCTGGTCATATCGTGGAAAATCCTGTCAGGAAAAAACAGCCGTTTACCTAATAGCGATAAGCATTATGGTCTGTTTTTCTCCGCTTGGAAAGTCAGGAAGCCAACCCACTGTGACGGAGCAGCGCATCTATGGTCGGACGGCGCCCCCGAAACGCCTCAAATGATTCGATCGCAGGGCGTGAACCACCCCTTGACAGGATTTCCGCCACCAGCTTTTCTCCCATAACCGGAGAAACCGTTGAACCTTCTGTTCCCGCTGCTTCCTCAAAGGCACTGTAAACATCCGCAGACAAGACTTCCGCCCATTTGTAACTGTAATAACCTGCGGAATACCCGCCGGCAAAGATATGACTGAACGCATTCAGAAAACGGTTGAACGATGGCGGAATATTGACGGCGAACTGCCTGCGGATCTCATCCAGGACATCACGAGCAGATTGCGGGCCATCCGGATCATAGTCATCATGCAAATGCATATCAACCAGCGCAAACTCCACCTGGCGCAACATCCCCAACCCAGACTGATAATTCTTTGCCGCCAGCATCCTGTCAAACAGGGCACGAGGCAAAGGCTCCCCGGTCTGGACATGAGCAGTCATCTGATGAACAACATCCCATTCCCAGCAGAAATTCTCCATGAACTGAGAAGGCAGTTCGACGGCATCCCATTCCACACCAGAAATCCCGGAAACGCCCAGATCATCGACCTGGGTCATCAGATGATGCATCCCATGCCCGAATTCATGGAATAAGGTCTGGACCTCGTCATGCGTGAACAATGAAGGCTGACGGATACCGTCTTTCATGATGGGCGCAGTAAAGTTGCAGTTCAGGTAAGCAACCGGTGTCTGCAACCCCTTCGCCGTCAACCGGCGGCTCCGGGCATCATCCATCCATGCCCCGCCCCGTTTACCGGTCCTTGCATACAGGTCCATATAAAACTGACCGACCAGCCTGCCTGCTTTCTCGATACGAAAGAATTTCACATCCTGATGCCAGACTGGTGCCTGGTCTGGCTTGATGCTGATGCCATACAGCCTGGAAACCAGGCTGAACAAGCCCTCAATGACCTTATGCTCAGGAAAATACTGCTTCACCTCCTGCTCGGAAAACGCATACCGTTTCTGACGAAGTTTCTCAGAAGCATAAGCCATATCCCATGCCTGCAGATCTTTCAGTCCCAGGTCTTCTGCGGCAAAGGCTTTTAGTTCCGCCCAGTCCTTTTCCGCCGATGGCCGGGCACGCTTGGCCAGTTCTTCCAGGAAAGCAATGACTTCTTCTGGGGTATCCGCCATTTTCGGCACCAGGGAAACCTCTGCAAAATTCCGGTACCCCAGCAATCCTGCCTCCTGTTTCCGCAACCTGAGCAATTCCTGGATAATCTGGGTGTTGTCCCAGTCAGGATTTTCGCCCAACTCAGAAGCACGAGTGCAGTATGCGCGGTACATCCTTTCACGTAAGCTGCGATTGTCGGCATACTGCATAACAGGCAGATACGAGGGGAAATGCAACGTGAACTTCCAACCGGTTTTCTGTTCAGCCTCAGCCGCAGCACGCGCCATCTGGCAGACATCTTCCGGCAGACCGGCAAGCGTCTTCTCATCCGTCACCAGCAGTTCAAAATGATTGGTTGCATCCAGGACATTCTCTGCAAAGCGGGTTGACAGCGAAGCCATCTTTTCCTGGATGTTTGCAAAAACCGGTTTTTTGTCGTCAGGCAGTTCCGCTCCCCCTAAACGGAAATCACGCAACGCATTTTCCACCAGCCGTTGACGAGCAGGCGACAATGTACTAAATGAAGGCGCATTACGGAGTGCCTTGTATTTCCCAAACAGCGCGAGATTCTGGGACAGGGATGTCCAGAATGCGGTGACTGCCGGGATATTCTCATTGTAGGCAGCTCGCAGTACCGGAGTATCAGCTACTGCACACAAATGCCCGACAATCCCCCAGGCACGGCTCAGCTGTTCCGTACAGTCATCCAATGGTGTGACAAACCTCTCCCATGTAACCGTCTCCACCGGTTTTTCCAATTCAGCAACCACTGTACGGCAGCGTTCAAGCAGCTGGGTGATGGCTGATGTGACATGTTCAGCCCGAATCTCATCAAAGCGGGGCAGTCCGCTGAAATCAAGTAAAGGGTTTTCCATCGCATCCCTCTTTTACATTCTGGAGAAAAAGCAAAAAAGGGCACGCATCTGCGTACCCTGATTGACTGAAGCCTTATTGTTGTGACGCTTCCAATTTCTTTTCAGCGGCATCAATCGCATTGGACAACAACATCGTAATGGTCATCGGACCGACACCACCAGGAACCGGCGAAATATAACCCGCCACTTCCTTGACGTTCTCGAAATCCACATCACCATACAGCTTGCCGTTTTCATCACGGCCGATGCCGACATCAATGACAACTGCACCCGGCTTGACCATATCCGCCTTGATGATATGACGGACACCGGAAGCGGCAATCAGGATATCTGCCTGACGGGTCTGGAAACCCAGGTCACGCGTCTTGGAGTTGCAGATCGTCACTGTAGCACCCGCCTGTAGCAGCAGCATCGACATCGGCTTGCCAACAATATTGGACGCACCGACAATGACTGCCCGCGCCCCACGGATTGGATAATTGATGGATTCCAGCATCTTCATGACACCGAACGGCGTACAGGGTTTGATCCGTGGCTCACCGATCATCAACATGCCGGTATTGAAAACACTGAAACAGTCCATGTCCTTTTCAGGGGCTATCGCATCAATGACCTTGCGGGTATCAATGTGTTTCGGCAACGGCAGCTGGACCAGGATGCCATGAACAGAAGGATCCGCATTCAATACACGGATACGTTCCAGCAGCGCTTCTTCAGAGAAATCCTCTGGATATTTCTCCATGATGGAACGGATACCGTTCTTGACAGAAGCATTTTCCTTATTGCGGACATAAACGGAAGAAGCCGGGTCATCACCCACCAGAATCACTGCCAGACCAGGCACAATTCCTTTCTCTGCCAGGGCAGCCGCCCGTTTTGCAATATCTTCCCGGATTTTCTTTGCGAGTTCATTACCGCTGATGATTTGAGCAGTCATATCTAATAAGAATCGTTACAAACAGTTTGAGACAACGCCGCCGAAATATCCGGCAGGCAAAAAGGAGTAAGTTACACGAAAAACGGTAAATAAAAAAGCCCCGGATATTCAGCAAAGCCTCTACTCAATAGGCAGACCGCCCAGCGAGCTTTTGCAAATCTTCTTCAGAGAGATAGCGCCATTGCCCTGGTTCAAGGTCTTCCGACAAGGAAAGACCGCCGATAGCATGACGGTGCAACGCCACCACCTTATTGCCGACAGCCCTCATCATCCGCTTGACCTGATGGTATTTGCCTTCATCAATCACCATTTCCAGCCGGTCTGGCGCCAACGGTTTGCAGGATAACGCTTTGCTGACCGCTTTTTCATGATGCAACTGCACCCCCGATGCTAACGCGGACACCTGTGCCTCTGTAACTGCATCTGCCAACATCATCTGATAAACCTTGGGGACATGCTTTTTCGGGGACGTATAGCGGTGGATAAACTGCCCATCATCCGACAGCAGCAGCAATCCAGTTGTATCCTGATCCAGACGGCCGACACATTGCAGGTTGCGGTTCAGGAACTGCCAAGGCACTAATGCAAAGACACTCGTATGGTGCTGGGGATCATGTGAGCATTCATACCCTTCCGGCTTATGTAGCATCAGATAAAGGTGTTGCCGATACTGCCACGTTTTGCCTTCCACAACGAAAGTCAGTCCCTCCACCACAATCTGTTCTGATGGGTCTTCACAGATTCTGCCGTTAATCTCAACCTCACCTGCCCAGACCAGCTCACGGCATTGACGGCGGGTACCAAACCCCTGGCTTTGCAGGATTTTTTCGAGTGCGATTTCCATACCAGCATTGTACGGGAAAACCTACCGAACAATGTCAGGCTATATCCGACATAAACCAGAAAATGATGTCATGTCTACCATGAGTCCAGTTTCCAGCAAACACACTGGTAGATGTCAGACCTAATGAGATAAGACCTATAGCTAATAGTTTCTTCATATGAATATTTCCATCAATATTGACGATACAGCCAATAGCTATCTTTCAGAACACCATTGATTTCGATAAAAAGACGGGCAACAGCATTACTTGGCATACCAGAGGGTTGCTCGCCTTCATAACCTATAACGGTGAATGTGGTATCTCCCCTTGCAAATCTGATGATGTTGTCGCCACAGCATTTGGATTCGATTGTGCCATTAGACATCTGCCATTCCGCAGGGCCATCACCAATACCTTTGGCCGCATTCCACACCTGATAACGGTAGTAACCAGATGAATTTCTTGAAATGAAGATATTGTGCTTGCCTGTCGTTAATGCGCCGGTTTCTCCATCCCATTCTGGGTATCTTTGAGCATGAACATATCCAGTCAGGCTAAGTAAGATCATCAGAGCCAGAAACAGTTTTTTCATAGATATATCCTTGTTAATTATCATCGACAGATATAATTCCAGACGGCAACATCTTTTGCGTTTGCTGCACTGTGCCAATTAGAATTTGATGGGTAACGTGATTCTAGGAAATTCTGATTTGCATCGTACCATTCAATATCTGATGCCACTGTTACCGTACCATCTGAACAATCTATTTCCATCATGTACTGAGCATAATTCCCATGCCTTGGACCATTTTCAATGACTTCCATTACTTTGATGCTGTTCCCATCACGACTGTTAGGCGATACATAGGTATGATTGACATTGCCGTAATTGCCCTTACGGGTATTCACATGAACCCAATTCCCTGCTGTTGCTGTTGCCATTGTTATGCAACCTAGTATGAGAAATAAGACTTTTTTCATCATAAGCACCCTTCAATCAGGAATTGTCTGGACATTTGGTAAGCCATTTCTGTTAATCCTCGGCTGTGGCTGGTAGTAGTC
>CAVERB010000019.1:5460-19465 GCA_963618105.1 Oxalobacter sp. | reverse complement strand
AAAACAACAACCGTGAAGTTGAAGAACTGGAAAAACAGGGTATCTTCCAGGACAACACCCTGTAATATCGTTTCAGTTCTTGCCTGACATAGGTCTGGCAAGGATTCAATGAAACAGAAAACGGTGGCATTGCGAAATGTCACCGTTTGTCTTTTGGAAAAGCTTTTTCAGCAGGAAAGGTTTTCAGCAGAAAGTGTCTGTCAGCGTTTCCGTTGTTTCATATAAGCCGTCATATCGTCGTCATAACCACCGATATCGGCACCTTCAAAAACATATTGCTGGGTGCTGCCGTCCGGCAAGGTCAGAGTAAAGTGTTCGCTATCAGTGACCTGGAGCGGATAGGTCTTGTTTTCCTGGGCTTTCATGCGTTGGCTGGAAAGTGTTTTCCTATTCTTGTCATAGACATGTCTTGACATAGCTGACATTCAGTTTGCCAACCCCATTTTTATAACCGGTGATGGTACCGATGGCGACGGTTTTGCGTTCAACCGCGCCGGTCTGCTTGTCAAAATCACCCTGATAGGCGCGGCTTATCATGGATAACTTCGATATAGGCGGTTTTATGGCCTGACCACGGACCATAAAAGACTGCCCAGCGTTTTGCGGGACTGGTCGCAGGGTCAGTCAGGTTGTAATTCTCCGGGGACAGTGTCTTGTCGTAATAAACGCCAGTGTTGTCTGACAGGTTTGCTGGTGCTGCAACGGCAGTTGTTGCAAAACAGGTGATGCCAAGCATCATTGCCAATAGCCGTTTTTTCAACATGCTTCACTCCTGTAAAAATGGATGGCAATGGTGTCAGACAGACCTCTGTCCGCGGATACCGCCTTCAAAATCATAGACATAGGCGATTTCGCTGTCTGGTGTCGGTTTGACAAGTACGGTGTTATGGGTATAACTGTGCAGGTAGCCTTTCAGGGTAAACATCAGGTTGTTGTTTTTGTCATAGGCTTCGATAATATCAGGATCTTTCTGGATGGCACGTGCGATTTCAGGGTACATGGATGCTCCTTGGTTTGATTATTGGTCAGTTGCCACAGATAAAACCGTCTGGCTGGTTGTACTGCTGTTGGGACAGGCTGAATGGCAGACGGATGACTTTTGTCTTGAATGGTTTGCCCATCTGCGTTCCGGTTACGGTGACGGTCAACGGATAATAACCTGTATTTGAAGTAGCTTTGGTATCTACACCGACAGTGCATTTCAGGTCGGAATCGCCATCGTTATAGGCAACGCTGACAGCGCCCAGGGATTTGAGTTTTCCCTTGTCCAATCCATAGATGGTGGCGAGTGTGGCGGGACCATCACTTTCATGTTCCAGGCCGACCAGCATCCAGCCATAACTGTCAGGACCGAACTGGAAGAAACGGTTAAACGGATATTTGTCATCGGCATTATGCCCATAGGTGAATGTGCGGACTTTCTTGCTGTCGATGATCTTGTAACCGTCTGGCGTTGGCTGATAGACAATCAGGCTGTGCAATGTCGCATCGGCATAACCGGCTTTCACAGGACCGGATGCTCGCAGATAGACATTTTCACCCTGTTCCGTCAATACCGAATGGTCATAGCGCATTTTCAGACAGGCATCATCTGTGCGCCAGCAGCTTTTGGTGGCATCGTATTTGAATGTATCGTCCAATACTTTTCGGTTAAGTGTTTCTCGTTCTTCCTGGGAAAGGGCAAGTTTCAGGCCAGGTTCCTGGACCTGCTGTTGTTGTGACTGCTCTTGTTTCGGTGGTTCCGTTTTCTTTTCGCCACCACAGGCAGTCAATGAGAATGCCAGTGAACTGACGGCAAGTGCAAAGAAGGTTTTCTTCATGCCGGTATTTCCTTAAAGGTCGGGGATTTGTCCAGAAAAGGGTTTAACAGATTATAGACTGCAATCGCTGAACAGCATATGCCTGAAAGATACCTGTGTCATGGTCTGCTGCCGGAATCGGCAGGGAAAGTGCGTCAATAGGTTTTCTTTCGCCAGTGCAGCAGCAGTGCTGAATTGACAATCACTACAACAGACCCGGCATTATGGACCAATGCGCCCCAGACTGGTGTCAGAAGTCCCATGAATGCCAACGCAATGGCGGCAAAATTCAATACCATCGAGAAAGTCATATTTAGCTTGATGGTTGTTATCATCCGGTGTGACAATGCCAACAGATGCGGCAGTTTTTCTACTTGATCGTCAATCAGCACAATATCGGCGGCATCCATGGCGATGTCACTGCCAATACCGCCCATGGCAATCCCGACATCTGCCTTTTTCAGGGCAGGTGCGTCATTGATGCCATCCCCAATCATACAGACAGGCTGCCCGTTTTTTTGATAGTTCTCAATATGGTTCAGCTTGTCTTCTGGCAGACAGGCAGATCGGTATTCGCGGATACAAAGTTGTTCCGCCACAGACCTTGCGGCATTTTCAGTATCACCGGTCAACAGAATAGGCTGGCTGCCGGTTTTCTCAAGGGACTGAAGCATTTTGGCACTGGCGGGACGCAGCGTATCTGACAATGCCAAAAAGCCGGCAGGCACACCATCTACCGCCAGATAGATCATTGTGGCGCCTTGGTTCAGATAAGCAGTAGAAGCTGTCAGCATGGCTTTAGGCAGTGTCATCTGATGGTCTGAAAACAGGGATGGGTTGCCTGCCAGCACTTTTTTGCCATTAATTTGTGCATGAATCCCTTTTCCGGGTGTCATGGCAAATGTTTCGGCAACAGGTAGTTGCTGGCCATATCGTTTTGCATAACTTTGTACAACTGCTTTGCCAAGCGGGTGTTCAGAATGATATTCCGCTGTAGCTGCTGTCATGAACAGCGTTTCTTCACTGATGGCAGGGTTGAATGTCTGGATAGCAATGACTTCAGGTTTCCCGAAAGTCAGGGTTCCTGTCTTGTCGAAAGCCATCTTCTTTATCATGGACAGCCGTTCAAGGGCATCGCCTTCTCTGACCAGAAAACCATGTCTGGTGGCATTGCCGATTGCTGCCATGATGGCAGTCGGTGTCGCCAGTACCAGGGCGCAAGGGCAGAACACTACCAGAATGGTAACGGCACGGATGATCTCGCCGGTTATCAGCCAGGTCAGGACAGCTGATGCCAGAGCCGTTATGACAATCCAGGTTGCCCAGCGGTCAGCCAGTCCGACAATCTTCGCCTTGCCAGCGTCCGCAGACTGTACCAGGCAGATCATACGCTGGATGGAGCTGTCTTCCCCGATTTTGGTTGCCCGCATCACGAAAGCGCCGAACTGGTTGACTGTACCGGAAGAGACTTCATCACCAATAGCCTTGTCCACAGGTAAGGATTCACCGGTCATCACTGCCTGATTGATGGAAGTCTGTCCAGAGACAATCACGCCATCAACCGGTATCGTTTCACCAGGCAGGATGCGGATCAGGTCATTGAGGGTCACTTGTTCGGCAGGCACAATATTTTCAGTATTGCCTTGCAGGATACGGGCAGTCTGGGGCGTCAGCTGCACCAGCTTTTCAATCCCTGCACGGGCTTTCGCCACTGTCAGGTCTTCAAGCAAAGCGCCCAGCTGCATAATGAAAGCCACTTCACCGGCCGCGAAATCCTCGCTGATACAGACAGCAGCAACCAATGCCAGAGAAACCAGGACATCTGCTTTGATGTCGAATGCTGTAACCAGTCCGATGATCGCTTCAATGATAATCGGCACACCGCACAGGATAATTGCAACCCATGCCAGATCAAACGGCAGATTGAACAGGTCAAAGAGACTGCACAACAAGGCAATCCCTGAAATGACAAGAAAAGCAATATCCCTCTTTATGCCGCCGAATTCCAGAATTTGCTCAAGCTTTTCCGCCAATGGTTTCATCATCGCCATACCTTGATCTTTTCTTAACCTTTATACCCATATGGGTATCTCATAATACCTATGGGGGTATAGGTTTGTCAAGAAGCCCGAAAAAAACAGCCATTGGCAAACCAATGACTGTTTTCAGCGAAAGGTAATAGGAAACAAAGGATTGGTATTGCTGTAATCAGCCCATATTGGCGAAACGCTCAACGGCTTTGGTAAAATCTTCAATCGTCTTTTCCGCATTGCCATGCTCCAGCCCATCGCGTACACAATGGCGGATATGTCCCTCGAGCACGACCTGTCCGCATTTATGGATGGCGGATTTGGCGGCATTCATCTGAGCAAGTACATCTTCGCAGGGCACGTTTTCTTCAATCATGCGGTCAATCGCCTGTAACTGTCCGATAATCTTTTTCAACCGCCTGTGCAGATTGTCTATGTCCATGCACTGTCTCATCTTGTCTCCTCATCCATCAGGCCATCAAGGATAGCTGTCATATTATCACGATGTACCCGATATTCCGGTCTTGGAAGCGCAGGTTTTATGGAGCGTCTCCATAAATCCAGTAGCGGCTGCGTCTTTTGCCATTGATGGAAACATCGAGTGTCCCGATGGCATTGCTGGGTTGTCCTTTTTCTGGGCAGCCATAAATCATGAGACTGATATCGATATTTTTCAATTTAAAATCATATCCTTTTGCCCCTTTCATGCACGTTATGTCAGTGGCGCTGACAGGTTCCCACATTGTTCCATTGTCAATCATCAGGTCAGGTTCTCCTTGATCGGCTTTTTTCGGTTTGTTCCAGGCGCGGTAAGTAAAGGTTTCATCACCAGGAACATCGTCAGACGTACTGATCAGGATATGATGTTTGCTGGTCTGCAAGGCTTCACGAATATCTTCATCGGAATCCGCCTTGACGGCAGTCGATACCAAAACAAGTCCGATCCATAAAGTGACAAAATATTTTCTCATGATGTCTGTTTTGAAAGGGGAAAATGTAAATGGATGATACCATGCCATGCTAAAATAATTTGCTATGTTTTTCAGATAGATAAAAGCTATGCTTCCATTCAGACGGATTGTTTTTGTATGCCTGATGGCAAGTGTTTTTGGACTGACTGCCTGCAAATCTTCTTCACCAGATTATGCCAAGGTCAAGGGGGTGCAGTACCAGTTGCCCGGGAAACCGGTTGAAGGCAGCCCTCAGTTGGTTTCTGATGAACAGGCTTATCAGCAGGGGCTGTCGATGCGCGGCACTGAACGGGCGAAAGAAGCGGGTGTCCATGCTGGACTGACAAAGCTGCAGCATTACGAACGGTTTTTCTCAAGCGTTGTTAGCAAGGAAATCTCTGAGGCATCAACGCCAAAAATCCATAAGCTGCTGAAACGGGCATTTACCGTAACAAAAGCAATGATCCATACGGTGAAACAGCAGAATCCACGGCAACGGCCATTTGCCATCCATCCAGAAGACAAAACCTGTCGCCCCGATCTGGTTGCAAGGACTAATCCGAACAGAAGTTATCCTTCCGGTCATTCCGGTGAGGCCTGGACCGTGGGATTGATACTATCAAAGGTCTTTCCTGATAAGGCAGATGCCATTCTTGAGCTTGCCCATCGGGCAGGGGACAGCCGCTGGATCTGTGGTTACCATTGGGCAAGTGATGTTGAGGCTGCCCGGATATTGGTTGAACGGACAGTGGCAGAATTGATGGAAGATGTTTCTTTCCAGAAACAGCTGTTAAAGGCAAAGGAAGAAGCCTCAAAGTCTTGATTCAGTCGAGTTTGTGACTGATTGTTGATTTTAATTCTTGATGAAAGCAATGGCAGAACATGATGTCCTGCCATTTGCCATTGCATGTATCCAGCTCACTGGCACAAGTGTTTCAGGATAACGCCGTCTGTATGTTCTGGATCAATTTTATGCCAAGGTTGGCTGTATTCACCGGTTGGGGTATCCATTTTTTCCTTGCCATATTTCTGGTAAGGCTGAAAAACTGGATTCTTGATGCGTTTGCCCTGACAGTCAGCGACAGCTTCTGTTTCAACGCTGTAATAACCGGAAGGAATGCCAGTAACCTGCACCAATTTGAACCAGCCTTTGTGTTGGCTGATGTCAGTACGGGTGTGGTCAACATAGACATCCCATTGAATGCCATCAGGAGTTACCGATGCGAGTTTTGTCCAGCTGCCATCCGCCATGGCGGAAATGGCAGTCATACCAAATAGCATCAGCACAGCGGCGAGAAGTCTTTTCATCATGGTCTATCACTCCAGCAAACAGTTATCGGAGATATATGGGCAAGCATATCCTGTTTTCTGCCCTCAATTAAAGGTTTCTTTTCTATTACGGAAAAGATTCAGGGACATTGGAACCATATTATAATAAGATTGGGTTCTGGTAAGTTTTTGCCTTTCCATACTTTCCTGATTCCTGATAGTTTATTCAAAACAGATCTGTGGTCTTAAAAGAAAGTGCCGGAAGGCTGGACCCGATGTAAGTGGCGATAGATGGGGTTTCGTGCTTACTTTTTTGATTTTTTTGCGTAAAGGGAATACCCATGGAATTGAAAAAACTTTTTACCCTGGCAGCAGTTCCTGCACTTATGCTGTCTATTACTGCCTGTGGCGGCAAGAAAGAAGCACCGAAACCAGCTGACAGCCAGCCACCAGCCGCATCGGCATCAGCACCAGCTGATGGTGCACCAAAACCTGTCGCAGAAGATGTGAAGAAGATTGTTGCGAATGTATACAAAGACTTCGATGACAAAAATCAATGCTGGGTTGTCAAGAATGGCGCGAACAATTACTGCCTTGCTCCGACCAGCAGCAAGTACACCATGTTCAAGGATGGCAACAAGACGAAGTTTGATTTTGTTGTTCTTGCCAGCAAGGGTAAACTGGCTAATGGTGAACTGAACGAAAAGACCGATGGCGGTATTAGTGTCATCGCTGTTGACAAAGACAATCAGGTTGTTGCCAAACTGCCGTTCACTAAAGCATGGCGCAACCCACAGAACGATCACGACAGCCATATGGTCATGGTCTCAAGCCTGGGTGAGGCAAAGGGCATCTCCGTCAAGGAAACCGTCACTATCGACTGGCCGGTTGAAAAGCCAGGAGAACATCATGACAACTTGCGCCGTGCAGCCTATGATGTTACCAAAGTCTATCTGTTTGATGGCAGCAGCATCAAGCCAGCTCTGACGCTGCGTACGCATTTCACCGACAGCAAGATTCCTTACCATGTCTCAGCACCAATGATGTCGAATGGTCCGGTTGATGAGGCTACTGGTATTAAGGGCATGACATTCAAATTGAATGCAGCCCACAAGGCTGAGGAATACAACAACAAGGTCTTTGAAGCAAAGTATAACGCTGCCAAGAAACAGTATGAAGTGCCTGCTGAATTCAGGAAGATCATGAAGGAATAAGGATCTGACAGCTTAAGCTGGTCTGAAAACGAAGGTCATCAGGATAAAAGCCTGATGACCTTTCTGTTTTTTGGCAGGCAAGATAGCGATGAGGAAATCAGCAAGGGCTTTCATGACAGCAGCCAGCCGACCGTTGGTGACGTTGGGTAGCGAGGATTACTTGAATTGCCAGTTTTTCCGATAAAGGGAATCCCTTGACCATTGCCCATTGCTGAAAGTCCGTATTTCACCGATGGCACCTTCCGGGTGTGAGGGAACATCACAGTTCGGACCGGGATAGATTTCAAAAACGGTATGTACAGAACCTTCCTGGAAGTTGAGCTGGTCAACAGCGCATCTGCCATCTTCCCTGACCCCATCTTCCGGTTCGCCATTAATCAGCAGCCTGTCAGCGGAAGGATGTCCATAGGGTTTTGGTTTGTTCCAGAAAATCAGCATTTCGCCATACCGGCTGCGGTCCTTTGCCGTGACTGAGCGGATATGCTGCGTCTGTGTCTGGAAATCCCGTACGATGTCTGTACGGTATTCAGGTACTTCTATCGCATTGGCTGTCAGTGAAAGACCTGCCAGGGCGGTCAGGCAGAAAGTATATAAGTTCTTTTTCATTAATCCCCCTCATAAAGCCAATAACGGGCTTTTTCCCTGCCTTTGACGCGAACAACCAGTTCTCCCAGTGCATCAGAGGGCAGGTTTTTAAAACAGCTTCTATCTCCTGTCACCACATCAATGACGGTATCGCCTTTCTGGAACCGGAAAGCGCCTTTTTCTTTGCCGCTGCAGGTCTTTGACAGGTTGATGTAGCTTCCTTTGGTGATTTTCCAGGCAGGTGGGGAAGCATTGTCATCATAAGGGCTGTTGGGCTTGTTCCAGACACGGTAGGTGTAACCGTCTTTCGGGACATGCCCATTATGGTTGGAGATGTCCACGATGACATGATGGCTGTCAGTCTGATAGCCGATACTGGTGACATCCGCCATGGCAGGGGATATTGTTATGAAACTAGCTGTCAACAGAGTGGGTGCAAGCCATTGCTTCATCGTGGTTCATCTCCTTCAACGATGCTTATTGGATGATGGTAATGCGGTCCTGGGACTTCGCATAACGTTTGCCAATCTTGCCTTTCAGGTGGGTAACAAGGAAGTTTTCAAAGGCTTCAGCATCAACATAACCGATACTCTGAATATCTTCTTTCGCATCTTTCCCAACAAGACCGCCATAATTGTCACCGCCGTACATGGCAATAAATTCAACGGCTGTCACCGTATAGGTGGTTTCTGGATTGAACGGCTTGTCCCCGATACTGTTGATAGTGACGCGGCTGCCAGGTTTTGCCGGAGCGTAGAAGACGGAATTTGGATATTTTTCACCCGGTTCGTATTTGACCTTGGTGTTGATCGTGTATTTCATCCCGGCAATCTGCGGGAATGCGCCCATGGCCTCAGGAATCGTGCTGGTGGCAGCTTCCAGGATTTCCAGCAGTTTCTTGCCTGTAATTTTCATCACATAAAGCTGGTTGTTGTATGGATTGACTGCTACGATGTTGCCGCGGGTGACAGGACCAGCTTTGATGGCATCACGCATACTGCCGCCATTGCAGATGGCGATATCGACAGGTCCTTTCAAGACATTGGCCTGACGTGCCTGCCAGAGATAAGCATCAGCACAGAAGTCACCCAGCGGCACTTCTTGTGTACGCAAGCCAGGGTCCCGTGCACCACTCAAGGTGACGCTGCTGGTACCGAGCTGCTGTCCCAGTTTTTCTTTGACTTCCTTGTCTGCCTGTTCAATCAGTTCAGCGACTTCCGGGTCTTCGGCTCTATAAACACCGAACGGAATCAGTTCTCCGACCCATTTACCGTCCTTGTAAGTGACCTTGCCGATATTCTTCGTATAATGTCCGGTTTCAACGAGCAATGCACCGTTGATCTCCCGGTTCTTGACTTTGTGGTCATGTCCATCAATGAAGATGTCGATACCTTTGACATTGGTGAGAACGTCTTCAGAACGGTTGCCGATGCAGCCTTCTTCACTGCCCATATGACCCAGACCGATAATGAGTTCTGCGCCTTGGGCTTTCAATGCGTCAACTTGTTCCTGGATGGTCTTATAAAGTTCTTCTTTTTCAACGAACTTCAGGCCATAGACGTTTTTCGGGCTGGTACTGACCTGGGTTTCCGGGGTGGTCATCCCGATGATGCCGATTTTGCCGCTTTTACGGTCCAGAATGACACTGGGAGGCACCAGTGTCTTGCCGGTGGCTTCGACAAAAACGGTGGCGGAGACATAAGGATATTTTGCTTCTTTGATGCGTTCCGCCAAAACATCTTGCCCATAATCAAATTCATGATTGCCAAGGGTGGCAGCATTGTAACCGGCTGCATTCATGAAAGCGATGGCAGTTTTGCCTTTGCTGAAATTGACCAGGTTGTTGTCCTGAATGGCGTCACCGGCATCCAGCAGCAGGACATCATAGCCCTGTTTTTTCAGGTCTTTCTTGACCTGGCTGATGACTGCCATGCCATTAGAGTCATTTTCATGCTTGTCAAAGCCGTGGGAGTCGTTGGTGTGCAGGATAATGAGTTTGGAAAAGTCTGCTGCCAATGCAGTGCCAGCCAACGCAAGGGACAATCCAGCACTCATCACAAGAGAACAGAAAAGTTTTGTTAGTTTCATAAAGGTTCCTTTTGAAGATGGTGGTAAGTGTTCTGATAGGTATTTTTTTGTCAGTCATTTTGTTTCTGTCAAATTGTCTGCCTTTTTTAATCTGCTGCATTGGTCTTTGTCCAGAAGCAGGGATGAGGATGACAGGACATATCACCATCCCCCGACACCGCCGCCGCCGGAACCTCCGCCGGAACCTCCGCCAGAAGAGCCGGAGCTGCCTCCTGAAGAACTCCAGCCACCGGAAGAGGAAGAGAAACGGGTCTTGGTTTCCTGACTCTTCGCGATTGCTTGGTTGATCGCATTCGTGGCAGTGACGGGTACTTCCGTCACTGCAGCGAACATGCGGCTGCGCAACTGTTCTTCATAGAGAAGCCGTTGCCGCTCATTCCAAGTTGCGGCGGCAGCCCCAGTCATGGTTGCAGGCCTTTCAATCCATTCCGGCAGGTAATTCAGTTTTGAAAGAATCGGACCATAGCGTTTCTGCCAGGAATCAACACAGCCGAGTGCAATCGCATAAGGCAGGATGGCTTCATAATGCTCAATACTGTCATCAGGCGCGTTGATGGCTTCCAGCCGGTGTTTTTCTGCTGTGTTGATATACATCTTGAGCCCTTCGGTGACTTGTCGCAATGCCTGTCCCGCCTTGGTTGGCATACTGTACCATTTCATTCCAAAGAGGGTTGGCAGCATCCATAGCAGCCAATAAAAGATGGCAAAGACCCAGTCGAAAGAGAAAATCAGCCAGAGTGTCAAGAAAGCGAGTACAACAAGTCCAAGAATAAAGGCACAAACGATATAACGGCGTACTGGCTGATATTGGTAGGCTTCCCAAGCAGCGCGGGTTCCTGTCAGCATGACCATACCAATACCACAGACGAAACCTGGGATATAGATCATCTCAAAGGTGTCTAGGTTCAATACCAATCCGGGCTGCCAGATATCATCCAGGGTGAACCACATCAACAGATAACCGACACCAAGCGCAATGATCGGTGTCCAGATTTTTCGCGCTGAATTGTCTTTCAGGCGTGACCGGTAGTAGCGGTACAGGTTGTTCCATGCCGATGTCAGGGAGTTATGAGGGCGTTTGGATTTTGTACTTTCATAACCCATGACAATCTTGTCCATGGCAGCAAACAGGATATTAGCAATGGTACCTGGCAAATCCTTCGCCGATTTCGCCGACCGCCATATTTTTTTCTTTTTGTCTGTTGATGATTGTTCCGTTGGGGTATCTTGTCCTGTCCAGTTAAATTCAGTCCCTTTCGGATTGCTGACATCCATACGGCAATAGCCTTTGATGGCAGTCCAGATTAGATCTGCCTGTAGCATAAGAGGCGAGTATTTCCCGCTGTTGGTATGAGCGGCTTTGCCGGGTGTCAAGTCTTTTGGCGGGTCGAAAATCGGATAGATAACCATCTTGTTGCGGGCAAACTGCCAGAACCAGCCAATGGCAAGGATGACAACGACAACCCCGATGATGATAAGCAGGGCGATGTTCCTGTGGGAATTGATCCACGGCCGTTCTGGCATCGTTACCACGCCTTTTGGCCAGCCGACAACGACGGTAAAAGCTTCATGTGGCCGGAGAGTGCGAGTGGTTTCAAATGTCATTTCACCGGTCATCTTATAATCTTCTCCCCGTTCACCGGATTTACCAGTATAAGCTTTGGTCAGCAGGGGTTTTGTGCCATCAGGCAAGGTCAGGCTGAAAGTCGCCTTGTCAATGGGAAAGAGCACATCCAGTCCCACAGCGTTGTAATAGATTTCATCATGGTCATCGAGTGAACGGACATGACCGGTAGTCTTATAGACGATTTCATAAGTGTGTATGCCCTTGGAAACGGTTTTCTTGGCATCACCGATCGCCATGCCGATCATCAGCCCCTTTTCGTTGGATTTGCAGGGAACATCCATACCATCCAGTTTGGTCGAAAGGAGATCAAAACCGAATTTGTACAGACCGTCTTCGCCATCACGCATCTTGATGGGGTAAGTTCGGGTAATGCCGCGTTTGATTTTAAGGTTCTCAACGAAGAACGTAAGTCGTTCGGTCACTGTCATGACGGCATCTTTGTCGATGACAGCAGCGATGTCATAGTTGAGAATACGTTCCCTTTTAAGCCTTTCGTCAAGTGATTTGCCCCGTTCCTGGCGGGCAGATTGGGTTTTGGCGGTTTGTTTCTCCTGGATGGGCTGTTTTTCCCCGGCAGTATTTTCTTCATCAGTTACCCATTGGAGTGTCTGTTTCTCCTCCGAACCGTTGCTTTCATCCGTCACCCATTTGAGCGTCGCTTCGCTTTTGCTGGACGGGGCTTTTCCGTCTGCAAGAGCAGGAGACAACACCACCATGGCAAACAGGGAAACCACCATCAGGAAGATGGTCAACCAGATTCTCCGCGTTGTTTTCATGAATGTTTCCATGGTGCTGTCTTTCTTTCAGGCTATTTGACCTCAATCGGTTGTTTGGCGCCGCAAGTCGGGCAGGTTGCCATATGGTCAGGTACAGCGCTGTTGCAGTAAGGGCATTTCTGATTAGCTTTGAAGAAATTGACGATTGGCGCCGCCTGTTCAGCAGCATTGGACAGTTCAAAGAAATCTGCCTTGGTATAACGTTTGGTGCTGGCAACAATACTGGAAGGAAACATTTCAACCTTGTTGTTGAATTCACGGACACAACCGTTATAGTATCGGCGGGCTTTCTGAAGGGCATCCTCCAATTCAGTCAGCGTATTTTGCAGCTGCATGACATTCTGGTTGGATTTGAGGTCCGGGTAGTTCTCCATCACGGCATACAGTTTTCCCAAGGCACCGGAAAGCTGTGATTCAGCAGCTGCCGTCTGCTGTACTCCCCTTACTGATGATGCCTGGGAACGGAAAGCGGCGATTTCGGTCAAAAGGTCTTTTTCATGCACCATATAGCCTTTGATGGCATTGACCAGGTTGCCGACCAGGTCATGTCGCCGTTTGAGCTGGACATCAATACCGCTCCAGGCTTCATCCTTGAAGTTCCTCAATCGAATCAGGCTGTTGCCGACTACAACATACCAAATGATGCAAAGAATCAAAATGATGGCGACAGCGCCGCCGATAGCTGTTGTGTTCATGACGCGGTTCCTTGTCTGAAGGGTATTATTCCCAGTATGTTTATTATCGCCTGATTTCAAGGCAATGTGGGCATGATTAGGGTTGCCAGAGATGTCCGGCAGTCACAAGGATTTTCCCTGACAATCTGGGTATGCTCATCTGACAATGGATGGCTTTTCACAGGAAAGCTGCATGATTTTCTGGATGCCAGTCAATAGCAATAAATATGCTAGTGTGCTGGTCATGACAGTTCTTTTCTCTGGTTTTGGCAGGACAGCCATACTGCCGGTTTCTCGATTGGCAGTATGGCTATTAGGGCAATATCTTTTATTTGACAATGGTTGAATTCAGACATTGCGCCATAACCGGATTATTGGTACCGGTGCAGGTAACCGTAATCTTGTCGCCTTTTTTCAGTTTCTTGATTTCTGCCAGCTTGTCGTTGGTGACTGTTGCAGCGACATTACCCAAGATATCGTCCTTAGGATCGCCAACCATCAGGATAGCAGAATCAGTCTTCATCCCTTGAGTGCCATCCATGATGTCCCTGACAGTGCCGGACAATTTGATGGGTTTGCCGCTATATTTGGCTTCAGCAGCTTTTGCGTCCTTTTTGAAGTCGGCAAAATACTGCTGTGCAGTGACTTCAATCGGACTAGAAGCCGCAGTAGCAGCTGGTTTATCAGTTGGTTTTGGCGCGTCTTTCTTGCCGCCACAGGCAGTCAGAACCAGAGCGAGTGCCGGGATGGTTGCCATTGCAAAGAGTTTTTTCAGTTCCATAATGATGTCTTTCATTGATTGAGTTAGAAAAATGTAACAGTCTTGGACTGTTCTCGGTAAAAACCACTATCGTGGGTTTGTGCTTTTATAAAAAGTTAGGGATGCTGTTTATTTTCTGTCGATGAAGAGGATATGGCATCAAGACCTGATAGCCCTTCTATATTTTTATCATAGGAGGGAGTCCCGCCCATCAGCTTCCGAAGACGTAGCGG
>CAVERB010000019.1:0-5394 GCA_963618105.1 Oxalobacter sp. | reverse complement strand
ACGTAGCGGAATATCATAAGTATTTTTTACTGCATCGTATTTTACCTTAATAACTTCTTTTGGAATATTTTTCCCGTTGAAACGACCATATACCGTAATATCAAGCGGCCACATGTAATTTCCCTTGTCACGCTTTCCGTTAGGGTACACACTGGCATGCATATTAGTGTCTGAAGCCTTGTCAACATAGACAGTGTTTAATGTCATGAAAACCTTGAAGCTCGCTTTTTCTGGAGCATAAAGTTTCAGCGTTTCAACTGTCCTGTCCGCGGTGCGAACAGTACGGTAGGTATACCAGCCAAACCGAAAAACCGATCCGCCAGAACCATTGAGAATGTAATGGCTCCGATGGACATTGTCTTTTTCCCATGCCATAACAGGCCCCAGTTGATTGGTGACAATATAATTGCCGTCTTTCTTGACATAACGGAAGAAAGCATAAACGCCATCCTCATCGGCTTGAGGATGGGCATTGACAGTCTGGTAATGGGTTGGCTTGAAAGTACCGTTGACTATTCTGCCTTTGCTGTAAGCAAGCAGGTTGAATGCCTTGTCAGCTGAAGCACCTTGTGCCGTTTCCAGATCAAAACCTAAGCAGTAATCAACGCCATGACTGTTAACGACAGCACACTGGTTCTTCTCATCAAAATTACCGTATGCCATCTTCAGGATTACCTTGGCGGAATTCAACCGTTCCTGTTCATAAGCAGACAGTTTCTTTCCGTCGCAAGCAGTCAGGCTGATAGCGGCAATGGCAATGGATAGTGTCAGCAATCCTGTTTTCATGGTTTTTTGTCATTCGGAAAATGCCTTCCCTGAAAACCAGCAGGGAAGGCAGACTTGATCATTCACCCATGAGCTTGCGGTATTCAGCAGGTACATCATACTGGCGTTTTGCCTTGTTGAACGGTACCGTGAAAGTCTTTTCTTCGAAGAACTTGCCTTTCTGATAACCAGCGGTCTTCAGGATAATGGTTTTATATTCGCCAGGTGCTGCTGTATCTTCAGAGGTAATGTTGGTGCCGGAGCGGTTGAATTCCGTCTTGCTGGATTTATCCGACCAGGTTAGACGAATATCCATCATCTGATGGAAGGTTTTGCCGTCCAAGCCAAATATCTTCAATTTCTGGATTTCTGTAATGTCATCTTTCTTCGCAGTATCGTAGACATACAGACCTTCAAGTTCCTTGCCGACAGGCATTGTCATCAGCGTATGTTTGACATTCCCCTTGTCCCAGGCTTTGGCAAAAGGCATCTTGGCAACGATACTGTTGTCTGCCTGGTTAATCAGGAAAAGTCCCACACCGCCTTCTGTGGTTGCATCTGGTGCGCCATTAACCATCTTGCCTTTGCTTTCCAGAATGACATAAGTCAGCCTTGTTTTTGCCATGTCACGGAAAGAGGTGGAGACTTTGTTGGCTACCATACAGTATTCACCGTTTGCTGTCTTGGCAAGCCAGCAGGCATTTTTGTCATTATAGGTCTTATATTCCGCAGTCAGCACCCCTTTAGTTGCATCATCAACAGCGACCTCTTTGGTGGCAAGTGCTGCCGCTGGTTTGTCGGCAGGTTTCGACGCTTCTTTCTTGCCGCCGCAGGCAGCTAATGTCAGTGCCAGTGCCGGAATGGTTGCCGTCGCAAACAGTTTTTTCAGATCCATCATGATGCCTTTCATCGTTGGTTAGAGAGAAATTGAACAGTCTGTCATGACTGTCAGTTGATAAAGCGTGATATATGTGACAAATATTATATATTGCGGAGAATCATAGCGGGAAAAAAGCCAGTGCTGTTTCCTCCCTGACTTTTAGGGAGAACTAACAAGAAAACTTACCCTTAAAAATGCCATTGGTTTCCTCACTGACTTTTAGGGAGAACAGGTCAAACCATCTGTTCATGCAGAGCAATCACCTTGCCTGGCACCTTTGAAAAGAGCAGAGATACCATTCCTGTCTGAGAGATTAACTGATACCATGGGGCAAATGTTTTGTCGGTTTTTGATGGATAAGAGATGAAGATGAAAAAATCCCTGCTAACCGCATTGCTGGCTGGTCTGTATCTGTTGCCGTTTTCTGCGCAGGTTCAGGCAGGACAGTATCAGGCGGCACCGCCAGCTGGTGCCAAAGTGAAAGTTGCACCGTTGATTGAACGGTTTCCATCAGTCAATACGCAGGCTTATCGGGTGCCGGTTTATCGTGGACCGATTGCCAAGGATATTTCAGACCCTCGTCATGGATTCCGTACCTACCTGCGCCGGGCATTGAAGGGATGCGTGAATTTCGGCGGGCATTATGTCCTGGCGATGCCAGGGTGCGGCACGGCTTGCCTGAGCCCGATATTGGTGGATGTCAAAACAGGGCGGATTTATGACCTGGATATCGCACCAATGACCGGCTTTTTCTCGAAAGGCAGCGAGGGCATCTGGTCGGATATGGATTTTCATTACACCAAGGACAGTACATTACTGTATTTCGCAGGGGCGCTGGGTGAGAATGGCTGGACCGGATCTTTCCTGCTGAATTTCAAAAATGGCAAGTTCCACATCGTCCAGTATTCCGATGTGGTGCAATACAACCAGGACAATGAATAACAGGATATGATTAAGATATGAACAGGATATTCAAACCATATCCCGTTCCAATGGTCTATTTTTTCTGGCTCTTGCCAATTTGTGGCATGAAAGAAGATTGTCATACAGCGGCATTGTTGCCATGAGTCAACGCAAGGGCAGCAGCAAACTGCAAAACCTCTTGAAAAAAATGCCTATCCTGTCAAAACGCTACACAGTGCCCTGAATTTTGCCATAATGACGAACTAGGATCGTCCTTTGACAACAGATGCACCATGGCAACCGCAAAAACAGGATTAACAGGCGAAGAACTTGAAGCAGCTTTGGCAAAGCTGCCTGATGTGACATTCCTGCTCGTTGGAGATATCTATTACATAGTCTGCTGCGATGCCTTTGAATTTCATGCTGTGCCGGAAAACAAACGTACCCGCCCGATGGATACACACCTCAAGGCTATGCGTGAACATCCAGGACGGCCATTTCTGATCGGCCGCGAAATGACCCGTCCCGAACAGGAATACCGCTTTGATTCTCATGGCAGTGCTATCGTTTCTGCTTTGGAACATGCTTTTGAACAAGGCTTCAACAAGGCGGAAGAAAATGATGTATTCGATATCCGTCTCCTTGCCTATACGCCGAGGGATTACAAGCGTGATCCATTCGATTACTATGCACGGCCGGATGAACGGGAACTCTTTGGGGGACAGTATGACCGTGGACTTATCCGTTTTCAAAACGGTAAGATTGTCGCAGTCACTGAAAATCTGATTGATCCTCTGCGGGCCTGTGTCGTCGACCGGCTTAAAGCGGTTGAGGATGCTGAATATACCTGGGAAGATGTATTCTCTCCTGACCTTCAGCACGAAGTTTTCCGATGCTGGCAGCAGTCCCTTGAACTCTGATCCAGACCATCTTGCTAAAACAAAAGGAAATATCGGAACCAATGAAAAAAGGAATGACTGGCTTAATGCTTGCTATGGGTATCCTTGCTGTCACGATGCCTGCCACAGCACAGGAAGGGGAGTGGCTGCCTGTCAAACAGGTTGGCGATACCACCTATTCCATCCATACCAGTGACTACACAATTACGGAAAACACCATCAAGAATGCAACAGGTCAAGTTTGGCTGAAAGTTGAAGATAGTAAAAATATTACTGTTATCCGCGCCAAGAGTGATTGCGGAGAGCAGGTCATTACCATTGAAGACCGATATACCAATGGCGAGCAGGTTGGCGGACGGGGACAAAAACCGGTGGCGTCGGGGACTATGGCGGAAACCATCAACTGCGTCATCTGCATTGACCTGAATTTCGGGGACTGATTCGTTATCAAAGAACTGCCGACAACAGCACCAGCAATATCACGGAAGCGATATAAGCAAGAATGCCAAAAAAGAAATGCCTGCCCCGATGGTTGGGTAGCTTCCTGACACAGAAAAAATCAATGATCAGATAACAAATAAAAAGAGCAATCCATATCAGGATGGCAAAAAGGAAAAACGCAATGGGAGAAGGATGCCCAGGGTGTTTTGACAGTGGATTCCACCGTCAGCCAGATACCTCCAAACACTATGGCAATCAGTGTCAAGATACCAGAAATAACAGCGATCAGGTAATGTTTGAAAACACTCATCTATGATGCAGCAGAGGTGAAAAGAATCTGAAAAAAGACAATGCGTATCTGGTGTTCCCCAAGTGAAATCAATCAAAGCGCAGATATCGTGACGCTAGTCTGGCATTTGCGTGTCCTGTAAGACAATATTGTGGATATAGTCGTAATACCCGTTTTCCTTGAAATCTTTCAGATAATCCAGCAATTGGTTGGCAGAAACAAAACCCTGCTCATAGGCGATCTCTTCCAGACAGGCAATCTTGCGTCCCGTATTCAATTCCATTGCCTGCACAAAAATCCCTGCCTGCAACATAGCGTCATGTGTTCCTGTATCCAGCCAGGCAACACCGCGTTCCAGGCGTTCAACCCGTAAAGTCCCCTGTTCCAGATAAATCTTGTTCAGGTCAGTGATTTCCAGTTCTCCCCGTGCAGAAGGTGTCAGCGTTTTGGCATATTCACAAGCTTTCCCGTCATAAAAATAAAGGCCTGTCACCGCATAACTTGATTTAGGCTTTTTCGGTTTTTCTTCCAGAGAAACCGCTTTCTTGTTTTCATCAAAAGCAACAACCCCAAATCTTTCAGGATCTTTGACAGCATAACCAAACACGGTAACACCAACGTTGGTCCGTATGGCTTTCCGCATCAATTGAGGCATACCCATACCGTAAAACAGGTTATCCCCCAAGATCAATGCGCAAGGTTCCCCCGCAATGAACTCTTCAGCAATCAGCAGACCATCTGCGATACCGCGTTGGACAGATTGTGCTGCATAAGAAAGCTGGATGCCGTACTGCGAACCATCACCGAGCACCTTTTTGATGTTATCCATATCAAAAGGATTCATCACGATCATGATGTCCCGGATGCCTGCTTGCATCAACGTCGCCAATGGATAATAAATCATTGGCTTATCGTAGATCGTCAACAGAATCTTGGAAATGGGAAGCGATGCTGGATAAAGTCGGGTACCTTTCCCGGCAGCAAGGATAATGCCTTTCATGATTTCTATAGGGAACGATTACAGAGAATACGAAAGATTATACAAGATTCAAATTAAACAGGCAGAAATAGTACTGTAGAGAAGACATATGACATATAATCGCACTGTTAGTTTCCAAATAGTAACGAAGTGCGAACAAATAGCATCATAAAGTCACCGATTCTCATCATCGGCAGTGGTGGCATCAGCGGCTCAACTGCTGCAAGACACCTTGCAG
>CAVERB010000018.1:0-2381 GCA_963618105.1 Oxalobacter sp. | reverse complement strand
ACCTAGACCTGCGCGAAGGCTCTTATGTGAATGCCAGCAAGGCAGTGATGGCATTGGTTGACCGTCATTCCTATTATGTGGAAGGTTATTTTGAGGAAACCAAGTTGCCAAGCATCAAAGTAGGCAACAAGGCAAAAATCAAACTGATGGCTGATGATAAAGTCTATGAAGGTCACGTCAACAGCATCTCTCGTGGTATCGAAGACCGCGAAAGAACGACAGGCGGCAGACTGATGCAGAACATCAATCCGGCGTTCAACTGGGTCCGTTTGGTTCAGCGTATCCCTGTCCGTGTTGACTTTGACAACCTGCCGGAAGATGTCAAACTGATTTCCGGACAGACTGTCACCGTAGAAATTCTCCCTTCAGAGGATTCTGATGATAAGCAGCAGACGAAATAAAGGGACAGTGTCATGCGTAAGAACAGATTGATTTCCGTCCTGCTGGCAGCTTTGGGCAGCCTGTCGTTGGCGGGTTGTATGACGGTAGGTCCTGACTACAAAATTCCGGATGATGCAGTAGTCAACAAGACCAAGACCGCTGAACCGTTCGAATCTGGTCAGAACAAGGCATTTTCTCAGAATCCCCTGCCCGACCATTGGTGGCGATTGTATGATGATCCAATGCTGAACAGCCTGATTGAAAAAGCATTGGCAGAGAACACAGACCTGCGCGTCGCACAAGCAAACCTTGCCCGCTCCCGTGCGGTATTGGAAGAAGTGGAAATGGGCAGAATCCCCCAGGTTGATATGTCAGCGCAGCCGAAATTCGGCCGTTCTTCAGCAGCAGCCAATGGGGTACCGCACCGTTACGCCGATAAATGGACTGGCGATACCGGCATCAATATTTCCTATCAGTTGGACCTGTTTGGCAAGATCTCCCGTGGCATTGAATCTGCCAGTGCTTCTGCTGAGGCAGCACAGGCCGCCTATGACCTGGCGCAGATTACCGTTGCAGCAGATACTGCCAAAGCCTATGCGGATGCTTGTTCTTCAGCATACCGTATCAAGATTGCCCAGCATTCAGTCGGTCTGTTGAAGGATTTTCATCGGACTACCCAGCAGTTGGCACAGGCTGGACGTTCAACCGTCATTGAAGTCGCCCGTGTAGCAGCTCAGTATGAATCGATGAGTGCCACAGTCCCGCCTTTGCAGGCACAGCAGCGGCTGGCACTTTACCGGCTTTCCGTACTGACAGGCGAAGTACCGACCGCATTAGTTAGCAAGGTCGGACAATGCAACCGGATTCCGCAATTGAAACAGCCGATTCCCATCGGGGATGGTGCAGAGTTAATCCGCCGCCGTCCAGACATCCGGCAGGCGGAACGAAACCTTGCTGCTGCCAATGCCAAGATTGGTGTCGCGACCGCAGACCTCTACCCCAGCATCAATCTGGGGCTTTCTGGCGGGATTACCGCTCGTCTGACCGATTTTGGGGAGACCAATGCTTACCGTTGGGGGGTCGGTCCGCTGATTACTTGGACGATTCCTGATACCGGAACGGCAAGAGCTCGTATCAAAGAAGCAGAAGCAGATACCCAGGCAGCTTACGCACGTTTTGACGCCACTGTCCTGAATGCCCTGCGGGAAACCGAAAGTTCATTGACAACCTATGCGCGGGAACTGGAACGTAATGCAGCCCTGAAATCGGCACGCGATCAGAGTGCACTGGCAAGTTCCCAGACCAACCGCCTGTACAAACATGGCCGCATCGACTTTCTCTCGAAACTGGATGCCGAACGAACTTATGTCCTTGCAGAAGCGGCTTATGCAGCATCCAGTGCGCAGCTGGCAGATGACCAGATTGCCATCTTCCTCGCACTGGGCGGCGGCTGGGAACAAAACGATGAGCAAGCCCAACAGATTATTGCCAAGAACAAAACCGCCATTCCAGACAGAGTGGAAAAAAACATGGCAGAAACCATTGAGGAAGTTCTGGAAGAAAATGCAGAAAACCCTTGATATAACAAAAATTTCCTGAAAAATGATTTGGCCTGCTTCGTGCAGGCCATATTTTCGATACCAGCCTTTCAGCAATCAGCCTATTGCAGACAAAGAAGCAATTTGATTGATGGTCGGTTCTTCTTCCCCGAACTGCGCTTGTGCAGACTCAACCATTTTTTGCGCAACTGCCAGAAAATAATCATCAGAAAACTGGGCATCAGCCGGTTTCATATCCTTGATAAATTCATTTTTCAGGGAATGCTTGTAATTGAGAATAATGGGATAAAAACGCGCCTGTCCAGCCATCTTGCTGGTCTGTTTGGATTTCTGGGCGAACAGGACAAACCACTTACAGAGACTTTTTTCCAAATCTTCCTGCTGTGTCATTGTCATTGCTTCCTCTTGTTGTGCATTGAAACCGGCGGCATTATGAAGAGG
>CAVERB010000017.1:1486-4429 GCA_963618105.1 Oxalobacter sp. | reverse complement strand
TGTTTTCCCTTAAGTTTAATTTCTATATGGTTAAGTTTTAAGTGATTTTTAGGTATTAATCCGAAGTTTTTTTATCAGGCATATTGATTTTATCTGTCAAGTTATAATTTTCAGTAATGGCTGGTATGGTATTTCTGCTTGATGCAATAGGGAAAGAAAGAATAAAGTGTGATGCTGTTTGAGTTTTCTGTTTATGAAAAAAACAGGCATAGACTCCCCATAAAACAGAAACCCCTATTAAGAGATATTTTGCGATGCGACTTGCTATACCATCGAATTTTTCTTCATCCGTTTCGCTTCCAGAAGATTCTTCCCGCTCAGTCGAATTTTCTTGTCTGGAAGAAGGTTCATTGATTAATTGCTCTGAAAGTTCGTGTCCTTGTGCAGCAGCCCGTCTCAACCATTGCATAGCTTGCGCTGTATTTGGATAAGTCCCAATACCATTAAAGAACATCCAACCAAGGTTATACTGAGCCATAGCGTTACCTGATTTAGCGGATATCTTATTTTCTTGAAAAGCTGTCTGACAGTTTTTGGCAATCCACGAATCTTGGAAAGACATTTCTCTAAGATCGGTTTGGGCAGTAACAAATCCATTTTCTGCAGATTTGAAAAGCCATTCAAAAGCTTTTTGTTTATCACGGGATACTCCTTGACCGGTTTGATATCTACATGCAAGGTTGTATTGGGCTTTGGCATGTCCTTGTTCTGCAGCCTTTCGGTACCATTCGCAGGCTTCCTTATAGTTTCGGACATATCTGATTTCTTCGGAGTCCAATCCAGTCAAGGCAATGTTGCCAAGCTGGTATTGCGCGTCAGCGTACCCTTGTTCGGCTGATTTTGAAATCCAGTCAACAGCCATTTTGTAGTCCTGCAATACGCCTTGGCCATTCTTATAAAGGCATCCCAAATTGCATTGCGCAGCAGCATGTCCCAGCTTGGCGGCTCTGTCGTACCATTCAAATGCTTTCTGGTAGTTTTGAGGAATCCATTGACCTTTTTCGTACATCATTCCAAGACAGCATTGTGCTGATGCAGACCCTTTCCATGCCGCTTCACTGTACAGTTCAAATGCTTTCTGCTGATTTTTGGGAACACCTTTCCCTTGGAAGTACAGTCTTCCCAATTCGAATTGCGCTTCGGTTAAACCATGTTCGGCGGCAAATAGCAGGCATTGAGCAGCTTGGGCTGCTTTATCAGACTTATTTCCGCTATCAACATTTGATAACAGTCTTTTGGCCTTAGCCAATGTGCCATGGGGAGTTGTGGCATCGTCCCGTTCTGGCGGATAAGAGGGTTTTGGAGGTGAAACGGGTTCAGGGATTGGCTTTAATGGCTTATCAATCTTGTTTCCAGGGATGAAGAACAGTGGTTTATAACAGTCTTTGCAGAAGAAAGTCTTGCTATTACCTGTACCGCATTGTGAGCATCGTATTTCCGTATCTGCAATGCGATATTTCCTGAAACGGCAATATAAGGAGACCGCTTTTGCAATTTCTTCATAATCAGTGCCTTCAGGGAGTTCTTGAAAAAACCTGCTCAAGAAATCAACCTGCACGACATTCTTTTCGTTGGTGTCGGCATTGAAGTCAATCGGCTGGTGAAAGTCTTTCCATGTTTTGAGGTCAAGGTAATTGTCGTATTTCTCTTGTTCTTCCTCTGAAGAGAAGATATCACGGGCAAAACCACATAGCTTTTTACCAGCTTCATTCTGATCAGTGATGGCAGATTCCCGAAGGGTTTTCTCCTTATCATCCAATATGCCAATCAGCCTGTGGACAGCGGTCTGTTTCGGCATATTCAGGAATTCATACAGCGTTTCCTTGCCAAGAATCTTCAGTTGAGCATCAACATTATCCATCTGGAATTTGTTGGGTAGTTCGATGCTGTCCCAAAATTTTTCCAAAGGGCTTTTGGTATTCTGTTTTTTATTTCGGCTTTTCAGGATGTTCTTGTACAGGTTTTGGATATCCTGTTCGGTAATTTGATAGATCCTGTATTGATTCAGCAGATAGTTGATATCCTGTTTTGAGAGTTTTTCTCCAGAAACACTTAATTTCAGGTTCTTTTCAATCTCAGACAGCTTTTCTTGCTGGATGTTCTGAGCTTGTTGTGCCAGGGTTGCCCTTGTATCAGGATTGAAGAGGAGCATCCGCATTGGCCCAATATCTGCCAAGTATTTTTTTGCATTGTCTTTCTTGCTGGGATTATTCAGCTGGCGGGACCATTCACTCTGTTTCTTGGCAATGGCTTCCTCAACCGTTGCCGTATCCGGCACCGGAGAGAAAGGGAGTCCCAGGATGAAGAAGAAATTGTCAGTATCCATATCTAGGGCCAAAGGTTATCGGTCTCGGGTTTTTGACAAAGGGATGTGCGGATACAGATGAGGGGATAGGAGATAACTGTTTAGTGCCAGCCGCTAATGGGGACATATCAACATTGTAGTTTTTCTTGATAAGAAAAACTAAAGTTTCACAATGCTGATACAAGGAGTTGACTTCTTTTTTTAATGAAGGGTCATTTAGAAGGTTATAGGCAACTTCACATAAACCGAATGCGGCACCCAATGTAGCACCAATGATTGTTCCATATCCAGGAATAATGGAACTTCCTAATTCAGTTCCTTGACAAGTCCGTTTTTTAATGGTTTCTAATGCATTGACGGAAAGAACAATAGTTGAAATTCGTGTGACAATCACAGCGATTTCTTGGCATTCGTTCAAGATTTCTTTTGTTTCAGAAGATGTTGTGATGTTATAAGCCTTTAAAATTGCTGTTTGTAAAACTGGGCCAGCATCAACGGCTCTTTGCCAGATTTCGTTGGATATATCAATAGTGCTATCTTTTGCTCCTATTCCAATTTCAGTGACTTTTTGCCATATTTCATTCACAGTTTTTATAGTACTGTTTGATGCTTTTACAACATGCCCTCCTGTCCATACA
>CAVERB010000017.1:0-1476 GCA_963618105.1 Oxalobacter sp. | reverse complement strand
GCGCCGAGAATCGTAAAAACAATGATAGGAGCGATTATCCATTTAAAAAGGAATCCAAATACACTGCCAATGAAACCTCCTATCCCGCTTAAAGCGTTCCCTAAATAAGGCAATAACTTAAAAAGCCCCCAAGCAATCAGGCAGAGCAGGACAAACGCAACCAGACAACTTCCGAAGGTTGGTTTACCTGTTTTTTCATTGCTACTGTTAGAAGGTTTGCCAGAATTTTCTGTACGGTCAGAACTACGTTCTTTCCGGTAAGGATTGGACGTTGGTGGTTGGGGTTCTGAGTAATCGTACCCATAATCATTTTCATCAGTGCCTTTATTTGAATATGGACTTGAATAGGAAGAAGTTGGGTTCGTAGTCCTTCGGGGAGCCGGTCTGGGTCTGTCTTGACGTTGGGGCACTGGAAAAAGCGGTGCGTGGCATTTTCCGCAGAAAAAGATTTGCCGGTTATCGGCACCGCAGTTGTCACAGGAAACTGCCCTGTTTTCCAAGGCATAGTCCTTGAACCGGCAATAGAGGGAAACCGCTTTTGCCGCATCTTCATAACGGGTTCCTGCTGGAAATTCCGGGAACAGTTTTTTCAGGAATGATGCTTGGACGCTGTCCTTGGTATTGGTTTCAGCGTTGGTATCGATTTTCTGGTTGATGTCCTGCCATCGGCAATAGGTGATGAAGTTGTCGTATTTCCGGCGTTCTGTTTCCGTGGAAAAGACATCCCTGGCATGACCGCAAAGCCGTTTTTCCGCTTCATTCCTGTCTGAAATGGCTGATGCCCGCAGCTGGCGTTCTTTGGCATCAATGACCTGTGTGAGCTTGTTGATGCCATCATGGCGGGAACCGTCCAGGAAATCATAGAGGTCTTCGGCTTCTACCAGTTTCAGGGATTGCTGGATATTTGCTTCCTTGGTTTTGTCAATCAGGGGAATCTGGTTCCATAAGGCGGTGTTGACGGACGGATAATGTTTGTTCGGGTAGCTGCCGGTCGGTTTGGCCGTTTTTCCCCGTTTTGCCAGGACAGCTCGGTACATCCCTCGGATGGCAGTTTCGGTGAAGCCATAAGGATATTTTGCGAGCAGGTATTGGATGTCTTCATCTGTCAGCCAAGGGGAGTTGTAGTTCAATGCCAACAGCTGTTCCAGTTCCTGCTGTTTCTGGTGCCTGAACGCTTTTGCCTGTTCTGCCAGCTGGTTCCTGCTGCTCGGATTCAGCAGCAGTTGCCGCATTTCATTGATTTTGCCAAGCCATTTTTTCGCCGTATCCTTCTTCTTGGGATTGTTCAGGATCCGTGACCATTCTTTCTGCTTTTCTGAGATGGCTTTTTGGATGTCTGCTGCCTTTGGCGGGGGATCAACGGGTAATCCCAAGATGAAGAAATATTGCCATTTCTTATTCATAATCCCTTGCTTTTATTAATTTAATATAGAGAACAGCTAAGTTATTTGGCTGGTTTTTCAGTACATAGCCAGT
>CAVERB010000016.1:8325-23741 GCA_963618105.1 Oxalobacter sp. | reverse complement strand
CCCTTGAAGCGATGAAAGACTGGCATATGGACTGGATGATCCCCTGCCACTGTACCGGTGATAAAGCAATGCAGCAGATGCAGGATTATCTGGGCAGCGATATTGTGACTTTCGGGCATACTGGTATTGTCATTGATCTCGGTGAATTGCCGAGGAATGAATCGGGTGCTTATTATGAACTGTGCCATGGCGGTTGTGGCTGTGGCGGGGGTTGCGGATGCGCCTAATCTTGCTTTTCCTGTAACAGTTTTATTGGGTGATACTGAAAATTTTCCTGCTCCTTGTCGTTGTATTCATCCCAAACAAAAAGCCGGCCTGATGGTCGGCTTTTTGTTGGTTATAGCTGTTTGGATTACTGTTCTTCAACCGTATAGGTATCGTTGTCGCGGTCCTGAAGGAATGTCTGGACAAAGCCTTCTTGACGGCCTTTCTCAAACTGTTCTGTCGCCCATTTACGGCAGGCATTACAGCAGTGGCGAGGCAGATGGACTGCCTTGATACGGCTATGACGACCGGTATCCGCCTTGGATTCGATGACAACTGCACCGCTGCATTCCTGACAGGTCCTGACGGTTTCTGTCTGGGTTTCACGGATATAGTCGGTATCGTAGAAGATGCTGCGGTTACGGGTGTGGAATGGCCGGTCAGGGAACGCACGGCGG
This sequence comes from Oxalobacter sp., assembly GCA_963618105.1. Classification (GTDB taxonomy): domain Bacteria; phylum Pseudomonadota; class Gammaproteobacteria; order Burkholderiales; family Burkholderiaceae_D; genus Oxalobacter. The sequence continues at coordinate 23,079 of CAVERB010000016.1, read as the reverse complement.
CGCAATGCTTCCTTGTTCTTCCAGGCTTCCAATGTGTAATCTTTCAGCTGTCTCAGGTAACTGGTGATATGCTGTGACTGAATCTGGTCGCGAGCACTGTAATCCGGTTCCTTGATATGGCTGTAGTCCAGCCCTGCCATCGCCAGGATGATACCGGTATTGATATATGGCAGCGCACTTTCAATCGAATATCCGCCTTCCAACACGGCCAGATGCGGTTGCAGGCGGTCATTCAGGACAGCATAGCCATGCGCAGTGAATTTCATGTTGGTGATCGGGTCGGAATAGTGGTTATCCTGCCCTGCCGAATTCACAATCAGATCTGGCTTGAAGTCATCAAGCAATGGCATGACGATATTGTCCAGGACATACAGGAACCCTTCTTCGCAGGTTTCCGGCGGCATTGGCAGATTGACGATGGTGCCATAGGCGTTTGGACCGCCGGCTTCATCCGGAAAGCCTGAACCTGGATACAATGTCCGCCCATCCTGGTGCATGGAGATGAACAGGGTGTTTGGATCATGCCAGAAGATGTCCTGTGAACCGTCACCATGATGGCAGTCGGTATCCACCACGGCAATTTTCTTCACGCCGTATTTCTGGCGGATATACTCGATCATGATGGCTTCCATGTTCAGCGTACAGAAACCACGGCTGCCATGAACAACCCGGAAGGAATGGTGACCACAAGGACGGACCAGCGCAAAGGCATTATCCACTTCTCCGGTCATCACCTTGTCTGCGGCAGTCAGTGTACCGCCGACAGAAATAATATGGGAGGTATGGACAATTTCATCAATGCCTGGCACACAGAAATGGACACGGTTGATGTCAGCCGGTGTTGCGAGGTCAGGCTTGTATTCCTTGACATTGTCAAAGTCGAGAAGCCCTTCTTCCACCACCTGATCCTGTGTATAAAGAAGGCGTTCTTCACGTTCTGGATGGGTCGGCGTAATCGCATAGTCATATGCCGGGAAAAAAACCAGTCCTGTTTTCTTTTTCACGGAAGGCTCCTTTCTTTATTTTGATTCATCTTTGATCAGACCCGGTTTAACCTGGAGTCTGACACGCATGTTCTTACCAGTGGTCGAGTAGCCACGGACCACATTAAAGACCTGGCTTTCAGCGACTTCAACTTCGATGTCCTGATCTCTCGCACCTGCCTGTTTTGCACGGGCAATCAGTTTTTCAGTACCCAGTGCAATCGCATCATCCACGGTAAATCGTCTGGAAATATCCTGCTGAATGCCTTCTTCGGCAATACTCAGGACTTGTGCTTCAGTATCAGCAATCAGGTTCAGCTCAACGGTTGTTCTTGCCGTTGCCGCACCACTGGCATTGATGACATCAGAATCATTCGGCACCACTGCCGGAATGCCCAGCATCTTGCCGATACGTTCCGCCATATAAGGGGCAGGGCCACCGACAACCAGCACTTCTTTTGGCTCAATCTTTCTGCCTTCCAGCAGTTCATGGATGGTATAGACCGGTTTGCTGTTGATTTCTTCCAGCATCGCATTGACCTTGTCAACAATCAATTGACAGGCCAGGTTAACCACCTGATCGGCTACAGTTTCCGGTGTGCTGTTCATATCAGCGGCAAGCTGCTTCATGGCTTCCATCGCCTTGGCCTTATCACCGATATCAGCAATACCCAGGACAATCAACGCATCTGTCGTTGTCGGAACAGGTCCACCGAACGCCATTGCAGCCCCTTTGCGTTCCGGTCCCAGCAGCAGGACGCCGTTTTCAACCCGGACATGGCTGTCACCGCCAACACCGATGGAATGGGTCAACAGACCACGGACAGAAGTTTTGTGCCCTTCAATGGTGATGCCCTGTGGTTCCAGCAGCGGGACACCATCTGCAAACAAGGCAATATCCGTTGTTGTGCCGCCAATATCCACCGAGATGGAATCTTTTTCTGTCGTCACATGCGGCAGGACACCCATGATGGTTGCTGCCGGACCAGAGAGGATTGTCTGGACAGGTGTTTCACGGGAAGAATCAACATCAATCGTGCCGCCGTCTGCTTTCAGGATATATAACGGGACATTGACGCCGATCTTGTCCATATAGACCCGCAGCTGATCCGCCAGTTTCTGCTGGAGTCCCCAGACTGCTTCGTTCAGATAAGTCGTGGAAATGCGACGGGGGAAGTTCAATGCACCGGATAGCTGATGGCTCTGCGAGGCATGTTCTGCCAGATCCTGCATGACACTGTTGACTTCTTTTTCATGAGCCGGATTTCGGGTGGAGAACTTGCCGACAATGGCAAAATGCCGGATGCCGTCTTTCTTGAACTTCTCTTTAAGGCCTGTCAGTTCGCTGTTATTCGGGGCTTCTGCCTCGATACCGCGATGGCTCATATAGCCAGTCACATAATTCGCCAGTTCTGTCAGCGGCAGGTCTTTCGGCGAAACACCAGGACCATTCATGACAATCAGGCCAACATTGTCCAGCTGGTTCTGGACAACCGCATTGGTTGTCAACGTGGTTGACAGAACAATACGCTGCAGGTTCTTGAGGTCTTCAGGTTTTGCGACGGCTTCAGTCGCCATCAGCACAGACTTGAGAATGTTTTCCTTATCAGTCAGCACTTTGGATTTACGGATAATCGTCCGGCCCTGCATCAGGACCGAATCGGTATGCGTACCCCCAACATCAATGCCAAGGATCATAAGCATCTCCCTATAAATGGTGCTATGGCGGATTTCGTCAACGAGCATCCGGCCATATCGTTTTTGAAAGCGTTTAACCGGGCAGGTACCATGAAAAAAGCCCCGTTCAGGCAGATACTACTGCCATTTTCTCCCTGAACGTCTGGCTTATCGGCAACATCTTGTTATTCTATCATCCATGCGAAAAACATCGTTCGATTTTCATCGATATTTCCTGAGAAATCCATGCTGTTGCCTAGTTCTATCAATCACCTGGTCATCAACAGCAATGGCACTGCCTTCCTGACAGTGCCATTGCTTTGAAAACAGGATTTTCAGGCTGCCTATTCCCTGCGTTCGAGTACAGCAGCAAAAAAACCATCGGTCTGATGCTTATGCGGCAGCAACTTCAGGTAATCGCCCATCTCAAGGTCAACTTTTGCTTCAGCAAGTACCTGATGCATCGGGACAAGCTGGTAACGGGGATCGTTGGCAAGAAAATCGGCAACGACCTTTTCATTCTCTTCTTCCAGCAAGCTGCATGTTGCATAGACCAACCGTCCGCCAACCTTCACCAGACGGGCTGCGGATGCCAGGATTTCACGCTGCTTGGCAGCCATCTCCGCAATGGCTGTTTCTGTCTGCCGCCATTTCAGGTCAGGATTACGGCGGAGCGTTCCCAGTCCACTGCAAGGGGAATCAACCAGTACCCTGTCCGCTTTCCGGGCAAGCCGTTTGATCCGGGCATCATGTTCATGGGCAATCTTGACAGGGTGAACATTGGACAAGCCGCTCCGTGCAAGGCGGGGCTTCATGTTGGACAGCCGCTTTTCAGAAACTTCAAACGCATAAAGCCTGCCGGTATTACGCATCGATGCGCCCAATGCCAAGGTCTTTCCCCCTGCTCCTGCACAGAAATCCACCACCAGCTCGCTGCGCCGCGCACCGACAATCTGAGCAAGCAACTGACTGCCTTCGTCCTGAACCTCAACACCACCATGTTTGAACAGCGGCATGTTCTGGAGCGTGATTTTCTTCGCCAGGCGAATGCCAGAAGACGCGTATGGTGTCATTTCACAATCTACCGGCACGGTTTTCAGGACATTGACGACATCTTCCCTGCTGTTCTTCAAGGTATTGACCCGAAGGTCCAAAGGCGCTGGCGTGTTCAGCACATCCGCTATCTGGCGGGTTTCCGCTTCACCATACTGCTGAACCAGACGGTTATACAGCCATTCGGGCAGGTTTGCCTTGAGCCTGGCGGGTAGCTGTTCCCGGTCGATCGTCTGGATATGCTTAAGCCAGGATTGTTCGCTGTCCGTCAGTCCTGATAACGCATCCATCCCATAGATATCCGACAATCCCAGCAATGCCAGCCGCCGGGTTTGCGGTCCCTGCCCTGATTCCGCCAGGTTGTTATAGACCAGCCGATTCCGCAATACCCGGTAAACCGATTCAGCAACCGCACCCCGTTCACGCATTCCCAGTTTGGCATGGTTCCGGAAATAACGGGAAATCAGGACATCCGCCGGTCCCTTGAACTGCAAGACCTCTTTCAGGACCTGTTCGGTGTGCTTGAGTACCAAAGGCGCCAGTTTCATAAACCTCCCCCTGTCAGGACAAATCCCAATGACCCAATTACTTCAGGTGCCAGCACCACCTTACCCTCTGCATCCATGGAAACAAGCCCATCAACCGCCCATCTGACGACACGCGGGTAAATCCGGTGTTCCTGTGCAAGGACACGGTCCGCCAAGGTATCCTCATCGTCATCCGGCAAAACAGGCACTACTGCCTGGGCAATGATGGGACCGCCATCCAGCTCAGCTGTCACAAAATGGACTGTCGCACCATGTACCCTGACACCTGCGTCGATCGCCTGTTGATGGGTATGCAGGCCACGGAAGTTCGGCAGTAATGACGGATGGATGTTGAGTAAACGTCCCTGATAATGCGCCACAAAACCTGCTGTCAGAATACGCATGAACCCAGCCAAGACAACAACATCCGGCTGATAAGCATCAATGGCTTCCATCAATGCAATATCATACGATTCCCTATCTGGATAATCCTTATGGGAAACAACCGCTGTCGGAATACCCTGCTCCCTAGCAAAGGATAATCCCGCCGCATCTGCCCGGTTGCTGATGACCGCCGCAAGGTTGGCGTTCCATTTTTCCTGCCTGCATTTCTGGACGATATTCTGCATATTGCTGCCACGCCCTGAAATGAGAATCACGATATTTTTCATTGCTTCCTCTTGTCTGTACAAAACCAATCTTTTTATTTGACTGCTTTCTTTTGCCAGTATCCGCCGCTGACCCGTTCAATGCCAGCCAGATCACGCCAGCTCTGCACTGACAAAAAGCCCCGTTGGGTCAGCATCCGCCGGACAGCCTTCGCCTGATTATAACCGTGCTCCATCAGCAGCCAACCATTGGCTTTCAGGAAACGGGGAGCCCCCTTTACCAAGACAGCCAATGCTGATAATCCATCCTTGAAGTCTGTCAAAGCACCTTGCGGTTCAAAACGCAAATCACCCTGCTCAAGATGTTCGTCCTCATGGTGGATATAGGGAGGGTTGGACACAATCAGATCAAAAGACGCATCTGCTTTCAAGGCATCGTACCAGTTTCCTGCCAAGAAACGGATTTTTTTGTCATCCCCAAGCATCCGCCTAGCATTAGCGCTGGCAACCGATAAAGCCGCCGGTGAAACATCCGTGGCTGTCACAACAACATCAGGGCGTTCATGTGCCAATGCCACAGCAATCGCTCCGGAACCTGTCCCCATGTCAACAACCCGACCGCCTTGAGGCAAAACTTTCAATGCCAGTTCAACCAGCAATTCTGTTTCTGGCCGCGGAATCAAAACATCGGGCAATACATGGAACCGCAGACCAAAAAATTCCCGTTCTCCAGTGATATAGGCAATCGGTTCACCGGCCTGGCGGCGTTCCAGCAATGCCTGTAGTTTCCGGGCTTCTCCTTCCGTCAGAATATGGTCTGACTGAGTGATCTGCTGGATACGTGACAGACCAACCGCCTGCTCAATCAGTATCCGCAGCTCCAACGCATCAAAACAGGCTGCCTTGAACAGGTCATCAATCGTCATGCCTGTTTTGGCTACTTCCCTGAAATCTCTCAATCAGCCACCTCGCCGCGCCAGTCTGAACAAGACCACTGCAAAAATCACGAACCAGATCAATGCCCACTGCGGCGGATTCAGGACAATAAAAGCATCCGGGACATCACTGCAAAGGCTTTCTGCCCTAAACAGGACAGGCACAGCTTTTGCCAGCCAAATACTGTTGACCATCTCTTCCAGTTTGTCCCTGCCACATTGGATGGATGGATGAGCAATCACCCATAATTGATAGCCTGCCAGATACACACCAACCAACGATGTGACGCATCCGAGGAGTGAACACAGTCTGACCTTTCGGAAAACAGCTCCCATCAGGCAGAAGCAGCCGATCAGGATGAACGCATACCGCTGAAGCACACAGAGCGGACAAGGCAGTTCCATCCTGAAGACCTGCAGATACCATGCCACCAGAATAAACCCAGCGCAAAGGATACTGATTGCCAACAGCAAATTACGCGGTTTCATCACCATTCACTTCATCAAAGGTCATCGACGGATATCCTGCTTTAGAGGTTCTCGCCCATTGCCGCCAGCAGTTCCGCCTGTCTTTCCGCTATCAGTGCATCAAGCAATTCATCCAGATCACCATCCATGATGAATTCCAGTTTGTAAAGCGTCAGATTGATACGATGGTCAGTCATCCGCCCCTGTGGAAAATTATAGGTCCTGATGCGTTCGCTGCGATCGCCGGAACCAATCAGGCTTTTCCGTTCTGCCGCCTCTTTCGCATGCTGTTCCTGCATCTGTCTGTCCTTGATACGGGCGGCAAGCACCTGCAACGCATGTGCCTTGTTCTTATGCTGGCTCCGATCGTCCTGACATTCCACAACAATCCCTGTCGGCAGATGCGTGATTCTGACTGCAGAATCGGTCTTGTTGATATGTTGTCCCCCTGCGCCAGACGCCCGAAAAGTATCGATGCGGATTTCTGTCGGATTGATCTGCACATCACTGACATCATCAGCCTCTGGCATGACCGCTACTGTACAGGCAGAAGTATGGACACGCCCCTGGGTTTCTGTCACCGGCACACGCTGGACACGATGCCCGCCAGACTCGAATTTCAGCCGCGAATAGACACTATCGCCAGACAGTCTGACAATGACTTCCTTGTATCCCCCCAGGTCAGACATTGAGGAAGAAACGATTTCTGCCTGCCAGCGATGCTTTTCCGCATAACGGATGTACATCCGAAGCAGGTCTCCTGCAAACAATGCAGACTCATCACCGCCGGTCCCCGCCCGGATTTCCAAAAAGACATTCCTTTCATCGTTCGGGTCTTTCGGCAACAGCAGGATTTGGAGCTCATTTTCAATACCGAGCAACCGTTCCTCACCGGAATCAATCTCCTGCTGGGCAAAGGCTTTCATTTCCGGATCAGTCAGCATTTCCCGTGCTGTCTCGATATCTGAAGAAACCTGCTGGTATTCATTGAACAATGCGACAACAGGTGACAGTTCTGCATGCTCCTTGTTCAGTTTCCTGAAACTGTCCTGCTTGGAAATAACTTCCGGCAGCGTCAGAAGTTCATTGATTTCTGTCAATCGGTTGAACAGGTTTTCCAACCTCGCCAGCATTGTCGGTTTCATCGCCATTTATATCGCACAAAATCAGGAAATACAGTAAAACTGCATTATATTAGACACTGCAATATGAGACTATTAAGGTTTCAATATTTTCGCCATGGAAGCAGCTATGTCTATTATTCCAATCATCCTGTCAGGTCTTTGCCTTGTCCTCCTGATCGTTCTCATTCTGATGCTGATCCGCCAGTCCGGCAACAGACTCTCTGAAACCGCCCTTCAGAAAGTCCAGTCAGAAATCATTCAACAGATGCAGCAGCATCTACAGACTGAATCTAGGGCAAACCGGGTTGAACTTGCCGGACAGCTGGCAACCTTTCAGCAGGTCGTGAACGGACAGTTATCTGCCCAAGACCAGAAACTGAAAGCCTTTGAGGAAACCTGCACCGCAAAGATTGAACAAATGCGTGAATCCTTGTCAAATGCGGTTTCGCAGTCACGGCAGGAACAACAGACCACCCTGGGACAGATGAATACTGCCATCCATGAATCGTTTCAGAACATCACAACCACCAACACCAACCGGCTTAACGATATCCGTCAGACCTTGGAAGACAAGATTGTTTCCCTCCAGACTGACAATGCGGAAAAACTGGGCACTTTCGCTGCCAACCTTGAAAAACTGACTGCCACCAATGATGAAAAATTGGAAACCATGCGGAAATCCCTCACCGATACTGCTACAACAGCCCGAAAAGAACAGACAGACAGCATCAGCAACCTGAAGCAATCCGTTCAGGAATCATTGAACGTGATGGCGGAAGCTAACCGGAAAGGCATCACTGAAGTACGGAACACGCTGGAAACCAAGATTGCCCAGATGCAGCAGGAAAACGCTGCCAAACTCGAAGAAATGCGCAAGACAGTGGATGAAAAATTGCATGACACCTTGGAGCAGCGTCTGGGCGAATCTTTCCGTCTGGTTTCTGAACGTCTGGAAAACGTTCATAAAAGCCTTGGTGAAATGACTCAACTGGCTCAGGGTGTCGGCGATCTGAAACGAGTTTTGACGAATGTCAAAACCCGTGGCACCTGGGGCGAAGTACAGCTTGGCATGATTCTTGAGCAGATGCTGACAGCCGGGCAATATGAAAAGAATGTCGAAACCATCCCTGGCTCTGGCGCTTTTGTCGAATATGCCGTCAAGCTGCCGGGGAAAGGCGAATTTGATGCGCCTGTCTGGTTGCCGATTGATGCCAAGTTCCCGAAAGAACAGTATGAGCGGCTTGTCCAGGCTTCTGAAACAGGCGATGCCGCAGGCGTGGCTTCTGCCAGCAAGGAACTGGAAGCTGCATTGGATGCCCAAGCCAAAACCATCTCTGAAAAATACCTGTCCGCCCCTTACACCACGGATTTTGGACTGATGTTCCTGCCAACAGAAGGGCTGTATGCCGAAGCCGTCAGACGCCCGGGACTGGCTGACAGCCTCCAACGCAAATACCGCATCAACATTGCCGGTCCTTCTACCCTGACAGCATTGTTGAACAGCCTCCAGATGGGCTTTAAGACGCTCGCCATCGAAAAACGTTCTTCAGAAGTCTGGCAAATTCTGGGGGCTGTCAAAACCGAATTCGGCAAATTTGGTGATGTTCTGGCAAATACGAAAAAAGCGCTTGAGAAGGTCACGAAAAACATTGAGAAAGCTGAGGTACGCACCCGTGCCATGGATCGCCGTCTGCGTTCTGTTGAAGAACTGCCCGCCAACCAGAGCACTCCCCTGCTTGGGCTGGATACAGTTGATACAGATATTGAAGAAGCAGATGGAGAAAAGGACTGAAAATCCTTGAGCCACCTAGCATGGCAGAATGAACCCATGCTATCAAAGGATATTCCCCTAGACATATGGGATAACGAAGGGTAACCTATCTTTGAAGGCATTGGTTTTGTTTCGGTTTTCAACCGGGATACCGATAAAAGCTGAAACGCAGCATGCCCCTGTTGGTCTTTTGCGTGCAGGCATCATTGTTTGTCTGCATATCGTGGGATTTGAGATGGAGGGAAATCTATGCGTACCATGAAAGCTGCCGTATTTGTCAAACCTGGGCAGATTATCCTTGATGAAAAGCCCATTCCTAAAGCCGGTCCTGGTGAAGCCGTCATCAAAGTGACGACAACCACCATCTGTGGCACCGATGTCCATATCCTTAAAGGAGAATACCCTGTTCGTCCTGGGCTGATTATCGGACATGAACCTGTTGGCATCATCACTGAACTGGGTGCGGGTGTGACAGGCTATCAGATCGGTCAACGTGTCATTGTCGGTGCCATTACTCCTTGTGGGCACTGTTATGCCTGCCTGGACAACCATTCATCCCAATGCGGGAATAACGGGCTGGGAGCCTATGGCTGGAAAGCGATTGGTGGCTGGAAATTCGGCAATACCATTGATGGTTGTCAGGCAGAATACCTGTTGGTTCCTGATGCCATGGCAAATATGGAACCCATCCCGGATGACCTGACTGATGAACAGGTATTGATGTGCCCGGATATCATGAGTACTGGCTTCTCCGGTGCGGAAAGCGGCAGGGTCAAGATTGGGGATACCGTGGTCGTCTTTGCCCAAGGCCCTATTGGTCTTTGCGCAACCGCAGGCGCCAAACTGCGAGGCGCTACCCGAATCATCACGGTTGACGGCATTCCAGAACGGCTGGCAATCTCAAAACGAATGGGCGCAGATATCACCATCAACTTCCATGAGAAAAATCCGGTCGATGAAATCATGAAAATCACTGATGGACAAGGCGTTGATGTTGCCATTGAGGCATTGGGCACACAAGGTACCTTTGAAAGCTGTTTGCGGGTCTTGAAACCAGGCGGTGTCCTGTCCAGTCTCGGCGTTTATTCTGGCGGCGTTACTGTGCCTGGCGATGCTTTTGCTGCTGGTCTGGCAGATCAAGCCATCGTCACCACTCTCTGCCCAGGCGGCAAAGAACGGATGCGCCGTCTGCTCAATGTCGTCCAAAGCGGCCGTGTCGATACCCAGCAGCTGGTCACTCACCGCTTCAAACTGGACCAGATTGAAGAAGCCTATGACCTGTTTGCCAATGCCCGAGATGGTGTCCTGAAAATCGCCATCACCACAGAATAGGATTCCTCTTCTGATGACAAAAACGGCTGGATAACCTCCAGCCGTTTTCACTACCTACCTAACACCATCTCAACATCGCCAGTTCCCAAGGTTTTCACAAGCAATGACTTGTTCTCAATATGACCGATGCGGGTATAGTGGTATGATGTCTCGAAATCCTTATAAAAAACCACCAGGCAGTTGTCCCCGAAAAGCATGATATCCCCAGCTTTTATCCTGCCGACATTTTCTGCCTTTGCAGGAAGCTGCTCAGCTAGATACGCATATTTCTCGTTGCCATTCAGATCAAACATCTTGAGTTTTATCGGGAACCGCTTTGCCAATGCCCTGATCGTCTCATTGTCTACAGCATCAAAGGTAAAACACAGGTCGCCGGTGCAGAGAGCCATCTTCCGGATGGCTTTGTCCACCGGTACAAACGATGTTGCCTGAGCCGTATTCCCATGGGAAGCCATTTTCTGATTGCTCCTTTCCTGATTGACAGCCATCTCCTTGGACGCTGATGGCTGTCTTGCATTGCACGCTGTCATGAGAAACCCCATCAACAGGATTACCAGAAAAGCAATGATTTTTTTCATCATGTCCAATACACCAGCTGGTAATTCCCTGTCATTATCAGCCCTGAAGTGCCCGTTCAGACCAGCCGGCATCTTGCATCATCGCACGCCCGACCCCGATCAGGTCAGCAGCCCCTTCTTGCAGCAGCCGCTCTGCATCCTGCCCAGTCTGGATACCGCCTGTCAGCAGAACAGGCACATTGACCGTTTCCTTGACTGGACGGCTGAGTTCAGCAAACCAGCCGGGGTGGGAAGCGCCACGCACCATATAGCCATTCAGTCCGCCAGAAATATCAACCAGGTCAACCCCGGCACTGACAAAACGGCTAACGGCTTCTGGAATCTCCGCAATCTGACTGCCACCCTTCATATAATCGCAGGCACCAAAACGGATGGCGACAATATAATCCTGCCCGACCGCTTCACGCACTGCACGGATAATTTCACAATGCAGGCGGGTACGCCCTTCCATGCTGGAGCCATTGTAAGCATCCGTCCGGAGGTTCGTTAAAGGCGAATAGAACTGGTTTAACAGATACCCATGCGCGGAATGAATTTCCACCCCATCAAATCCAGCCGCTTTGGATTGCACCGCCGCATTGACAAAGCAGTTCTTAACACGTTCAATCTCTGCCAGCATCATTGCCTGAGCCTGAAACTCACTCCGCCAAAGACGGATAGCACTAGCAGAAATCACTGGCAGCCTGCTGTCAAAAGCATCGGCACCGGCATGATTGACCTGTGCAATCACAGCGGCACCTTGACTATGGATAGCATCCGTCAGCTTGCGGTAAGCCGCAACATCCACACCTTCCGCCATCGAAAACTACCGCATCCTTGACCCTTTCCATCAAAACGGTGTCAGTGCGGGTCTTTATACCTTGGTTGATTCCGAGGTCAATGCAAATACCATCCGTTATGACAGCCCAAACTGGAGTGGCTTCAGCTTTGGCCTGGCTTATACCCTTGGAGATAATACAAATTCCAGGTCACGTGATCTCGGCGGAGATTACCTGAACAAATACCATATCGACAACGATGGTTGGCTCATTGGTGCCAGGTATAACAATGGTAGCCTTGATATCCTTGGCAATTACGAAAAAATCGTTGATTCCAACGATTCCTATAAATGGAACCTTGGTGCTGCCTACACATTTTCTGACGCAAGCTGGGGAAGCCTAAAGGTTTCAGCGGGCTATGAGTCTGTATCCATCCAAGCATTCAATGGACTGGGAGAAGATGCGGCGGTCGATATCTTCAATGGGCTGGATCATTCCATCAATGAAAGGAATGTGATTGTCGGTTTGCAGTACAAGCATGGTCCGCATACCGTCAATGCTTCTTACAACCATGGCAAGATTGAATACGGCAAGGATAGCAAGGCAAACAAATATGCCTTGGGTTATACCTATGACCTGTCAAAACGGACTTCACTGTATGCAAACGTCTCTTACCTTGATGCAGACGATGAAATGGCATCAATCGCCTACAACACCTATTACCCTGACCTCCGTACAGGACATGATACCGTTACCAGCTGGCAGATAGGCATCACCCACAAGTTCTGATAATTTTATAATTAAAGTAAAATACCACCTATAACTGACTGAATATAATCAACTTATTACAAGATATAACGAGATTCAATCCGGCAGGAAGATTTCCTGAAGGTCGTTCAGGAAGCGCATACCCAACGGAGTTGGGCAAGTTGTGGTAGGAGTGACTTTCAGCAACCCTTTGGATTCGGCAAGTTGCAGGGGGTCGCTGAGGGAAGCCAGCGGAAGCCCTGTCCGTTCTTCAAACAGGCGTGTCGGGAAACCGTTGACGAACCGCAGTGCATTCATCATGAATTCAAAACGCCGGTCTTCAACAGACACTTCAAAGGATTCTTCAAAAGGCGTTTTACCGGCTTCATCGCCTTTCATATAAGCATCAGGATTCCGCACACACATCCGGCGGATGATTTTTCCATCCGGCAAGGTGATTTTGGAATGGGCTGCGGCACCGATGCCCAGGTAATCGCCATACAGCCAGTAATTGCTGTTGTGTTTACATCGACAGCCTTCTTTTGCCCATGCAGAGACTTCGTAATGCTGGAAGCCCATTCCTGGCAATGCCTGTTCCATCCATTGCTGCATTGCTTCAAGGATGTCTTCATCCGGCAATACGGGGGGACGAGCTGCAAACGGGGTGTTCGGTTCGATGGTCAGTTGATAGAGGGAAAGGTGTGTCGGGTCGCAGTCAACCGCTGTCTGGACATCCTGTTGGAACTGTTCCAGTGTCTGCCCTGGCAAACCAGTCATCAGGTCCAGGTTGACCTGGTCAAAGTATTTCCGGGCAGTCTGTGCTGCTACCAATGCTTCTTCCTTGCCATGGATTCTGCCCAGTGCCTGAAGATGGTCCGGGTTGAAACTCTGGATGCCGATGGATAGCCGGTTGATGCCTGTTTCGCGGTAGGCTTTGAATTTCTCGGTCTCGAAGGTGCCGGGATTGGCTTCCATTGATATCTCGGCATCTGGGAGAACCGGCAACAGCGAACGGACCATCGCCAGCAGCTTATCAATCCCAGCAGCTGAGAAAAGGCTTGGGGTTCCCCCGCCGATGAATACGCTGATGATCCGGCGGCCCCAGATCAAAGGCAGCGATTGTTCAATATCGCGTCGAAGCACTACGATATACGCATCTTCATCCAGTTCCCCCATCAGACGATGGGAATAGAAGTCGCAATAAGAGCATTTGCGAATACACCATGGGATATGAATATAAAGGGCAAGCGGCGGCAGGTTGTCAAAAACAGGGACAACGTCATTCCCTCGTCTGAATTTGACAGGCTGCTCATGGTTCATGCCAGTTTCTCCATCAGCGCTTTTAATGCCTTGCCGCGATGGGAACAGGCATTCTTTTTTTCAGGCGGAAGTTCTGCTGCGGTTTTGCCAAATTCCGGAATCAGGAAGTAAGGATCATACCCAAAACCATTCTCCCCTCTTGGTTCATCAATGACGATGCCTGCCCATCTGCCATCGGCAATGATGGGCTGCGGATCATCGGCCGAACGGACATAGACCAAAACGCAATAGTAATTGGCGGAACGGTTTTCCATGCCAGCAAGGTCTGCAATCAGCTTCTGGTTGTTCCGGTCATCTGATTTAGGATCGCCAGCATAACGGGCAGAGTGCACTCCCGGCATGCCACCGAGCGCTTCAACACAGATACCGGAATCATCCGCCATCGCAGGCAAGCCAGTCTGCCGTGAGACATGACGGGCTTTCGCCAGCGCATTTTCAACAAATGTGCCGAACGGTTCTTCTGCTTCGGTGACATTGAATTCAGACTGTGGATGGATTTCATACCCCATCGGTTCCAGCATCTGCCGGAATTCGCGGAGCTTCCCTTTGTTACCGGAAGCTAGGACAATCTTTGCTGCCATGGTATTGCCCTGCCCTCAGCTCAGTCCCAAAACCTGCTTCTGCATACGGATCAGTTCAGAGATGCCGTTCTTCGCCAAGTCAAGCAATTCAATCAGGTTCTGGCTGGAGAATGGGTTACCTTCTGCAGTTCCCTGGATTTCGACAAAATCCCCATTTTCAGTCATCACGATATTCATATCGGTATCGCAAGTGCTGTCTTCCTGGTAATCCAGGTCCAATACCGGAGAACCTTCGCAGACACCGACTGAAACCGCTGCCACAAAATGACGGAGCGGAATGGTTTCGATGATG
>CAVERB010000016.1:2568-8315 GCA_963618105.1 Oxalobacter sp. | reverse complement strand
GATGATGCCTTCTTCCACCATGCGGGCAAACGCATCATAAGCAGCAATCATGACACCGCTGATGGAAGCAGTACGGGTCCCCCCATCCGCCTGGATGACATCACAGTCCAGCTTCAGCGTCCGTTCACCGAAAGCGTCCAGGTCAAATGCCGCACGGATGGACCGGCCGATCAGCCGCTGAATTTCCTGTGTCCTGCCGCTTTGGCGGCCGCGGGCAGCCTCACGATCCATCCGGGTATGGGTGGAACGGGGCAGCATGCCATATTCCGCTGTCAGCCAGCCGCGTCCCCTGCCCCGCAGGAAAGGGGGCACTGATTCTTCGATGCTGGCAGTACAAATAACCTTGGTATCCCCAAACACTGCCATGACAGAACCTTCGGCATATTTGGTGTAATTCCTGATGAATTCAATTGACCGCATGGCATCCAATGGACGGCCATTGGCGCGGATAAGCTGCATATCGGACATAACCCCTCTCTCCCAGAAACAAAACTCTGTTAATGATACCATTTCCCGTGCATCATCAGTCAGGACACTCCCTGACAATCCCTGACAATGGGGCGACAACCGTTACATCGGTCTTTTCAGGAGATGCAGCGGTTGAAACAGCGCCTGCATGACCGCATTCCCGATGAATGACAAGTTGTAAGGATGTTCTGAAACAGCAATCCGGTAACTGGTACCCTCAAACTGAGACTGGAACCGTTCCGCCATTTTTCCCCACAGTACCAATGTTACAGGCTGCGCCTGCCCTGCCTGACGTATTGCCAATGCTTCCAATACGGTATTCAGGAACGGCTGCCAGTACCGGGTTTCTTTGGCGGCAGGCACACCTTGACGGAAAACCAGTGCGGCATTCAACAGCAGGAAACCCTTGTCAAGCATGTTTGATTGCAGTTCCTGACCGGTCTGGATGAAAGTCTTGTCAGCCTTCAGACTGTCATTGACAAACCGTTTCATCGCCGTTTTTCCGGTATCGTCCGGCTGGAGCTTTTCATCTGCGACCAGCAGCATCTTGATGAAATTCCGCAGGGAAACCGCGCGATTGACCGGCTTCGACAGACCTTCTTCCGCCCACAAGTCCTGGACGGCAGCATCCATGAAGCAGTAGCCTGACGCGCTGGCTTCCCGTGGATAGGGACCTTCCCCGATCAGGATATAACGGACTTTGTTCATCGGCAGGGAAAACGCGGCAAAAAGCCTGCCTTGTGTCGGCAGGAAACTGCCCTCTTCCAAACTGTCTAGATAGTCCGGGGTGTTTTTCTCGATACCCTTCAATCCTTGCTTCAGGACGGTCGTCCAGGAAGGGTGTGCGTTGGCCAGGGCTGTCTCAATCCATGGGGGAAATAAATTCATTGCTTCAAAGCCTGTTGTCTGATTTTATCAATGATGGACGCACCGAATGCCTGTTGGCGTAGCAGGTGCAGCTTGTCGCGGACCTGTGCCGCTTTTTCAAATTGCAGGTTCTTCGCAAAATCCTGCATCTGTTTTTCCAGTTTCTTGATTTCACGTCCCAGGTCGCTTTCAGACATGATTTCGTAATCCAGCCGTTCTTCTTCCGCCTGGGCCGTCTTTCGGCTTTCTTCCGGATGGAAAACGCCATCAATCAGTTCCCTGATTTCCTTGCTGATGCCTGCCGGCACAATACCATGCTGTTGGTTGAAAGCCATTTGTTTGGCACGCCGCCGTTCAGTCTCATCAATTGCCCGCTTCATCGAATCGGTCATGTTGTCTGCATACAAGATGGCCGCGCCATTCAGGTTTCGGGCAGCACGTCCTATGGTCTGAATCAGGCTGCGCTCTGAACGGAGGAACCCTTCCTTGTCGGCATCCAGAACAGCAACCAGCGACACCTCGGGAATATCAAGCCCTTCGCGCAGCAGGTTAATGCCGACCAATACATCAAACTTGCCCATCCGGAGATCCCGGATGATTTCAACCCGTTCAACCGTATCAATATCGCTGTGCAGGTAGCGGACCTTGACGCCCTGTTCAGACAAAAATTCGGTCAACTGTTCCGCCATCCGTTTTGTCAGAGTCGTTACCAAGATGCGTTCATTGTTCTGTACGCGGTCACGGATTTCGCCCAACAAGTCATCGACCTGGCTGCCTGCTTTCCTGACTTCAATGGCAGGATCCACTAGGCCTGTAGGACGGACAACCTGTTCCACCACCTGTGCGGAATGCGCCAGTTCATAGCCCGCAGGCGTGGCGGAGACAAAAACGGTCTGCCGCATCTTTTGCTCAAATTCATCAAAACGCAATGGACGGTTGTCCAATGCCGAAGGCAAACGAAAACCATAATCGACCAGATTTGTTTTCCTGGAATGGTCGCCGTTGTACATGCCATTGAGCTGCCCGATGGTGACATGAGATTCATCCAGGAACATGATGGCATCAGACGGCAGGTAATCCACCAGTGTCGGCGGCGGTTCTCCTGGCTTCATGCCGGTCAGATGGCGCGAATAGTTTTCGATGCCTTTGGTGAAACCGACTTCCTGAAGCATTTCCAGGTCAAAACGGGTACGCTGGTCAATACGCTGTTCCTCGACATATTTCCCTTGGGCGCGGAACCATGCCTTGCGTTCCGCCAGTTCTTCCTTGATGGTTTCAATGGCATTGAGGACGGTTGCCCTGGGCGTGACATAATGGGAGCCCGGATAGATGGTGAACCGGGGAATCTGCTGAAGAATTTTTCCCGAAATGGGATCAAAGAAATGGAGTCCCTCAATCTCATCATCAAACATTTCGATACGGACAGCATAGTCCGCATTCTCCGCTGGAAAAACATCAATGACATCCCCCCGCACCCGGAATGTGCCCCTTTTGAAATCATAATCATTCCGAGTGTACTGCATCTGGACAAGGCGGCTGATGACATCCTTGTAAGGCATCCGGTCATGTGTCCGCAATGTCAGGATCATCTGATGGTATTCATTCGGATTGCCAATCCCGTAAATCGCGGAAACTGTGGCAACAATCACCACATCGCGACGCTCCATCAATGATTTGGTGCAGGACAAACGCATTTGTTCAATATGTTCATTGACCGCAGAATCCTTTTCGATAAAAAGGTCACGCTGGGGGACATAAGCTTCCGGCTGATAATAATCGTAATAGCTGACAAAATACTCAACGGCATTGTTCGGAAAAAAATCCCTGAACTCACTGTAAAGCTGTGCAGCCAGTGTCTTGTTCGGCGCAAAGACAATTGCCGGACGTCCCAAACGGGCAATAACATGCGCCATCGTATAGGTCTTGCCAGACCCGGTTACACCCAACAAGGTCTGAAAAGACAAACCGTCATGGATGCCCTCGACAAGTTTTTCAATGGCTTCAGGCTGGTCCCCGGAAGGCTCGAACGGCTGTACAAACTCAAACGGTGAATTTGGGTAAGTCACGACTTTTCTTTCTGCTTTTTCAGGAGAAATCGTCGATAAGTGAGCCATTGCGTTTCTACCTCTGATATTATTTCAATTAAAGGGAAAATCCCTGTTTTTTTAGGTTTCAGCCCACACGTTGATAGGAATGGGAATCCGTGTGGCGTATTTGTGTTGGATTATCAATATTATCACGATGAGCAATTCTATCTTATCTGCCATTCCGATGGCACCGCGGGACCCGATTCTGGGCATCACTGAAGCATTCCGTGCCGATGAAAATCCCCAAAAAACCAATCTGGGCGTTGGTGTCTATTATGATGACGGCGGCAAGGTGCCTCTGCTGAAATGTGTGGTCGAAGCAGAAAAACGGATGGCAGCTGCAGAAACCCCGCATACCTATCTGCCAATTGATGGTATTCCTATCTACGATACTGCCGTGCAGAACCTGGTCTTTGGTGAGGATAATCCTGCCATCAAGGAAAAACGCATTTCCACCGTTCAGGCAATCGGCGGTACCGGCGCCTTGAAGATCGGCGCGGATTTTCTGAAACGCTTTTCGCCGGATGCTGAAGTCTGGATCAGTGACCCAAGCTGGCAGAATCATTTTGCCTTGTTTGATTATGCAGGTTTCAAGGTCAATACCTATCCTTACTATGATGAAGCCACCCACGGCGTCAATTTCAAGGGCATGATGGCAACCTTGAGTTCGCTGAAAGCAGGCACCATTGTCCTGTTGCATGCCTGCTGCCACAACCCGACCGGTGCAGACCTGACAGATGACCAATGGACGGAAGTCATCAATGTCGTCAAGAAAAACAACCTGATTCCGTTCCTTGATATGGCTTATCAGGGATTCTCCAATGGCATCGCTGAAGACGGCAAGATTGTCCGCCGTTTTGCGGAAACCTATTTACCAGTCCTGGTTTCCAACTCATTCTCCAAATCGTTTTCCCTGTATGGAGAACGTGTCGGTGCATTCAGCCTGGTTGCTGCTAATGCCGATGAATCCGCCCGTGTCCTTTCCCAGCTGAAACGGGTCATCCGTACTAACTACTCCAATCCGCCGATCTATGGCGCGAAAATTGTCGGTACAGTCCTGTCAGATCCTGTTCTGCGCCAGATGTGGGAAGATGAGCTGACAGACATGCGTGAACGCATCCATATCATGCGTCATCAACTGGTGGACAAATTGTCCGCCAAAAAACCGAACATGGATTTCAGCTTTGTTACCCGTCAGGCAGGCATGTTCTCTTATTCCGGCTTGAATCCTGAACAAGTCGAACGGCTGAAAAATGAATTTTCCATCTATATTGTCGGGACCGGACGTATCTGTGTGGCAGCCTTGAATTCTCATAACATCGACTATGTCGTCGATGCCATTGCCGCAGTCCTTTAAGCAATACGTACTGCCTTTGGCAGTCACCAGCGTCAGTTGCTGAAAATGAACGAAGCAGGGGGCGAAAGATACCCTGCTTTTTCATACTTTCGCCAAGACCTTGCAATTCTGAGTGCACACAGCTGCTTTTTGACGCATCCTTGTCATACCCGCAACGAGATTGGCAGCCTGCCAATCCGCTTCACCACTAACACACAATTCGGCTGATGTTTTGCAAAGACAGCCGCTTACCAACAGGGCTGCCCCCATCAGCAACAAGTATCAAACAAATCCACATGCCCCGCGTTTCGCCAGATACCAGTACAACAAATCGTTAAACCCCTTGTCAAGAATGTATGGGAAATGCAACAACGACGGGGAAAGGACGTTAACTTCCGTTAATGCTTATTAATGGAACTAAGCGCTTTTTAGTGTAATCGCTAGCATGTTGGAAGGCTTTAATGGCACACCTATAAGCACAATGATGGAGAGCAGGGAAGGATAGTGATGAACCAGATATCCAAGGTTATATTTAACAAGGTCAAGGGTATGTTCGTTGTATGCAGCGAACTGTGCAAGTCTCATGGCAAATCCAAGAAACTGAAAGCATCCGTCACGGCTTTGGCTGTTGTCGCTTTGATGGGTATTGCTGGCAATGCGGTGGCAGTAAAAGTAGAAACAAGTGGACGAATTATGATTAGTAAAAATGAAGAATATAAAGTCCAAAATAAAAAATATGAGAAGCAAACAACCACAGTAAGTAGTGCTGTATTTAGCAACGAAGGTACTCTGACGCTCGACCATATTACCTTCGGTGGTGAAAACAACTTGGGTAATACAGCAGCACTTGGGGGGCTATCATTAACTGGTCGGGATCAGAATTACACATTTCCAATACAGAGTTCATTAATAATACAGCCAATGGAACAATAGGAGGAGGTGCAATATCCAGCTTTTCGATAAGCAGCGTAGAATTCTCTGGCGAAAAT
>CAVERB010000016.1:0-2558 GCA_963618105.1 Oxalobacter sp. | reverse complement strand
GAATAATGGTTCTGGTGGTGCTATATTTAGTAGTGGTAGTAAAGCAAAAATAACTCTAATGGCTTCCAGTGAAAATAAATTCTCTAACAATTTCGCAAAGATTAATGGAGGTGCTATCTATAACTCTTCTGGAACTTTAGAACTTTCCAGCAAAGAAAATGAATTCAAAGGTAATAAAGCAGATGGTTTGGGTGGTGCAATCTTCAACAATAAAATGCTTACCATTTCCAGCGGCACAATGCTCAACATCAGCAAACTCGACAACACAGGGACTATCACAGTGGAGAACGGAACCCTCAGCTTGACTGGTTCGGCTGGGTTTGTCACGAACACAGGTACCATCCCTATCGGTAACAATTACTACACGAACAGTGGCGGTACCAGTATCGAAGAACTGACAAAAGCAAAGCTGGAAACCATTGATGCCGTCCTGAACATCAGCGCCAATACTGATCTGTCAAAAGTGACCTTCAACAAGGACGCAATGCTTGAAATCTCCAGCAATGTATCGGTAACAGATTTCAGCAAAACCAAAGTTGGCGTTGTTCAAGTTGATAAAGAAGACGGCAACCTGTCCGTCAGCGGAAATAGCACCTTTGGGATACTGGTGAATAAAGGCACAGTAGCTATCAAAGATACCGTTTCTGCCGACACGATCACCAACAACGGCATCGTCAATGTTGGCAATTCGACATCAGCTGGCAGCCTGATTGTCAACGCACTCAGCGGAAGCGACACCATCTTCGTTGATCCGACATGGGAGATCGGTTCAGGAAGCATAGAAAAAGCTTCCAACCTTGCCGTAGAAACCCGGTCTGCTGACAGCAGCATCGTCATCGGACAGAACAGCATAGGTATTCTTGGCAGCAGCAATACCGATGATGCCGTTTCGGCATTCAATGACACGGGTGCTGCCTGGGGCAACCCCGATAGCGATCCGGACAATATCGGCGCTGTCCTCATTATCGCCAGAGATCAGGTGGTCAATGAAAACAGCGCCTTGGTTGTTGATAGCAGCTATGACGAGCTCCCAAACCTCAGCGACTATAAAAACGCTGTTACCGTCGGCAGTCAGTCGATGCTCATTGTCAATGATAACACTACGCTGACCACTAAAGATGCCATCAATAGCGGCACCCTCTCCGCTACTGCCATTGAGAACAGCGGTTCCTTGACCAACAGCGGCACCCTCGAAACGGATATCCTCACCAATAGCGGTATCCTCACCAATCAGGCTAGCGGCATATTGCTATCAATGATGATGCTACGTTGGGAACCATTAGCAACGAAGGTGAACTGAACATCAAAGGCGGCACCAGTGGTGGTTCCACCATTACCGGGACAGAGACGAGCTTCATCAACATCGGTGATGACACCAATGGCAACAGCGCGACTCTCTCCCTTACGGGCGACAGTACCCTTGGCACCGTTACTCTTACCGATGACAGCACCCTGGATATTGGTGCTACCAACAGCAGTGCTGTCAAGATTACCAGCAGTGAAAACGGCACAGACAACTTCACCACCAAGATTGACGGCGGTATCTTACAGGTGGCAGAAACCTCCTCATTGGGCAATGTTGGGGTCGGCACAAATGGCACCATCTTCAATCTGAACGACACCAAGGCTGCTGATGGTTCCAACCTCAAAATCACGATGACCTCCCTCGACAGTGCAGGCACCACCGATTTCAACACCTCATCCGCTGATCACGGTCAGGTCAAGATTGGTACTATCACCGGCGACGGCAGCGTCAATCTCAACCTTGACAGTAAAGCTGCCAGCCAGCTTAAAGGCGGCACCACAAAAGAAATCGCCCAGGATGCTGCTAATGTCATCAACATCACTAACAAAGACAACATCAACAACAACGATGCCAAAGGCTATAAAGTTCATGTCGCAGAAGGGGATGTTGCCGGTGAAATCAATGCCGTCACCGATGCCAACGGTCAAATCATCATGAACGAGAACGGCAATGCCCAGGCAACGGAAACCAGGAATGTGACGATGAACAATGTCGTAGATATTGCTTCAAACAACTTCGTTACCTTCCGTGAACAAATCAACGATGTCAGCAAACGGATGGGGGATTTGCGCACGATGCCGAACAGTGATGGCGCATGGGCAAGAATCATTGCCGGTCATGCCCAGTACAAGAGCGTCAACAGCAGCTACCAGACACTGCAGATCGGTACTGACCATCGGATTGGCAATTTCTATCTCGGTGCGACTGCCAGCTATACCGATGCAGATGGTTCCGTTAAACGTGGTGACACCGATGATAAAAACTACACCTTCGGCCTTTACGGCGGCTGGGTTGGCGAAGGCGGCCAGTATGTGGACATCATCATCAAACGTCATCATCTGCTGAGTGATTACGACCTCAGAAACAGTACCGGCAGCAAGGTCAAAGGTTCATTCGACACGAATGGCTACTCAGCCTCTATCGAAACCGGCTGGCGGTTTGGCCTTGGCAACACCAACTTCTATGTCGAACCCCAGACGGAACTCATGATTGGTACCCTTGACAGCGTCAGCTTCAAGAGCAAAAACGGCAT
>CAVERB010000015.1:0-15525 GCA_963618105.1 Oxalobacter sp. | reverse complement strand
GCATAGTGATGATATGAAAGTTAAAGAATTATTTGCTAAACTGGAAAAAGAATACATCCTGAGAGCATATCGTATTATGTTTGAGGTGTGTTCATCATATGAACGGGCAAATTATACCATTCCTGAACTGATTGCATATGATAAGATATTTGATGAAAGATCCAGAAAGTTTATCGATGATATTATTAATGCGAGCGAACAGGTAACGACAGATAATATTATTTTTGTTATTCAGCTTGAGTCTGATGATTATGACGATAGGGATAAGAAATATTTCACTTCTGGAGTTGTGCATCAGGATGAATTTCGAGAGAAAGTAAGCAGGGACTTTACGGTTTGGGGGAGAGAAGAGAGAAACAATCTATCGTTCTATGCTTATGAAATGGATAGCCTTGAAAGCATAGCCAATTACCAAATAGCGGATCAATCCATTGAAGAGTGTTCGGCAATTGTCTGTGCAACCGAGATTTTCAATGAGATGATATTTCATGGATTTGATAAAGAGTGTCGGCAGGAAAATATTGACAAATTGAAGGCTGATTTAGACAAGGCAATGGCAGAGGTTGATGAAGGTAAGCTTATTCCAGCAGACGATTTCTTAAAAGAAATGCGCCAGGATAGGTTGGCTTCTCTGAAAGACGAGGATGAAAGACGGCATTATGAGTTGGAACATGAGTTTCGTAAAGCTGTTCTAGATATTGAACTTAGATGGAGTAAGAAGATTTCAGAAAGCAATCATCAAAAGATAATCAATCATGTAAAAGCTGAATGGAATCGTATCTACGGAGATGATTCAGAACGGAAGTCAAACAACTAGTTTTTTGGAAATGATAAAACTGACTTCGAAGGGAAAATTGCATTTCCAAGTCGTAGAGAGGGAGACTGGTTTCAATACTGGAGATAATTGACATTTGAAGGCTGCTCAAGGTAATTCTGAACAGCCTTTTGCATTTATTGAGTCGGTGCTTGTGGAGGAAGTAGGGCTTCCATACGACAGTGTAAAGTTTTTGCTAGTCTGCGTACTGTATCGACAGCTGCTTTGTTGATATCTTTGGCACCGGTTTCATACTGTTGCAGGGTGCGGAGATTGACACCACCAGCATGTTCTGCAAGCTGGCTTTGTGAAAGACCGCAGATTTTGCGCTGGTATTGAAGCGGAGAAACACCCCAAGCCTTTTTCATCATCAGATAGCCAACTTCAAGAAGCTTTTCCTCTGGTGCCTCATGGAGTGTCGGATAAAGTTTCATGATGGTATCCCAACCGATATGGTGCAGGATTGTCTGGAAAGAACAACTGCTATGCCATTGGAAATGGGCAAGTATCCATCCCCCCCCCCCCAATATTCTGGGGATTTTGCATAATTGGTTGAGGCTTCAGGGAAAGGGGCTTGCCTTAGACCGACATCTTGTGAGATATAACAGGCAAGCTCAGTACCGGATAATCCTGAAATAATCTTTGGAAAACCTGTCTCGAACTGTGATGCGTATCCTGTCGAGATAAAAGCCTGCCAAAAAACAGTCATGTCACAGCCACAACAATTGGCTGCGTAATCTGCCATCTCGCCAAGGTTGTTCTTCGCATCTTCAAGATAGGCTTTATCGTAAGCGTGGGGCATCAGGTTTTACCTCCTCACGGATCAGGTCCATCAAGAACAGCCCATCGGTACTTTCACGTTCCTGCTCTGCCCTGAAATCTGCGCGGGCTTGGCTGTCACGGGTCATTCGTTTCGCATAATAGATTTGGTTGTCAGTCTGCTCATAGCCAACGAAATGCAGGGCGGCAAATGCCTTTCGGCTTTTCAGTACAATCTGTTCTCCCAGTTTTCCCAACTTCATCGCATAGGATAGCTGATTCAATGTGATGGTATTGGAGAGGAATGCCCTGGCAAAAGCAAAATAAGAATCGTCTGCCCGATAGCCAATGATTACATCATAGAGTGAAATATCCAGCAGAAAATACGTCTTCAGCCATTCAACACCACGGCGCATAACCGTGGTAAAGCGTAAGAGTCTTTTTTTTCTTCATGTAAGAATTATAACTCTAAAGAAGTATAACTAGTGAAGTTTCTGGAATTTCGGTGTTAGGGAAACATACAAATGTAATTCTGATTCTGATAGCGCTTTGAGTGCATAAGTTTTCTGATAACATTCCTGTCTATGGAATGCATAATTGTCTAGTCGTAATCAGATGTTTTTTCAAGGAAACAGTAGTGGGGAAAGAATGAGAAAATTCATACAGGTTTCAATGTTGTTCTTCTTTGGAATGGGAATTAGCATCGCATTTGCACAGAATATAGATAAACACCGGGCAGAAATCGATCAACAGTATCGGCAAGCACTTCAGAAAAGCATAACTGCTGGTGAGAACCACAAGATGACAGTTACCTTTGCCAACGAGGATGTCAATTTCGGGTTGATTGAGAAAAAGCTGGTTTTCTATTACGACAACACGCAGGAAGAAGTGAACAGTAATCGACTGTATCTGGTGCGGGTTGAGCG
Source organism: Oxalobacter sp. (assembly GCA_963618105.1). Lineage (GTDB taxonomy): Bacteria > Pseudomonadota > Gammaproteobacteria > Burkholderiales > Burkholderiaceae_D > Oxalobacter. The sequence continues at coordinate 13,026 of CAVERB010000015.1, read as the reverse complement.
GAAAGAACCGAAGGCATCCATTCAGGAGACCACGGATTATCTGTTTGACCCAGCTTATCCTTTAGGCAGGTTTATATTGGTGAACCGGGATTTCTCCAGTTCTGTCTATCGGATTGAGGAAAAGGTCTATGTTGATGGCATGAAGCCTTTTCTGAGGCAGTCCAAGCAGACTGAACTGGCAACCGGAAAAGTGCTGAGTGACGAAACTTTGACGAAAAACCTCAATGACAACTCGGCGTCAAAGCAGGGCAAGAGGCTTTTTCAACTATTCAACACGGTTGCTAATCCTGATGCTGATTAATAGGAGGGACAGGATATGAAAAAAAGAGGAATGACAGTTCTTTTAGGCTTGATATTGGCGGCTTCATCCTGTCAGGCAGCACCTTGGGATTTCCTGTTCAAAAGTGATAAGGCTGAAGCCACTGCGCAGACAGAGAACCAGCGGTCTGAGGCTTATATCAGGAGTCGTGTCCAAACTATTTATGCTGATGTCAGGAAGGATTACCCTGCGGATCCTGGTTCATCTCCCAAAAATGAGGTGGATTTAGACAAACGCTATTGTTCGGCAGACTGGAACCGGATGGTCCAGTTGGTCATGGAAAAAGATGCCAGGGATAAAGTTTGAGTTTGGTTTTTTTGATGCAGATTACTGGGTCATGGGACAGGACTGGGGAGATTTGGCTCTCCAAAACATCCAAGTACGGATACGTGATGATAGCCATGCCACGGTGACATTTGAGATGGATCATTTGAACGATAACCCGAAACAGGTACGATTAGACATGATTTATGAAGGAGGGAACTGGCGTATTGATAATTTCATTGACCGAAAACATGATTTGGACTGGAAAAAGTCCATGCATGAATACGTTGGAAAATAGGTTGTCGTACACAGTCTTCTGATAATAGTTTGCGGGGTTTTTATGAATATGAAAAAAATCGGAATCGCAATAATTGGTCTGTTGATGGCGGCATCTTCCTGCCAGGCGGCTCCATGGGATTTCTTGTTCAAGGACGATAAGGCAGAAACGGCACAGAAAGAAAACCAGCAGTCTGAGGCTTATATCAGGAACCGTGTTCAGACAATTTATGCGGATGTCCGCAGGAATTATCCGCCTGACCATGGCGAACCGCCCAGGAATGCGGTGGATCTTGATGACAGTTATTGTTCCACCGACTGGAACAGGATGGTTGAATCGGTCAAGGAGAAAGATGCCAAAAACAAGGGGGAGATCGGTTTTTTCGATGCGGATTACTGGATCATGGGGCAGGACTGGAGCGATCTGACACCGGTCAATATCCAGGTGATGATACGGGATGGCAGTCATGCTGTGGTAACGTTCGAGATGGATAGGATGGGCGGTGACATAAAGCAGGTTCAGCTTGACATGGTCTATGAGCGGGGCGGCTGGCGCATCGACAATTTCATTGACCGCAAGAACGATCTGGATTGGAAACAGAATATGCGTGAATACCTTGCGCAATGACTTCAGGTTGTGGATTGCATAGGGGGGAAAGCATCCTTGGCTTATACTGTCAAAGAAATCTTTTATTCATTGCAAGGTGAAGGCAACAGAGCAGGGCAGCCTGCAGTGTTCTGTCGTTTTACCGGGTGCAATCTCTGGTCTGGACGTGAGCAGGACCGTGCAAAGGCGGTTTGCCGTTTCTGTGACACCGATTTTGTCGGCACATCGGGTGTTTTAGGGGGAAAGTATGATTCGGCAGAAGCATTGGCGGATCAGATAACATCTTTGTGGCCAAAGGACTATCCAAAATTCCGTTATGTTGTGTTTACTGGTGGAGAACCGTTACTGCAGTTGGATGAACCATTGATTGCAGTGATGCATCAGCGTGGGTTTGGAGTCGCTATTGAAACCAATGGCACATTGCCAGTGCCGCAAGGGGTTGACTGGGTTTGTATCAGCCCGAAGATGGGAGCAAAGCTGGTGGTTACAAAGGGCGATGAACTGAAAGTAGTGGTTCCTCAGGAAGGCTTGGATTTGAAAGCCTATGAATCACTGGATTTTTCCCATTACTATCTTCAGCCGATGGATGGAAAAAATAATCAGCAAAACGTTAAAATAGCAGTAGAAACCTGTTTGAAATATCCTCAATGGAAATTGAGTTTGCAGACCCATAAATATTTGCAGATACCTTAAGAATTGCATGTTGACGATTACCCGAAAAATTGAATTCGATGCGGGACACCGCATTCCAGACCACCGTAGCCAGTGCCGGAACATGCACGGACACCGTTATGTCCTGCATATCACGTTGGAGGGCAATCCTGTCGATCAGGATGGTCATGCAGCCAATGGAATGATTCTGGATTTTTCGGATGTGAAGAAGCTGGCAGAGGATAACCTGGTCTCCAAATGGGATCATGCGTTCCTGGTCTATGAAAAAGATACGGTGGTCAGGCATTTCCTTGAAAGCCTGCCTGACCATAAGACGGTTATCTTGGATAAGGTGCCGACAGCGGAAAACCTGGCGAGCATTGCATTCTGTCTGTTGAAAAATGTTTATGCTGATTTCTATGGCAATGCACTGGCATTGAAGAAAGTCAGGATTTACGAGACACCGAACTGTTGGGCAGAGGTGACTGCGGAAGCAATTGATGAATGATGCGCAGTATATGCGTGAAGCACTGCTTCAGGCGGAATTAGCTGGTGCGGCAGGAGAAGTGCCTGTTGGGGCGGTCATTGTACGGAATGGTGAAGTGATTGCCCGTGGCTACAACCGTCCAATCACGACACATGATCCGACCGCCCATGCAGAGATCGTCGCTTTACGCCAGGCAGCGGAAGTCTGTGGTAATTACCGTTTGCCAGACTGCGAAATGTATGTAACGCTGGAACCTTGCATCATGTGTGTTGGTGCGATGATGCATGCTCGGCTTAAGCGAATTGTCTTTGGTGCCAATGACCTGAAGACAGGGGCTTGCGGCAGTGCGGTCAATCTAGTTGCAGATGCTTCCTTGAATCATCATGCGACGGTGGTTGGCAATGTGCTTGCGGATGAATCAGTCGCTGTCTTGCAGCAGTTCTTTGCTTCAAGACGTGCAGAAGCCAAGGCAAGAAAACAGCGTGAAAAAACATTGGATGGTGCTGTTTCAGCGTTACCGTCATCCGATACAAGTGAAATAAAGATAGTCGATTGATGAAGAAAATCCTGGTCATGTTGGGGATGTTAATGGTTTGCCTCATCCCGGCGCAGGCAGAAACAGTGATGACTGTTTCTCCGGCTGTCCAGAATATGGTTGAAGAAGAACTCTCAGAGAATATGCAGGAACCCAGACCCATGGAAAACATCCTGATTGCAATAGTTGCGCCAAGTGGATATGCCTTGCCAGCTTCACGTTATGAAAAAGGTGTTGCCGTTCTTGAAGAGCGTGGCTTCAAGGTAACCAGTTATTATCATCCAGACCAGCATTATCAGCGTTTTGCAGGAACGGATGCTGGTCGCTTGCATCAGATTCGGGAAGCCTATAAAAATCCTGACGTTAAACTGGTTATGGCTGTGCGTGGAGGATATGGCACCAGTCGATTGCTGAAAAACCTGGATTTCAGACAAATGGCAGCCAGTGGCAAAGTGTTTATCGGGTACAGTGACATCACTGTCATTCATATGGGACTGCTGAAATATGGTGCAGTCAGCTTTGCAGGACCGATGGTCTATAGCGATTACGGCGTTGACAATCCCAGTCGTTATACGATTGAACATTTCGAACAGGTGTTGACCCACCCAACGACAACATTGCGGTGGCAGCAGGCGGATAATCCGGATATTGATGTGTCAGGGACATTCTGGGGCGGGAACCTGGCGATGATGTCGCATCTGGTCGGGACAGAATGGCTGCCGGATATTGAAGGGGGCATCCTGTTTCTCGAAGATGTCAGCGAACATCCGTACCGGATTGAGCGGATGCTGATTCAGATGGATGAGGCCGATATCCTGCGGAAACAGAAAGCGATTGTTTTAGGACATTTCACGAATTACAAACTGGTTGATGAGGACAATGGCTATAGCTTTGATACGATGCTGGCATGGTTCCGGAAACGGATGCCGGTACCGGTGATTACCGGATTGCCATTTGGCCATACCAAAGACAAGGCGACCCTGCCGGTTGGTGCCAAAGGGCATCTGAAGTCACAGGGCGGTGAAGTGATGCTGGAATTAAGCGGTTATCCAACGGTGAAGTAACATCTACGGTTGCCAGAAAGGAGGCGAGGAATGCAAGGAACAGTCAGGGAATTTCAGTATGACCTGCCTGACATGCAGTCAGGCGGAAGAACACTTGCCAATGCATGGGCGCAGGTGCCAAGGGCGCTTTCGCTTGAGGAAAAGGCGGTTTATCGCGATAAGATCAAGCAATTGCTGAAAACCAAGAAAGCAGTGCTGGTGGCACATTATTATGTGGACGGGGATATTCAGGACCTTGCAGAAGAAACCGGCGGCTGTGTGGCAGATTCTCTGGAAATGGCGCGTTTTGGCAGAGATTGTCCCGCTGAAACGCTGGTGGTTGCCGGTGTCCGTTTCATGGGGGAAACCGCCAAAATATTAAGCCCTGAGAAAAAAATCCTGATGCCGACATTGGAAGCCTACTGCTCACTGGATTTAGGCTGTCCAGTCGATGAGTTTGCCGCATTCTGTGACCGGCATCCAGACCGGACGGTGGTGGTCTATGCCAATACCAGTGCGGCAGTCAAGGCCCGGGCCGACTGGATGGCGACTTCTTCGATTGGCTTGGAAATCGTTTCCCATCTCAAAGCACAGGGGAAAAAGATTATTTGGGGGCCTGACCGTCATCTTGGGCGTTATATCCAGGAACAGACTGGAGCGGATATGCTGCTGTGGCAGGGATCTTGTCTGGTGCATGATGAATTCAAGGGAGTAGAGCTTGCTTTACTGAAACAGGAACATCCTGATGCAAAAATCCTGGTGCATCCCGAATCACCCGCATCGGTTGTTGAACAGGCGGATGTCGTGGGGTCAACTTCCCAGATATTGAATGCCGTGAAGACCATGGATGCAGAGACGTTTATCGTTGCGACAGACAAGGGCATTTTCCATAAGATGCAGCAGATTTCAGGCAAAACCTTGATTGAGGCGCCGACAGCAGGCAACGGGGCGACCTGTAAGAGCTGCGCACAGTGTCCTTGGATGTCAATGAGTTCGCTTGAGAACCTTGCCAATGTGCTTGAAACCGAAGCGAATGAGGTTTTTGTTGAGGAAACCATCCGGCGGAAAGCATTGGTCTGTATTGAACGGATGCTGGATTTTTCCGCAGCATTGAAAGCCAAGAAAAACAAAGAACAAGAACTGACATCAGGGATGGGATGTGCATGAAGTTGAAGTCTTTTGAATCATTGCCGATGGAGAAACTCCGGCAGGAAGTCATTGCAAACGTCAAATCAGCCTTGTCAGAAGATGTCGGAACAGGAGATTTGACAGCTTCTTTGCTGCCACCGGAAGAAACTGCTGTTGCCCGTTTGATTGTCCGTGAAAGGGCGGTGCTATGCGGTGTCCCTTGGTTTGAAACAGTCATGACAATGGTGGATGACCGTATCCAGATTGAATGGCGGTATGAGGAAGGGGATATCATGTCAGCTGACAGTGAAGTCTGCCGCTTGAAAGGCGCCGTCCGTTCCCTGTTGACGGCAGAGCGCACAGCATTGAATTTTCTCCAATTGCTGTCAGGCGTTGCTTCAGCAACCCGGGAATATGTTGAATTGGTTCAAGGCACTTCGGCAGGCATTTATGACACGCGGAAGACTATTCCAGGTTTGCGGCTTGCACAGAAGTATGCGGTCAGGGTCGGAGGTGGCAACAACCAGCGTCTGGCGTTGTATGATGCCATCCTGATTAAAGAGAATCATATTGCTGCCGTAGGAGGCATTCCTGAAGTCCTGGCGGAGACTAAAAAACATCAAGGCATTCCAGTACAGATTGAAGTTGAAACCATCCCGCAGTTACGGCAGGCCCTTGCAGCAGGGGCAACATCCATCATGCTGGATAATTTTTCATTGGATATGATGCGTGAGGCGGTGGCAATCATCCGTGCAGGGCAGACAGGTGCCGTACTGGAAGCATCCGGCGGCATCAGCCGTGAGACCATTCGGGCGATTGCAGAAACTGGTGTGGACCGGATTTCAATCGGTGAACTGACGAAATTCATCAAAGCGACAGACTATTCATTGCGGATTATTGAATGATTGCATTTGCAATCAAGATTAGGAAAGTACGAATGGAAAATAATGATATTGTGGCGAAGAAAATTGACCTGGCAAAGCAACGTGTCCAGAAAGCATTGCAGGAATATGCGCTCAACCAGGAAACCTTGAAAACAAAAATTGAGTGGAAAGACTTGACTGAATTCCTGACTGTCTGGCACGAAGAATATGCCGGACAGGTGGCTTCTATGGAAAACAAAGACAAATTATTCCAGCTGTCTGTCTTGATCAGCAATCTGGATATCCAGCTGGATATGCTGCGTGTCACAAAAGGGTGGCAGAAACTCCCAGAAGGAGGGGCTCTGCAGGTTCAGCTTCCCGTGGAATTGGAAGTTATCCAGAAAACGGTTTCTGCCATCTAAACACATCAAGTTTGTTTCTGGTCTAATGAGCGTCCGTATTCAAACCGAAGATTTTGATATCTCTGGGGAGATTGCCAGACTGAGATCATCTGCTTCATCAATCGGCGCAGTTGTTTCTTTCTTGGGAACCGTCAGGGATGTCCGTGGGCAAGACGGCAAGACAGTCTTTTCCTTGGAATTGGAACATTACCCGGGAATGACTGAAAAAATCTTGCGGGAACTGGAAACAGAGGTCAAGGCACGCTGGCAGATAGCGGATATGGTCATTATCCATCGTGTTGGGAAACTGGAACCCGCAGACCAGATTGTCCTGGTAGCTGTTTGTGCCCAACACCGCCATGAGGCTTTCCAGGCTTGTGAATACGCAATGGATATGCTGAAAACCCGTGCGCCGTTCTGGAAAAAGGAAGCGACCCAATCCGGTAATCATTGGGTTGAGGCAAGGCACTCAGATGAGGATGCTTCTGCTAAATGGGAGAAGGATTGATAGCTTGTAGTTTCAATTTGATTGAACTATCATTAAATCTTTGAAGGCGATGGTGGACCGCCTTATACACTTGTATAGAACCGCTGTTTGAAACAGCTGATGACGCCTGTCTTATCACTGGAATGGTGAGGGCAGGCGTTTTTTCATCCCTGCCAATTCATCCCCTACTATTCAGGATAAGCATTTTGTATCTGAAGGTTACTTGTTTTTTGAAAGGTAAATAATGAATTGGGTGGCAGTTGGTATTGGTGCAGCATGTGGCGCCTGGTTGCGGTGGATCCTTGGCAATCTGCTGAATGCGGTGCATGGGTATATCCCGCTTGGAACCTTGACCGCAAACTGGGTTGGCGGGTATTTGATTGGGATTGCATCGGCCTTTTTCAGCGGTCATGCAGGCATCAGTCCTGAATGGCGGTTGCTGATTGTAACGGGCTTCTTGGGTGGACTGACGACATTCTCAACCTTCTCTTCAGAAACCGTGATGCTGCTTCAACGGGGTGAATATCTATGGGCAGGTACGCAGCTCCTGCTGCATGTTGTGGGTGCCATCCTTTTATGCCTGGCAGGATTCACCAGTTACCGGATGTTTTCTGGTGCATAGCAGGCTTACCTGTCGGTGAAGCAGTTTGTTGTCTTTCGGTGAAATTCTCCAAAATTTTGTTGTAAAAACCCCTTGAAAGCAGGGCATTACCCCCTATATAGCCATTAGTACAAACAATTTGGAGGTTGTCATGCGTCAAGACAAATTAACGACTAAATTACAGGAAGCCATTGCAGATGCGCATAGTCTGGCAATCGGCAATGACAATCAGTATATCGAACCATCCCATCTGCTGCTGGCAATGCTGCAGCAGAGTGATGGGAGTACCCGTTCGCTGTTGCAGCGTGCGGGCGTCAATGTTGCACGGCTTGAATCTTCCTTGAAAGCTTCTCTGGACCGTCTGCCGAAAGTCACCGGTAATGGCGGGGATCTTCAGATCAGCAGGGAACTGCTGAATCTGCTGAATCTGACAGAGCGTGAATCCATCAAGCGCAAGGATGAATACATTGCCAGCGAAATGGTATTGCTGGCATTGCTTGAAGACAAGTCAGAAGCAGGGCGTTTGGCTCGTGAAGCTGGTTTGACACGGAGTGCTTTGGAAACAACGATTAAAGCAGTGAGAGGAGATGGAACAGTGAATTCTGCGGATGCTGAATCCCAGCGGGAAGCCTTGAAAAAATATACTTTGGATTTAACCGAACGGGCACGGAGCGGCAAGTTGGATCCGGTGATCGGGCGTGATGATGAAATCAGGCGTGCCATCCAGGTACTTCAGCGGCGTACGAAAAACAATCCAGTCCTGATCGGTGAACCAGGTGTCGGCAAGACGGCGATTGTTGAAGGACTTGCCCAGCGTATCGTCAATGAAGAAGTCCCTGAAAGCCTGAAAGGGAAGCGGGTGCTTGCCCTGGATATGGCGGCACTGCTGGCAGGTGCGAAGTTCCGTGGGGAATTTGAAGAACGTCTGAAAGCGGTCCTGAACGAACTGGCGAAAGACGAAGGGCAGGATATCGTCTTCATTGATGAAATCCATACGATGGTCGGCGCCGGCAAGTCCGAAGGCGCGATGGATGCGGGCAATATGCTGAAACCGGCATTGGCACGTGGCGAACTTCACTGCGTGGGTGCTACGACTTTGGATGAGTACCGTAAATACATCGAAAAAGATGCAGCACTCGAACGCCGTTTCCAGAAAATCATGGTTGATGAACCTTCTGTGGAAGACACCATTGCGATTCTTCGCGGCTTGCAGGAAAAATATGAAATGCACCATGGGGTTGAGATTTCCGACCCTGCCATCATTGCGGCGGCCGAACTGTCCCATCGGTACATCACAGACCGGTTCCTGCCAGACAAGGCGATTGACCTGATTGATGAAGCGGCATCCCGAATCAAGATGGAAATTGATTCCAAGCCGGAAGTCATGGACAAGCTTGACCGTAAGATCATCCAGTTGAAGATTGAACGGGAAGCAGTCCGTAAAGAAACAGATGATGCGTCCAAGAAACGGATGGCACTGCTGGAAGAAGAAATCGCACGCCTTGAAAAAGAATATGCGGATTATGATGAAATCCTGAAAGCAGAAAAGGCTTCTGTTGAAGGTTCCAAGCATACGAAGGAGGAAATTGAAAAAGTCCGTCTTCAGATTGATGAGGCAAAACGGCAGGGTAATTACCAGAAGATGTCAGAACTGATGTATGGCATCCTGCCCGACCTGGAAAAACAGCTGAAAGCAGAAACAGGCGACAAGGACGGCAAGGCAGATACCAAACCGAAACTGCTCCATACCGAAGTAGATGCCGAAGAAATCGCAGAAGTGGTTTCCCGGGCAACGGGTATTCCGGTATCCAAGATGATGGAAGGCGAAAGGGCAAAACTGCTGCGTATGGAAGATGAACTGCATAAACGGGTCATCGGTCAGCATGAAGCGGTCGTTGCGGTGTCTGAAGCAATCCGGCGTTCACGCGCAGGGCTGTCTGATCCTAACCGGCCTTATGGTTCCTTCATGTTCCTGGGGCCAACCGGTGTCGGTAAGACCGAACTGTGCAAGGCCTTGGCAGCGTTCCTGTTTGATACGGAAGATGCAATGATCCGTATCGACATGAGTGAGTTCATGGAAAAACATTCGGTGGCCCGATTGATCGGTGCGCCTCCAGGATACGTTGGCTATGAAGAAGGCGGTTATCTGACTGAGGCTGTCCGCCGTAAACCATACAGTGTCATCCTGCTGGATGAAATTGAAAAGGCGCATCCGGATGTCTTCAATGTCCTGCTGCAAGTATTGGATGACGGTCGGATGACGGATGGTCAGGGACGGACTGTTGACTTCAAGAACACGGTGATTGTCATGACATCCAACCTTGGTTCACATCTGATTCAGTCAATGGCTGGGCGTGAGCAGAAAGAAATCAAGGATGCCGTCATGGGCGAAGTGCAGCAGCATTTCAGGCCAGAATTCATCAACCGTATTGATGAAATCGTGGTCTTCCATGCATTGGATGACAAGAACATCGGTTCCATCGCACGTATCCAGCTGGATCTGCTGAACAAACGTCTGGTTGCAATGGATATGTCGCTGGAAATCTCGGATGCGGCGCTGCATAAGATTGCCGATGCCGGATTTGATCCACTGTTTGGGGCACGTCCGCTGAAACGGACCGTCCAGAACCTGATCGAAAATCCGCTTTCCAAAGAAATCCTGGAAGGCAAGTTCGGACCGGGTGATGTGGTTCAGATTGATGTTGAGAACGATAAACTGACATTCAAGAAGAAAGCCGCAACAGACTGATAGACCAGTCCTTTGGAAGAGCCGGGCAGCACCCGGCTCTTCTGCTGTTTAGAGAACATCCCCTGCATAATCGGCAAGCCGAGAGCGTTCACCCCGTGCAAGAAGAATATGCCCGCAGTGCTGCCATCCTTTGAAACGGTCAACAACATAAGTCAGGCCGCTGGAACCTTCCGTCAGATAAGGCGTATCAATCTGGGCAAGATTGCCTAGGCAGACAATCTTGGTACCAGGACCCGCCCGGGTAATCAAGGTCTTCATCTGTTTCGGGGTCAAGTTCTGAGCTTCATCTATAATCAAAAATTTCCTGAGGAAAGTCCTGCCGCGCATGAAATTCATGGATTTGATAGCGATGCGGGATTGAATCAGATCACGCGTTGTCTGCTGTTCCCAAGAACCGGCATCTTTGTTACCTGATGTCAAGACTTCAAGATTGTCATCCAATGCGCCCATCCACGGTGACATTTTTTCCTCTTCAGTACCAGGCAGAAAGCCAATGTCTTCACCAATCGGAATAGTTGGACGGGTGACAATGACCTCATCATAACGCTGGTTTTCAAAAACCTGTGAAAGCCCGGCTGCAAGCGTCAGCAACGTCTTGCCGGTTCCTGCCTGACCGGCAATCGTCACAAAATCAATCTCAGGATCCATCAAAAGATTCAGCGCAAAATTCTGTTCGGCATTCCTCGCATGGATGCCCCAGACATTATCTTTCCCTGCCATATAGTCATGCAAAGTCTTGATAGAGGCATTCATTCCATCAATCGAAATCACACGGGCATAAAAGGGTGGAAAGTCGGTATTCTGTTCTAGATAAATAAACTGGTTCATCTGAAAGGATGACACGAGAGGCCCCTGGATGGTATAGACCGTCTGGCTATACCCATGATGGTCATTTTCCACATGCGTTTTCAGATTGGTGCCATGCGTGTCCCAGAAATCGTCTGGCAGCTGAAGAATACCCGGGTAAAGCAAATCTTGGTCATCCAGCACCTGATCATTGAAATAATCTTCAGCAGACAATCCCAATGCACGGGCTTTCAAGCGCATATTGATGTCTTTGGAGACCAAAACAACCAGCCTGTCCTTTTGTGCCTTTGACAGCTGTATCACAGCATTAAGAATCTGGTTGTCTGGGTTTGATGTACTGGATTCGGCAATCAACTGGTCTGTCGCAGCCTGAAGATACAGCTTGCCTTTTGCTTCAATATTGCCCAGTTTATCCAGCGGAATACCTTGAGATAACAAAATATTGCTGTCAACATCGGCAATCAGACGGTCCAATACACGGGAAACCTGTCTAGCATTTCGAGCAGTATCCGAAAGCCCTCGCTTATGGGCATCGAGTTCCTCCAAAGTTTTCATCGGAATGAAGATGTCATGTTCCTCAAACCGGAAAAGCGAAGTCGGATCATGCATCAAGACATTGGTATCCAATACAAAAATCTTGGGAATCCCTGACAGACTGGCAGCCTTGCTCAAGGGCGTTTGCCGATTGGTTCCTGTCAACTTCTTTTTAGGAGCAGGAGACATACTGGAACCATCAGGATGAACAGGAGATTCCTGCTGTATCAAAACGGACAGGCTGTTTTCAGGCAAGACAATTTCCTGCAGCGAAACCTTGTCAGCAGGCTTTGTCGGCATTTTCGGCAGTGGCATCTTAACTCCGTGGCATGTAATCCATCTGTGGGAAAAGGGAAGATGACTTATCCAAAGTATATCCTGGTATAGGAAGTTTAGTCTTTAAGACTGTTCTGAACAGTCTGAAGCACCTCATCCACATGGCCGGCTACCTTGACATTACGCCATTCTTGAACGAGTTCACCTTGAGGACCGATCAAGAATGTGCTGCGTTCAATACCCCGGCTCATCTTTCCATAGCGTTTCTTGACCTTCATGACATCAAAAAGATTGCAGAGGACTTCCTCCGGGTCTGAAATCAAGGGGAACGGCAGTTGAAGTTTCTTAGAGAAATTCTCATGGGATTTCAGACTGTCTCTGCTGATGCCGACAATGTCGGTATTGGCATTTTGGAAAGCAGGGTACGCATCCCGGAAACCAATGCTTTCCACCGTGCATCCTGGCGTGTTGTCTTTCGGATAAAAATAAATGACAAGATTCTTGCCTTTGTAGTCAGCAAGGTTGAATGGTTTGATAGTAGCTTCAGCAGAAAAATCTGGAATCGGCTGTTTCATAGTCAGGGCGTTGTTGGACATGGTTGTTCCCGGTATTCATCGTCAATTCAAGGTCGTATTGAGGCTTTTACTGGCTAATTAGGAGCATGCACAGAACAGTAAAACCAAGCTGATGGTAATCATAATCGGAACTGGACATGATTGAAACAGGAAATGCCGTGATTGTGTCACTGTCCTGGCAATATGGCTTAGATGGCAATACCAGTCAAATAGCTAAGGCTTTCTGATAAGACTGTTTCATCCCTTGCCAGACAACTGGCAGACAGCATGTCAGGGAATACCTGTAAAGGGGGTTTAGATCCAATCAGATTACTGCAAAATCCTCAGTCTGCATATCAACGTCAGCAATATCATGGTCGCGTAGTCCCAAATAGCCTTCACGGCTCAAGCTCTTCTGAAGTGCAAGCTTGCCCGAAAGAATCA
>CAVERB010000014.1:10510-12148 GCA_963618105.1 Oxalobacter sp. | reverse complement strand
GCAATGGCTTTAGCAGGGACAATGTATTGTCTGCGACTCTTTCCCAATGGATAAACGCCATGCTCAACCCGGAATTCACATTAAGGAAACTGGAGATCCTGCTCGCTTACATGGAAAAACAGCATATTGGACGAGCTGCTGAAAAACTCGGCATGTCCAATGTCAGCGTGCATCGTGCCCTGCATTCACTGGAAGAAATCTTGCGTTGTCCGCTTTTTGAACACAATGGACGCAACCTGCTTCCCCTGCCTGCGGCAAAAAACCTTGCCAGATATGCTGAAGAACTCATTGCCATCACACACCGGGCCATTGAAGTAACCCGTGAGACGGCAGGTTTCAGCAATGGACGGATAAGGCTGGGAAGCCTCTATTCGCTGACAACTGACTTTGTTCCCCGCCTGATTCTTGGCTTGAAGCAGCGCAAGCCTGAACTGCAGATCGACTTGTCAATGGATTCAAATCAGAACATGATGGCAAAACTGCAGGAACATCATCTGGATGCAGTCCTGTTATCCTTGAAAGATAAGGAACGGCAGGTTTCTGGTATGGAAATCCTGCCTTTGTTCGAAGACCCGCTCTATCTGGCAGCTTCCGCCAATACTCAGGCGGCAAGTCGTTTCCCCATTTCTGGGACCATTGATCTAAAAGATTTTCAACAGGAACGTTTTGTTTCGCTGAATGAAGGCTTTGCAACTGCCCAGTGTGCGGCGGAAGCCTTCAAGACTGCTGGATTTCAACCGGATACCGTCACCTATCTGGATGATATTTTCTCCCTGATGAACCTGGTGCAGGCAGGTGTCGGATGCGCCATCGTCCCTAAACGTATCTGCCATGCTTACAGCAAAAACGTCATTTTTTCGGAACTGGGCAAACCGTACCAAAACCATCAACAGATTGCGATGATTTTCCCGCGCAACAAGGAACGTGACCCAGACACCTTATCGTTGATTGCTGAAGCCAGGATGGTGGCAAAAGCTTATCGGTCCTGACATCTTCCGGTTATTGGTGGCTCATCCTCAGGGCAAGCTGCAGGACAGCCTCAATGCCCTGCTGCTGAACAGCTACGGCCTCTCCCTGTGCCATCACTCTGGAAAACAATCCTGTCAAGACTGAACCTGGCGGCATTTCAACTGCAAGCCTTGCCCCTCTCTCATAAGCAGCTGTCATCGCATTGAACCACTGGACCGGCCTTGCCATATTGTTGGCAATATCATCGGCAATCCGATCTGGCTGCCAGAACACACGTCCTGTACTGCCGCTGAGATAAGCAGTTACAGGCCGTTTCATCGGAACAGCATTGACTGCCTCCTGGAATATAGCAGCCGGTCTGTCCAGCAAAGGGCAATGCGACGGAACCGATACCTTCAAACGTTCTGCTCTTGCACCGTACTGTTCGCGGGCAAGCTGCATGACCTGCTGCATCGCAGCTTCAGAACCGGCAATGACAAACTGGTCAGAAGCATTGAAATTCGCCATATACACGGGCATATCCGGTGCATTCACTGCTGCTACCAGTTTCACCAGGGGCATCTCCATCATCCCGCTGACGGCTGAAAGCCCATATCCTTCCGGCCATGCTTTCTGCATCAGGTCACCACGCAATGATACCAACCTGACTGCATCCTCAAACCCCAATGC
>CAVERB010000014.1:7707-10500 GCA_963618105.1 Oxalobacter sp. | reverse complement strand
GGCAATCACCGCAGCCGGAAAAGCACCGATGGACAGCCCCGATACAAAATCCGGTTTGACTCCCCGGAAAACCAGCCAATCAGCGCAGGCAACACCGGCAATCAGAATACAGAGTTGGACAACCCGGGTTGTCTTCAAGGCATCAGGCGTATCCAATGCCAGGACATCTTCTTTCAACGCATCGGAGGCTTTCCCATACCATTCACCACACGGTATCTGTCCTGCCAAAGTATGCAGCATACCGGGAATCTGCGCCCCTTGTCCCGGGAAAGTGAAAATAATCCTATCCATCAATCCCCCTTTCTGCCGCCATTGGACACCAAGGCGTTACCGTCAGGAATGGACCTGAATCGGTCTTCAACAAAACCTTGCCTGTCCCATCACGCAGCCACTCTTTCAAAGAAAAAGCACCTACCGGTGTCTCAATCTGAATATCTGCACGACAAGGCAGTTTTTTCAAGCAATCATGCACTTCTACAAAATGCGCCTTTGTCAAAGGATGTGGACAACGAATCAGCAGATCCAGATCACTCTCATCATGCATCACCGCCATCCCTGTCGCCAAGGCAAATGCACAGCTTCCTGTTACCCCCCAGGCACCCAGCCATGTTTCCTTCAACAACATCTGAAGTGCCTGCACTGGTTTCATCCCTGAAAAAGGAACGACCGTCGTCTCCCGGAAACGATCAATAATCTCCTCTGGAGACAGTTTCCGGATAACATCCTGAGGGCAGACCCATGCTGCTGCCCGCTCCGACCGTTTTCTTCCCCGGATACCGACTGGTATCAAACCCGTTTCAGAAAAATCCCGACGAACCACAACCGGCATATCAGCTGTCCAATAAGTGCTGACCCACGCCGGCAGATGCTGGTTTCCCGGCAAGGTATCCGGTTTCAGCCAGAGCAGGTCATGCGCATGATAACCATGGTCTGAACAAGAAAAATTCCCTGTTTCCTGCTTTTCCACGGTCATCCCTATTTCCTCCATATCAACAACGCTCAGGCAGCCCACTGTTCCCGCATCATACGGCGTACCAATGTCGTACCAGCACGGTTTGGAGAACCCAGCCGATTAGCCAGTGACGTGCCATTTTCCCTGGCGGTGGCAACAGCCTGTTTGACTGTTTCAACTACCAGATCGATTTCTGCCTGTGTCGGTGCTGATGGGTTGGCAATATCCAGCAAGTTTTCCAATAACCCCAACATAGCATAATTGGAAATGTCATACGCCATTGGAGGAATAGTTGATGCCAGTTCTTCCAAGGAATCTACTGTCCGTTTCGTAATTCTGGCAGCAGATGCCTTACCCATGGCATGAATCAAAACCTCCTTGTCATTGAAGGCAATTAGACGATTGGCCTGATACCCATGCGCCAAGAATGCCCCAGACATCGCCTTGCCAACAATCAGTCCGATAACCGGATGACCGGCAAGACGGGCAGAGGCATAAGCACCCGCTGCCGCCGAAAGGGCTAGATGGATGCCGAAGGCTTCTTCCCTGCGGCCATACGCCTGTGAAGGCACATCAATCACGGCAATGATAGCCCGTTTGTCAGCCCTGTCCTTATCCTTGTCCTGTTCAACCGCTTCAGCAATAACCTTGCCCAAGGTCCATCCTTCTAGCAGACCAATCTCCCCTTTTGCAGCCCTAGGGTATTGATTGTCAGGATCAGGCACCACAGCAATCATTCGGGCAGGTTTCCCAGCCAGTTCCCCGTCAGCAACCCTGACAGAAGCACACTGGCCAGTACGGACGGTATAACCCTTTGTCAGAATATCGAACCAGATATCACCACGTGACAATTCCTTTTCAGCCATTTTCATGCTCCTTTCGCAAAGAGTTCAGTAACCATATCGGCATTAACCTGTTTTGAAGTATCAAAAGACATCAACCGGTTCAAAAATTCATCATAACGTTCACACCGTAGGATTTCAGGACATCTTTTGTCTATGAAATCCATCACTGCATGCCGGATATCCTGCAACGAATCTTCTGCCAGATAATCCACAAAGCCATTTCTGGCACGCGCTTCTCCGCCTGTCATGCTCCAGATGAAAGGACGGTCACGAGAGTCATATTCCGCAATACCGGCTTCCTGTTCAATCACTTGGGGACCATTCAATCCCAAACGGGCCTCACGGGTGACAATCAAACGGCTGCAAAGCGCTGCAGCAATTGACATCCCGCCAAAACAACCAACAGTTCCAGCAACAATCCCGATAACCGGCACATAACGGCGAAGATTGACAATCGCCGCATGGATATCGGCAATCGCTGCCAGTCCCAGATTCGCTTCCTGCAACCGGACACCACCGGTTTCCAGACACAGTACTGCCTGGGTCGTCTTGCCATGGGCACAATCCTCTGCCGCCAAATCCAATGCTGCGGCCATCTTCGCTCCGGAAATTTCACCCATGCTGCCGCCCTGGAAAACACCTTCAATCGCAACAACGACTGACCGTTTCCCATTGATGGTACCCTGGGCAACCACCATGCCGTCATCAGCTTGGGGGACAATGCCCTGCGGTTCCAGCCAAGGTGACATCACGAAATCAAACGGTCCCAGCAGTTCATGGTAACTGCCATCATCCAACAACCCTTTCGCACGGTCGCGCGCAGACAACTCAATAAAGCGGACATCCTGCTTATCCATGATGAGCCTCCTCCAAAACCTGTTCAATCCTCAAACGTGCAACCCCAGGCGTTGCCCCAAAATCATGGACAACCAACTGTCCGGCCGGCAACTGGCGTGATGCAGCGATCCGATCAAACAAATGCTGCCAACGCAAGGT
>CAVERB010000014.1:0-7697 GCA_963618105.1 Oxalobacter sp. | reverse complement strand
AGAAGTCCTGACAATGATGGAAAGCTGTCCTGCATCTTCAGGTTTGAACAACACTTCCAGATCACCTGACCCGACAACGCCTGCCAGAGCCTGTTTTCCTTTTCCGGCAATGCCTGGATATCTCAATTCAATCTTTTCCATTGTTTTTCCTCATTCCATCGTAATGCTGTCCAGAAACAGGGACGCTGCCAGCAGATCGGCTGCGCCGCCTGGTGAAACATTCGCCGCCATCATGTCCCTTTCAAGCTGATCGTATGCCTGCTGTCCAGCCTGGCTTCCAAAACCGCCTTTTTCCAATACTGCCCGGGCACCGGTATGCATGGTATGCAAGGCCTTTTCTCCGCCACGGGACAAAACACACGTATCCGGCAAATCTGCCATGATTGCCATCAACGCATTGATCTGGGCAACCTGCCTGTCAGCCATACTATCTGGCCTTTTCTCGTGCAGCTCACGGAGATACGGCAATGCTTTCATTACATGGGGAAACCCCATCTGCGCTTCTCCCCTTGCACCCGGCACACGATACCGATGACAGGCATACTGTCCTTTGGAAAATACCGGCGGACAAGCCATATCCTCAATGCGCGCCAAAGCTGCTGCTGTCGAAACCAGCACCCATGCAGAGATATTCCCCTGATGCATGGCAGATGCTGTTGCCATCAGTCCCAAGCTCCAGATAGCCCCCCGATGAGTATTGACCCCGCCTGTCACCTGCATCATGACTTTCTCGCCCTGGCGGCCAATCGCACCGATCTGGCGGCGTAACGCAACATCAGGCTTACGCAGCCAGCCTGCCAAAGCCATCCGGTAGAAAGTCGGCTCCAGCGACCATGCCGATTTCTCCATCAATGCCAAATCCATATCGGTATGGACACCATTTCCCCGCTGGTCAACCAAACCAGGCTTTGGTGTCAACCATGCTTCTTCCAGCAATGATCTGACGGCTTTTGCCGCCAGGCATGCCGCAACAGCTTCCGCATGGTCGGTATTCGGTTTTCTCTGCGCCATCATCACCAACTCCTGAAACGGGACGGCGGGTTATACAATCCCCCCGACCATTCAACCAGCTCAGCAATACTGCCAGCTGCCAGCAACGTCCGTTTGGCATCGGTTCTGGCAATCCCCAAATCTTCCGGCAACGCAAGCTTGTTCTGCTCACGAAGTGTTTTGATGGACTGGGCATTGCTCTTCATGCCGATTTCTGTCACACCTGCCACCGCTGCCACCATCTGCCTGCGCTCTTCCAAAGATTCAGCCCGGTAAAGGTAAGCGATACCCTCTTCGGTCAACACATGCGTCACGTCATCCCCATAAATCATGACAGGCGCAATCGGCATACCCGACGCCTTTGAAACCTCAACCGCATCCAGGCTTTCAACAAACGTCGGTTGCGCACCAGACTGCCAAGTTTCCACCATTTGCACCACTAGCTTCCGCCCTCGTTCCAATGGAACATTGCTTTCCATCATATCAAGCCATGCCGGCGTTGCATGGCGCCGCCCATGCGAGTCATGTCCCATATTCGGCGCACCGCCAAAACCCGAGACACGCCCTTTGGTCACCGTGGAAGAATTGGCATTGCCATCCAGCTGCAGCGTCGCACCGATAAACATATCCACAGCATACTGCCCTGCCATCTGGCAGAAAGCTCGGTTTGAACGCATCGAACCATCTGATCCCGTGAAGAAAACATCAGGGCGGGCAGCAATGTAATCTTCCATCCCCAGCTCACCGCCAAAACAATGCACCGTTTCTACCCAACCGCTTTCAATCGCCGGAATCAGCGTTGGATGCGGATTCAGCACCCAGTTCCTGCAAATCTTGCCTTTAAGCCCCAACTGTTCCCCATAAGTCGGCAGAAGCAACTCAATCGCTGCGGTATTGAACCCGATACCATGATTCAACGACTGAACCTGATGTTTCGCATAGATGCCCTTGATCGCCATCATCGCCATCAGGATATGAACAGGCTTGATCAAACGGGGATCACGGGTAAATAAAGGCTCAATAAAGAAAGGCTTATCAGCGACAACCACAAAATCCACCCAGGAACCCGGGATATCAACACGGGGCAAATCAGCAGCATCTTCAACCAATTCGTTGACCTGGGCAATCACAATGCCATTCTTGAAAGCTGTCGATTCAACTATCGCTGGCGTATCCTCGGTACTGGGACCTGTATAAAGATTGCCGTCTCTATCCGCCTTATAAACGGCAACCAGTGCCACATCAGGAATCAGGTCTACAAAAAGGCGGGCATAAAGCTCAATGTAGGTATGAATAGCCCCGACATCAATCAGACCATCCTCCATCAACTGCGACATCCGAAGACTTTGTGCGCCTGAATAGGAAAAGTCGATTTTTCGGGCAATCCCTTTTTCAAAAAGATCCAGATGCTCTGGCAAACTGACCGTCGGCATAATCATATGCAGATCATGCAATTTGTCAGGATTGACTTCCGCCAGCATACGGGCCAGGAAATCCGCCTGTTTCTGATTGTTCCCTTCAAGAGCGACCCGGTCACCCGGAGAGATAAGTTTTTCAAACATGGTAGGCAGGTCATCGGACGGTAAGACCTTACCCTGTATGCCAAGCCGATCAATGCACTGCTGTTTCTTCTGACGGCGGGTATCCCACTGTCTCGAAACCCTCTGCTGCTGTGTCATGGATGTACTCCTTTCGTTGACTGAATTTGTTAGGTTCAGGATAAGTCAACCAGTACAGCACATCAATTAAAGGGAACGATTGATTATTAGCTTGAAGTTAATAGTTATGAACAAAAAAACAGGAAATATCCTGCTATTTCCTATTTTCAGATTTTCTGATTCTTCTTTCAGCTTAAAGCAGTCATCAACTGCGGCACCACCTCATTCAAATCCCCGACAATGCCATAGTCAGCGGTGAGGAAGATCGGTGCATCCGCATCCTGGTTGATGGCGACAATGGTCTTGGCATCCTTGATACCGGCAACATGCTGAACTGCCCCTGAAATGCCAACAGCGATGTAAAGGTCAGGCGCAATAATCTTGCCAGTCTGACCAATCTGGTATTCATTGGAGACGTATCCAGCATCCACAGCAGCACGCGAGGCACCAATCGCAGCGCCGAGTTTATCGGCCAGCTGTTCTATCAGCTTGAAGTTGTCTTTGGAACCGATGCCCTGACCGCCTGCAACAACAATCCTGGCACTGGAGAGTTCAGGGCGGTCAGTCTTTTCTGTCTGGGCGGAGAGAAACCGGGTTTTATCGGTGCCTGCAACGGTTTGGATGTTTTCTATGGGGGCAGCATTGCCTTTTTCGACAGGGGCAAAAGCGGTGGTCCTGACAGTAATGGCTTTGATGGCATCGGTTGTCTGAACGGTGGCGATGGCATTGCCCGCATAGATCGGACGTTCGAAGGTGTCTGGCGAAATGACTTGAGTAATTTCAGAGATTTGTTCGATGCCGAGTTTTGCGGCAATGCGGGGCATGACTGCCTTGCCAAATGAAGTGGCTGGCACCAGCAGATGGGTATAGTCCCTGGCAATGGTGAGGGTTTGTTCCGTCAGGTTTTCAGGGAGTCCACGATCAAGTGACGGGGAGTCTGCCAACAGGACTTTGGTGATGCCTTGGAGGGTTGCGCCTTCTTCTGCAGCTTTCCGGCAGTCATGGCCTGCAACGAGCAGATGAATGTCGTTTCCGCATTGCCGGGCAGCGGTGACAGTGTTTAAGGTACTGTTTCTCAGTTGGTTATTGTCGTGTTCAGCGATAACGAGTATAGGCATGATCTGTTTCCTTTTCCGGTGGTCGGGTCAGATGACCTTGGCTTCGTTTTTCAGGCGTTCGACCAGTGCGGTGGCATCCGGGACGATCTGGACGGCTGAACGGGCTGGCGGTTCCGAAACTTTCAGCACCTTGAGGGTTGATGCAACAGAAACACCCAATGCTTCCGGCGTTGTCTGTTCGACGGGTTTCTTCCGGGCCTTCATCATGTTTGGCAACGTGACATAGCGGGGTTCGTTGAGGCGCAGGTCAGCGGTAACGACAGCGGGAAGCTGGAGTTTAAGGGTTTCCGTCCCGTCATCGGTTTCCCGGGTGACGGTTGCCGTGCTGTTTTCGATAACAAGTTTTGAGATGGCGGTGGCCTGTGGCATATCCATCAGGGCAGCGAGCATCTGTCCTGTCTGGTTCGCGTCATCATCGGTTGCCTGCTTGCCGAGAATCACCAGGTCCGGCTGTTCTTTCTCTGCGATCTTGCTGAGAATTTTTGCGACGACAAGCGGTGTCAGGGAAGCATCGGTCTTGACGAGGATGCTGCGGTCTGCGCCGATAGCCATGGCGGTACACAAGACATCCTGCGTCTTGTCGGAGCCGCAGGAAACGGCGACGACTTCGGATGCAGCACCGGCTTCTTTCTGCTTGACGGCTTCTTCGACGGCGATTTCATCGAAAGGATTCATAGACATCTTAGCGTTGGCGATTTCGATGCCGGAACCATCTGCCTTGACGCGGATGCGGACGTTATAGTCCACCACCCGTTTCACGGGAACAAGTATTTTCATCAATCTTCTTCGGTTATTTTCTTTTTATGACGATGGCATAGATGCCATCCTGCTCGGACTGTCCGACTACTGCATTGCCTGTCTGCTGACCAAAGAACTGGAAATCTCCCACCGCACCAGGATCCGTTGTCAATACTTTGAGCAACTGTCCTGATGTCATGTTTGACAATGCCTTTTTCGCCTTGAGAATCGGCATCGGGCATTTGGTGCCACAGGCATCCACGGTCAGGTCAACGGTTTCTACCGTTTTTTCCATTTCAACCTGCCAGTTTCTGCGCGACCCAGCCTTGGACGCTGTCCAAGGCCCCTGCCAATGCTTCTGGTCTTGAACCGCCTGCCTGTGCCATATCAGGACGACCGCCGCCTTTGCCGCCAACCTGGCCAGCAACAAAATTGACCAGCTCCCCGGCCTTAATCTTCTTGGTACTGTCAGCAGTCACCCCGGCAATCAGGCTGACCTTTTCACCGTTGACCGTCGCAAGCACAATGGCAGCCGTCTTGAGCTTGTCTTTCAGCTTATCCATCATATTGCGCAAAGCAGGGACATCCGCCCCTTCAATGCGGGCTGACAGAACCTTGATACCCTGAACGTCAACAACCTTGCCAGCCAGGTCATTTCCCTGGCTGGAAGCCAGTTTCGCTTTCAGACCTGCCAATTCACGGTCCAGCCCCTTGACCTGATCCTGCAACTGGCTGACGCGGCTCATCAGGTTATCCGGCTGTGTCTTGAGGGCAGATGCTACCGCATTGACGTCCTGCGCCAGATCCTGTGCCCAGGTCATAGCAGTCAGGCCGGTAATGGCCTCAACACGGCGGATACCGGCTGCAACGCCGCCTTCAGAAACAATCTTGAACAGACCAATCTCACCAGTACCGACCACATGGGTCCCCCCGCAAAGCTCACAAGAAGTCCCGATATCGCAGACGCGGACAACATCGCCGTATTTCTCTCCGAACAACGCAATGGCACCATGTGCAATCGCCTCATCGTATGACATTTCCGCTGCTTTCGTCGGCTGATTCGCCAGAATTTCCCGGTTCACGATTGTTTCAACCTGACGGATCTGTTCCGCAGTGACCGGTGCGTTGTGACTGAAATCAAATCGGGTCTTGTCAGGATCCACTAAAGAACCCCGCTGGGCAACATGATCACCCAATACCTGACGGAGTGCCTTATGCATCAGATGAGTTGCAGAATGATTACGGGCAATCTGCCTGCGGCGTTCAACCGCCACCGATGCTGTCAGCTTATCACCGACAGCCACCATACCTTCAACCACCGTCACATGATGCCCCGACACACCGGGTTTGATACGTTGCGTATCCGTGACCTCAATCGAAACACCTGCTGCTTTCAGGAACCCGGTATCGCCAACCTGACCCCCCATTTCTGCATAGAACGGTGTCTTGTCCAGCACTACTACCCCATTCTGACCTTTTTCAATGCAGTCAACCGGTACACCATCACGGTAAAGCGCCAGCACCGTTCCTGTATCGGTCAAATGGGTATAGCCAGAAAATTCCGTCTTGTCCCCCTCATAATCCAGTACCGCAGCCATCTTGAACTTGCCGGAAGCCCTTGCTGTCGCTTTCTGTTTTTCCATGGCGGTATTGAACCCGGCCTCATCCACGGCAATCTGGCGCTCACGGCAAATATCCTCGGTCAGGTCCAACGGGAACCCATAAGTATCATAAAGCGTGAAAGCCGTTTCCCCATCCAGTACTCCGCCACCAGCAGCCAATGCCGATTCAAGGATCTTCATCCCGTTATCAAGCGTTTCGCCGAAACGTTCTTCTTCATGACGCAGAACTGCTTTCACATGGTCTGCCGCTTCGACAAGCTCTGGATAAGCCCCGCCCATTTCCTGGACCAGCGCATCAACCAACGTATAGAAAAACGGTTTGGTCTGCCCCAATTTATAACCATGCCGCAATGCCCGGCGGATAATGCGCCGCAGCACATAACCATGCCCGTCACTGCCTGGAATCAAGCCATCGACAATCATGAATGCCGTTGAACGGATATGGTCTGCGATAACCTTCAAGGAATTTTCTGTCAGATCATCAGTCCCAACCGCCTTTGCTGCTGCCTTGATCAGGTTCTGGAACGTATCAATCTCATAATTGCTATGGACATGCTGGAGAATGGCCGCCAGCCGTTCAATGCCCATGCCGGTATCCACACAGGACTTTGGCAATGACGTCATATTGCCCTGCTCATCCCGGTTGAACTGCATGAAAACCAGATTCCAGATTTCGATATAACGATCCCCGTCTTCATCCGGGCTGCCTGGAGGACCACCGGCAACTTCAGGACCATGATCATAGAAAATCTCGCTGCAAGGCCCGCAAGGTCCCGTATCCGCCATCTGCCAGAAATTGTCAGAAGCATAACGGGCACCCTTATTGTCACCGATACGAACGATACGGTCTTCCGGTATGCCGATCTCCTTTGTCCAGATATTGTAGGCCTCATCATCCTCCTGATAGACCGTGACCCAAAGCTTTTCTTTCGGCAGCTTATAAACGGTTGTCAGCAGCTCCCATGCGTAGGAAATAGCCTCGCGCTTGAAATAATCCCCGAAACTGAAATTGCCCAGCATTTCAAAGAACGTATGGTGACGGGCGGTATAACCGACATTCTCAAGATCATTATGCTTGCCCCCTGCACGGACACACCGCTGGCACGATGTTGCTCGAGTATAAGGACGTTTATCCAACCCCAGGAAAACATCCTTGAACTGAACCATCCCGGCATTGGTCAATATCAAGGTCGGATCATTGGCAGGAACAAGGGAACTTGAACGGACAGCGGTATGTCCCTTTGCTTTGAAAAAGTCCAGAAACTTCTGACGGATTTCGGCGGATTTCATTTTCTTTTACCGTAAACTGGCTATCACTTTTTGCATTGAATAACGGATTGTCTTTTAACAAATTTCTGTATTCTGGAAAAAATCGTACCTGAACAGTACCAATTATGAAAACATTCTCCTTTTCACAGAAATTTTTATGATAACAGGTAATTTTACCAAACAAGACAGGATACAGCACCATACCGGTAAAACTTGATATCCCTATTCAGGTTCTGACTGAAGAATCCGCATATCTCACAAATGCAGTTCAGGCAATAGATTGATAATATGTAATCAAATGA
>CAVERB010000013.1:22966-38022 GCA_963618105.1 Oxalobacter sp. | reverse complement strand
ATTTTCTATCCTTCAAATGTCAATGCTGTCATTTCGCCTGCTCCGCAGGAACAGGTGCCGACACAGGCACCGTCTCAGGAGCCTTTGCTGGCGCCTCGACAGGAGGCGTAGGCATTTCTGCCGGTGCAGCTGTTTCAGGAGCCTTCATCCCCTTGATATCAGCAGCGGGATTAATGAACGGATCAGAAGTCTGGGTTTCCCATGCCGCAGTAGATTTGCCCTCAATCATTGCCTGACGGCGTTGCAGATAAGCATCTCTCCTGAATTCATATTTGTCCAATGCAACTTCATCGACAAAATCAGAAGCATCCAGCAGGTTGGCACGGTAGTTGACTGCCCGGAGGACAATACCGATATTACGGACACGGATCTTGCGGACATAAGACCATGGATCACCGTACCATTCAGCCGGCAAGGCAATCGTGTCACGAACAGTGGAATCCCCCAAGATCGGCAGGACAACATAAGGACCGGAACCAACACCCCAGATACCCAGGGTTTGACCGAAATCGGCTTTTTCTTTCTCAATGCCCAACCTGGTTGCCACATCAATAAGACCACCAATACCGAAAATGGTGTTTGCCGTCACACGGGCCAGATCCTTGACACCCCGTTCACCGTTGCCCTGCATGAAATGGTTGGCGGAATACCAAACATCGCGGATATTGCCAAAGAAATTCGTCACACCATCTCGGGCTGGTTCTGGAACAACCTTGGTATATCCTTTGGCGATTGGTCTGAAGATATAATCATCAAACCCTTCGTTAAAAGAGAACATGGCACGGTTGTAGCCTTCAAAAGTATCATTCGGTGTGCCTGAAACAGCATTGTCAACAGACTGGGCTGTATTGGAAACTGGGCTGTCTTGACTGTCAGTCGGCGTCTCTGCGAAAGCAGAACCCGCCATCAGGGGCAATGCCACTGAAATGGCAATCAATGGTTTGGCGAGACGTTTCATTAGGACTCCCTTCATTCACTGGCTTTTGATGCGACAAGCGCATCAATCAGTTTCTCCAGCACCATGGCATCCTCAGACCTGATAATCTCATCTCCCGCAACTAGGTTTGGATGTTCAACGGAGGGGTCTCCCGGTTCGATCTCAAGACCGATATACTGTTCACCCAACAAACCGGATGTCAGGATCTTGGCACTGGTCCCATCTTTGGGAAAAGCATATTTCTGCTGCAGTTCAAGCGTAACGACTGCACGGAAATCCTTGTTATCGAAAGCAATATCAGCAACCCGACCAACAACCACCCCGGCACTCTTGACGGGTGCCCGTGGCTTCAATCCACCGATATTGCTGAACTTCGCCTTGACAGGGTAGGTGTTCTCAAACGACAAAGAACTCATGTTCCCTGCTTTCAGGGCAAGGAACAGGAGTGCAACGGCACCCAAGAGAACGAAAAGTCCGACCCAGATGTCAAATGACTTACGTTGCATAGTTACCTCTATCTTTGCTTCAGCTTCAGATAAATCCAGTTCTCATTATAAAGACATAAAGATACAAGAGCAAAACCAGACTTATCTAAAAGTTCAATTAAACATCAAGGCTGTCATAATGAAATCCAGCCAAAGAATCAATAAGGATGAAAGCACCACTGTTCGGGTCGTCGCCCCTGATACCCCTTCAGGTGTCGGCTTGGATTCATACCCCTGATACAGTGCCATAAACGTCACAGCGAAACCAAACACGATGCTCTTGACGATACCATTACCAATATCGTTCCAGACATCAACCCCTTCCTGCATCTGCGACCAGAATGCCCCCTCATCCACACCGATCAGCGTCACACCAACAACATAACCGCCGATGATACCGGCAGCATTGAACAGGATGGACAGCAGCGGCATGGAAAAGACACCCGCCCAAAAACGGGGGGCAAGAATCCGCTTGACTGGATTGACCGCCATCATTTCCATAGCGGTCAGCTGCTCTCCTGCTTTCATCAGACCGATTTCAGCCGTCAGTGAAGTCCCTGCCCGTCCTGCAAACAGCAATGCGGTAACAACAGGTCCCAATTCGCGGGTCAAGGACAGAGCAACCAGGATACCCAATGCTTGTTCAGAGCCATACCGCACCAGCACATAATACCCTTGAAGTCCCAGCACAAAACCGACAAACAGCCCGGAGACACAAATGATGACAAGCGATCTGTTGCCAATAAAGAAAATCTGGTCGGTAATCAAGCGTGGCCTTGCCAGCAGACGGAAGAATGCCTGAACCACAGACAGGAAAAGCCGTGTGGCATAACCGATGCTTGATACTGTCTGCCGAGCTCTATAACCCAGTTCCCCCAGCGTATTCATGATACATTCTCCAAACCAAGGTCAACAGCAATCGGCTGACCGGGATAATGGAAAGCCACTGGACCATCCATTTCTGCATGAACAAACTGATAGACAAAGGGATCCGTGGACTGCTCCATTTCTGCTGGCGTTCCCTGTGCTAGGATCCTGCCATCTGACAGGAAGTAGACATAATCTGCAATGGCAAAAGTTTCAGGCACATCATGCGAAACCAGCACAGTTGTGGACTGGAGTACATCGTTCAGCCGCCTGATCAGGTTGGATGTCACGCCCATGGAAATCGGATCAAGACCGGTGAAAGGCTCATCATACAGAATCAGCTGCGGGTCAAGAGCAATGGTACGGGCAAGTGCAACGCGCCTTGCCATCCCCCCTGAGATTTCTGACGGCATCAGCCATGCAGCACTGCGCAGTCCAACTGCATCCAGCTTCATCAGGACAAGATCATGGATTAACTCTTCCGGCAAGTCAGTCTGTTCCTGTAGCGGAAAAGCCACATTGTCAAAAACCGAAAGGTCTGTAAACAATGCCCCATGCTGGAACAGCATCCCCATCTGCCGACGCTGACGGTAAAGCTTTGCCGTATCCATGGTTTCCAGGCGTTCCCCACCAATCAGCACCTCTCCCCGTTGTGGCGTAACCAACCCTCCCAGCAACCGGAGAATCGTTGTTTTACCAGATCCCGAAATGCCCATAACAGCAATGACCTTTCCTTTTGGGAAAGTCATATCCAGATCAGACAAGATCACCCGTTCACCATAACCAAATGTCAGGTCATGAATTTCAGCGATATTGGACACAATACCATCCGTTTTTGCCATATCAGCTTCCTATTTTAAGCCCCTATCCGCAAAAAACTGAAACTTTTTAGCAACAGACCCTCAGCGGGAAATCGGTTTATAACGCAGGCGTTTCGGTGCAACGGCAGCTTCACCCAGACGCTTACGTTTATCAGTTTCATATTCCTGATAATTGCCTTCAAAGAAAGTGACCTGGGAATCCCCTTCAAACGCCAGGATATGGGTCGCAATCCGGTCAAGGAACCATCGATCATGCGAAACCACAATCACCGTGCCGGCAAACTCAAGCAGCGCATCTTCCAATGCCCGGAGAGTCTCAACATCCAGGTCATTGGAAGGTTCGTCAAGCAACAGAACATTGCCGCCCTGCATCAATGTCTTTGCCAGATGCAAGCGGCCGCGCTCGCCCCCAGACAGGGTTCCCACCTTCTTCTGCTGGTCACTACCTTTGAAATTGAAACGTCCCAGATATGCCCGGGCATGCATTTCAAATTTGCCAACAGTAATCAAATCATTGCCGCCACTGATCTCTTCAAACACCGACTTGTTATCAGACAGGAACGCCCTGGACTGATCCACCATTGCCATACGGACTGTCTTACCGATGAGAATTTCACCAGAATCCGGCTGTTCCTTCCCGGCAATCATCCTGAACATTGTGGATTTGCCCGCACCATTCGGTCCGATAACTCCGACAATTGCACCAGCAGGGATATTGAAGCTCAAGTCATCAATCAACAGACGGTCCCCAAATCCTTTGCTGACATTCCTGAACGCAATGACATCATTGCCCAGACGTTCTGCCACAGGAATAAAGATCTCCTGTGTTTCATTCCGCTTCTGGTATTCATACTCAGACAACTCATTGAAACGGGTCAAGCGGGCCTTGCTTTTTGCCTGGCGTCCTTTGGGATTCTGACGAACCCATTCCAGCTCTTTCGCTATCGTCTTCTGGCGTGCAGATTCTTTCTGTTCTTCCTGCTTCAAGCGCAGACTCTTCTGGTCAAGCCAGGAACTGTAGTTGCCTTTCCAGGGAATGCCATAGCCACGATCCAGCTCCAGGATCCACTCAGCAGCATTGTCCAGAAAGTAACGGTCGTGGGTAATCGCCACAACAGTACCCGGAAAGCGATGCAAGAACTGCTCCAGCCATTCCACTGACTCTGCATCCAGATGATTGGTCGGTTCATCAAGCAGCAGCATATCCGGTTTGGACAGCAATAGGCGGCATAATGCGACACGCCGCTTTTCTCCGCCTGACAACACGCCGATCTTGGCATCCCATGGCGGCAGACGCAGGGCATCTGCAGCAACCTCCATCTGCTGCTCCAGATTATTGCCATCGCCAGCCACAACAATCGCCTCAAGACGTGCCTGTTCAGCAGCCAGCTTGTCAAAATCAGCATCCGGTTCCGCATAAGCGGCATAAACGGCATCCAGCTGCTTCTGGGCATCCAAGACTTCACCAAGTCCAGACTCAACCGCCTCACGAACAGTCTGTTCAGGATCAAGCTGCGGTTCTTGGGGCATATAGCCGATCTTCAGGCCTGGCATTGGACGTGCTTCACCTAAGATATCCGTATCAACACCTGCCATAATCTTCAGCAGAGTGGACTTACCAGCACCATTCAGTCCCAGCACCCCGATTTTTGCCCCCGGGAAAAAGGACAGTGAAATATCTTTCAGAATCTGACGCTTCGGTGGCACAACCTTGCCAACCCGGTTCATTGTAAAAACATATTGAGCCATGGCATCCGCTCCTGTTATGGGAAAAGGCAGCCGCCCTGTTTTCCCCTGTCGTCAAAAAGAGTGAAAATAGCATGCCAGCCCAAGTTCTGCAAATACCGCCATTGAAACAAGGTTGCGCCGTTAGAACCTGTCCCTGCATCCCTCCTTCCATCAGAAAACAGGAATACAGGCTTCTGATTTCAGCATTGCCAGGGATCATTCCAAACAAGACGGCATTTGAACACGATACACGTCATTATTGCCTCAATTGACCTGAAATAAGCGTCATTTAGTTGCAATTCGATGCAGATTGTCCTATCGTGAGCACTTTCCAGAAAGAACAAGGTTTCCCTTTGGCGCTCAAATCCACAAAACACGGCCTGGCTACCATGACTGTCGCCGCAGTCGGTGTTGTCTACGGAGACATCGGAACAAGTCCGCTTTACACCATGAAAGCGGTTTTCGGTGAAGGGAATGGTCTTGCCCTGATTCCGGACAATATCCTCGGGATTGTCTCGCTGATCATCTGGGGGCTGATCCTGATTGTCGGACTTAAATATGTCTATCTGATGCTCAAGGCAGACAACCGGGGGGAAGGCGGGATCCTTGCGCTGCTGGCACTGGTCCATAGCTCCCTGCCGAAAGGACGTCCCCTCTGGTACCGCATCCTATTGCTGATGGGAGTTTTCGGAGCTTCCCTGTTCTATGGGGACAGTGTCATCACACCAGCAGTTTCTGTTCTGTCTGCAATGGAAGGTTTTGAAGTCGCCACTCCCTTCTTCAAACCTTATGTGGTTCCCCTTGCCATTGTTATCCTGGTCATCCTGTATGCCATCCAGTCAAAGGGGACGGAAGGCATCGCCAGATGGGTGGGACCGCTGATGCTGCTCTGGTTCGGGGCACTGGCAGCTATGGGTATCGTTAATATCATCCGTGCGCCTGTCATTTTGCAGGCAATCAATCCGTGGTTTGCCATCAGATTCATCAAGACCAGTCCTGGCATCGCCTTCATCGCTCTCGGTGCCATCGTTCTGGCGTTGACTGGCGCTGAAGCCCTTTACGCCGACATGGGACATTTTGGTCCCACGCCGATCCGCTGTGCCTGGTTCCTCATTGTCTTCCCGGCATTGGCAATTAATTACATGGGACAAGGAGGGCTGCTTATTGCAAATCCCGCTGCCATCGTAAACCCTTTCTTCCAGCAGCTTGGTGCATGGAGCATCTATCCATTGATTGCCTTATCCACCATTGCGGTTGTCGTAGCATCACAGGCAACTATCTCTGGCGCTTTCTCTGTCACCCGCCAAGCAATTGGCCTGGGACTGCTACCACGCATGAAAGTGGTGCACACGTCCGAATCTGAAATCGGACAAATTTACATGCCGACCGTCAACTGGCTCCAGATGACGGTTGTACTGATCGCCATCCTGCTCTTTGGTTCCTCAGACAACCTTGCCGGTGCTTATGGCATTGCAGTAACAGGCACCATGACCATCACCTCGCTCCTGCTGTTTTTTGTGATGCATAACTACTGGAAACGCAATGTGGTCATTTCCTTACTGCTCGTTGCCTGCTTCTTCATCGGCGACATCTTCCTGTTCAGCTCAAACGTCATGAAAATCGCTAACGGCGGCTGGTTTCCGTTGGCTCTGGCAACAATCCTGTTCATCCTGATGCTGACCTGGCGGCGTGGCCGCAGGATCATTGAACGGAACCTGAGACAACAGGCGGTGCCGCTCAAAGACTTTCTGGAAACCTTGTTTGTCTCACCGCCGCAACGTGTTCCTGGCACTGCTGTTATCCTGAAACGGGACAATGACGGGGTTCCCCTAGCACTGCTACACAACCTTTCCCATAACAAGGTCATCCATGAACGCGTCTATTTCCTGACCATTCATACCCATGATGTGGCATGGATTCCTCCTTGGGAGCGCATCAAGATCTCTGATTTCGGCAACAACTGCTGGATGATTGATGTGCACTATGGCTTCAAGAATGAACAGGATATTCCTCTGATCCTCGAAGAATGCCGTCAGCAGGGACATCATTTCGACCTGATGCAGACCTCATTCTTCGTTTCACGCCTGTCACTGGTGCCATCTAAGCAGCCTCTAATGATGCGCTGGCGTGAGCACCTGTTCATCTGGATTACCCGGAATGCCCGCAGTGCAGCGGACTATTACCAGATTCCGACCAACCGTGTTGTTGAAATGGGAACCCGTCTTGAAATCTGACGAACAGAAAGCCGATCCAGACCAATGGCTCACTGGCTTGTTTTTTTCAGCTGCAATGCCAAGTCATAAAGATGACTCTTTTTCTGTCCGGTAATTTTCACAGCCGCTGCAACCGCTGAACTGACCGACAGGGACTCCAACAAAATGGTCAAGATCCGTTTTAGCGCTTCATCATTACCCATTGTCCCATCAGCATTGGCCCCTTCAACCAGAACCACAAACTCACCCCTTATCCGGCTGCTGTCGCCAGCAATCCAATTTCCTGTTTCTGACAGCTTTCCCCGCCAGGTTTCCTCAAACAGTTTCGTCAGTTCGCGGGCAACCATGACCCTGCGGTCAGGTTCAAATACCTGGGACAACGCTACCAGCATCTCCCGGATGCGGTGTGGCGCTTCATAAAAGACCAATGTTGCCGACACCCCTTGAAGGGAATGCAGCACATTCAGCCGTTGGGCGTTTTTTGTCGGCAAAAACCCTACGAACCTGAAACCACCGTCAAGAAACCCTGACACCGACAAGGCAGTCACCACAGCAGATGGTCCTGGGACAGGCACCACATGGCAACCCGCCTCGCGAACAGAATCAACAATCCTTGCGCCAGGGTCAGAAATCCCCGGTGTTCCTGCATCCGAAACCAATGCAATCCGTTCCCCTTTTCCAAGGCGGGCAATCAGCTGCCGTGCCACTTCCCGTTCATTATACTGATGCGCAGCAACCAATGTCTTGGTCAGTCCATAAACGTCCAACAACGCACGCGTGTTGCGAGTATCCTCACATGCCACAACCTCCACAGCATCAAGCACTGCCAATGCCCGCAGGCTGATATCGCAAATATTCCCAATTGGCGTACCAATCACATATAATGTGGCTTCAGGAATCTGCTGACGGGACATGGCATCCATCAATGGCTGTAACAGCATGATTGGCTCTCCGGATTAATATGCAAACGGTTATTGGATTTTGCCCAGCCTGTCCATAAATTTCAAGCAGGCTGCCATTGACTGAACCCTTCTTGGAGATTATGACGGATGACCTTTTCACAAAGCCCGTCAACTGAAAGGCAACTGACAGGAAAAAAAGCAGAAGATGATGCCCTGGCTTTCCTGCAAGGGAAGGGGCTTATGCCCATCACCCGAAACTTCAGATGCCGTCTTGGCGAGATTGACCTGATTATGTCTGACGGGAATACCCTCGTCTTTATTGAAGTTCGTAAACGGAAAAACCGTTTATATGGTGGTGCAGCAGCGAGTATCACCACCGGGAAACAGCAGAAAATCATTAAAACCGCCCATTTTTACCTGCAACGTTACAAAACATTACCTTCTTGCCGTTTTGATGTTGTAGCATGGGATGGCAATGAATGCCAATGGCTGAAAAACACCATCGAAGTGACTTGACATCAGGTAGGAAACAACCGATGAAAACACGTATCCTGGGACACTTCAACGAAAGTGCCGAACTGAAAAAGAAAGCTGCATTGGTGCTGGCAGAACCGATTTCACGTGCCGCCGCACTGATGTACAACGCTCTGACACAGGGCAATAAGATCCTCGCCTGCGGGAATGGCGGATCTGCTGCAGACTGCCAGCATTTCGCTGCTGAGCTTGTCGGCCGTTTCGAACGTGAACGGATGCCACTGCCTGCCATGGCACTCACGACCGACTCCTCCATCATGACCGCTATCGGGAACGATTACAGCTACCAAGACATCTTCACCAAGCAGGTGCAGGCCTTCGGTCAGCCTGGAGACATCCTGCTTGCCATTTCCACCTCCGGTAATTCTAGCAATGTCATTGCCGCTATTGAGGCGGCCCATGAACGGGAAATGCATGTGGTTGCCCTGACAGGCAAAGGAGGCGGAAAAATCAGACCATTGCTGAACAGAGACGATGTGGAAATCTGTGTCCCCCATGACAGGACTGCCCGCATCCAGGAAGTTCACCTGCTGACCATTCACTGCATCTGCGATGGGATTGATGCAGCCTTTTTTGGAGAAGACACCCATGAATAATGCAAAATTCCGTTGGAAAAACACCTTGGCGAAAATCATGCTCGCCGGTGCCTTGAGTTGTTCCCTTGCCGCCTGTGTTCCGGTGATGATGGTCGGCGGCGCTGTCGGAGGCGGTATGGCGGCAACAGACCGCCGTACGGTCGGCATGCAAACAGAAGACAAAGTCATCACCCTCAAAGGTGAAAACATCGCCAGCAAAATTTCAGGGGAAACCGGCCATATCAATATCGCATGTTTCAACCGCAAGGTCCTGCTGACCGGTGAAGTTGACAGCGAAGCCACCAAACAGGCAGTCGCCAATGAAATCGCCGGTATTGAAAACGTTCAGGCAGTCGTCAATGAAATCGCCGTCATGGCACCATCTACCATTGGCTCACGTTCAAACGACTCTTTGATTACCAGCAAGGTTAGCGCCAGCTTTTTAGCAGAGAAAAACCTGTTTTCCCATGCCTTCAAGACGGTGACCGAACGGGGCACTGTTTACCTGATGGGACGCGTCACCAAACGGGAAGGCAACCATGCTGCACAAGTCGCTGCCAGCGTCAGCGGAGTCCAGCAAGTCGTCAAGGTCTTTGAATACATCACTGAAGAAGAACTGCAGAAAATGATGGTCGTGCAGCAGACAGAAAACAACACCTCATGGGATGCGCCGCCTGACAAAATCAAATAACGGAAAGGCCTGCCGTCTGGCTGGCTCAATCCAGCCAGACAAACAGCTTGCGCACAGCCTCCTCTACAGCTTCGACAGAAGGTACCTCATTTTCCCCGCCCAAGCTGATGACCCGTGGTGACCAGTTACAGCAAGTACGCCATCGGGGGATATTGCAGTAGATTTGCACTGTCGGCTTATCATATGCCGCCGCAAGATGCGACAGCCCCGTATCCACCCCAACAATAAAAGAGGCTCTGCCTGTCACTATGGACATATCGGTAATCGACAACCGAGGCAACACCACAGCGTCTTCCAGATCTGCTGCCAGTCTTTCCGCTTCTGTCTTTTCCGCCGGATTGCCCCAAGGCAACAGGATTTTCAATCCCTTTTCATGCAGCATTGCCCCGACCTGAAGCCAGTTTGGATACGCCCATTTCTTTGATTCCCGGGAAGTCCCATGGAAAAACAAGGCAAACGGCTGCTCCGGTATCCAGTCATAATGGTCTGTGGAAACCGTCAACCCGAAATCCGGCGGTGTGTCGATGGTATATCCCATTGCTCTGGCAATCATCTCTCGGCTGCGTTGCACCACATGGATATGCTTCTCCATCTTGATGCTCTGATCATGGAACAGACGGGAAACCGGTTCATAGCCTGAACCGTCTGTCTTGTTGCCCAACCCAACCTTCTTGCCATCGGACGTTGTCTGGGAAATCCCCATGATGATGCCCGTTTTCAGCAATCCCTGGGTATCAAATACCCAGTCATACGCCTGCGCTTTCAAGCGTCTGCGAAAAGCAGCGAAATCTGCCCGGGTAGATGACGAAAAAGGATGCTTTCGCCACCGGCGCAACGCAAAAGGAATCACATCATTGACATAACGGTTCTGCCGCACCAGTCCAACATACCCTTCCTCAACTACCCAATCAATAATGGCTTCCGGATAATGATGGCGGATATCCGCCAATACCGGCAGGTTATGAACAACATCCCCCAATGAAGAAACGCGGACAATCAGGATTCGCATTATGTCTGCAAGAAATAGACTGAAAACGGTATTAGAACACAAGCCGCATAAAAAAGGGAAACCTGTACAACACACCCTTATTGCTTGGCAGGCAATGATTAGAAAAACCCTTCGCTACTGAAAAGGAAAAAAGGCAACCCGTAAGCTGCCTTTTCGGAATGACCGTTGGCGGGGAAATCAGTGTTGACGGTGCTTCTTCAGCTTCTTGATCAGCGTCAGCTGGGCAATCGCTTGGGCGATTTCAGCCTGTGCCTTCGCATAGTCAACCTGGGATTGCTTGTTGAGCATTGCATCCTCAGCCAATTTCCGGGCTTCGTTTGCTTTGGCTTCATCAAGGTCTTTCGCACGGATGGCGGTATCAGCCAATACCGTGACGGCATGTGGCTGTACTTCAAGGATACCACCTGCCACGAAAACAAATTCCTCGTCTTCCTTGCCACTGATCTTGATTCTGACGGCACCCGGATTGATGCGGGTAATCAAGGGAGCGTGGCGTGGAAGGATCCCCAGCTCGCCCATTTCACCCGGCAAAGCAACAAACTCAGCCTCTCCAGAGAAAATCAGCTCTTCCGCAGAAACGACGTCAATATGTATGGTATTCGCCATGTCTAAAACCTTTTTGTTTTCATTGACAGCCTCCCTCTGTATGAACGTGCTTCATGCAGAGACGGCATATCAATTACATTCTTTCTGCCTTGGCAATCGCTTCTTCAATGGCACCGACCATGTAGAAAGCCTGTTCTGGCAGATGGTCCAGCTCACCATTGGCAATCATCTTGAAGCCCTTAATGGTATCTTTCAGTGGGACGTATTTGCCAGGGGAACCGGTAAACACTTCCGCAACGGTGAAAGGCTGGGACAGGAAACGCTGCATCTTACGGGCACGGGCAACCACCAGCTTGTCTTCCGGTGCCAGTTCGTCCATCCCCAAAATCGCGATAATGTCACGCAGTTCTTTATAGCGCTGCAGGGTTCCCTGAACCTGACGAGCAGTCTGATAGTGTTCTTCACCGACAACATGCGGGTCAAGCTGACGGGACGTAGAATCCAGCGGATCCACAGCCGGATAGATACCCAGGGAAGCAATGTCACGCGAAAGGACGACGGTGGAATCCAAGTGCGCGAAAGTCGTTGCAGGGGATGGGTCGGTCAAGTCGTCGGCTGGGACATAAACTGCCTGGATGGACGTAATGGAACCCACGTTCGTGGAAGTAATACGTTCCTGCAGCTTACCCATTTCTTCAGCCAGCGTTGGCTGATAACCCACAGCGGAAGGCATACGACCCAGCAGTGCAGACACTTCGGTACCTGCCAGTGTGAAACGGTAGATGTTGTCAACGAAGAACAGCACGTCAAGACCCTGGTCGCGGAAACTTTCCGCAATGGTCAGACCGGTCAGCGCAACACGCAGACGGTTGCCTGGCGGTTCGTTCATCTGACCGTAAACCATCGCAACCTTGTCCAGGACGTTGGATTCCTGCATTTCGTGGTAGAAGTCGTTGCCTTCACGGGTACGTTCACCGACACCGGCAAATACAGACAGACCGGAATGCTGTTTAGCGATGTTGTTGATCAGTTCCATCATGTTGACGGTCTTGCCCACACCAGCACCGCCGAACAGACCAACCTTACCGCCTTTTGCAAACGGGCAGATCAGGTCAATCACCTTGATGCCAGTTTCCAGGATTTCCTGGGTTGGGGACAGTTCGTCATAGGAAGGTGCCTTACGGTGGATTGAAGCGCGTTCCTCAGTCTGAATAGGACCTGCTTCATCAATCGGTTCACCCAGCACGTTCATGATACGGCCAAGTGTTGCTTCACCGACAGGCACCATGATTGGGTTGCCGGTGTTCTGGATAACCATGCCGCGACGCAGACCATCAGAAGAACCCAGTGCAATCGTACGGACAACGCCGTCACCCAGCTGCTGCTGGACTTCCAAAGTCAGGTCGGAACCTTCCATTTTCAAAGCATCGTACACTTTTGGCAGTTCATCACGTGGAAACTCCACGTCAACCACAGCGCCGATACACTGAACGATTTTGCCTTCCGCCATTTTTCGTTCCTTCAATTCAATAATTGTTGCGTTTAATCTCTAATAAAATCCGGATCAGACTGCTGCCGCACCAGCAACGATTTCTGACAGTTCTGTCGTAATCGCCGCCTGACGGGTCTTGTTATAGACCAGTCTCAGATCTGCAATCACATTGCCTGCATTGTCACTTGCCGCTTTCATCGCCACCATCCGGGCAGACTGTTCAGAACCGATGTTTTCCGCCACTGCCTGATAGAGCAATGCTTCGATGTAGCGTTGCAGCAGCGCATCGATAACAGTCGGTGCATCCGGTTCGTAGATATATTCCCAGTTTGGCGTTTTCCCGTCCGTCTTGAGCGTATCCTGGGGCAGTGGAAGCAGCTGGTCAATCACTGGTTCCTGTTTCATCGTATTGATGAACTTGTTGTAACACAGGAAAATCGCATCAAGTTTGCCTTCGGTGTATTCATCCAAGATAACCTTGAATGGACCGATCAGCTGTTCAAGACGGGGAGCGTCACCCAACTGAACAACAGAAGAAACAACGCTGGCACCGATACGGTTCAGGAAACCCAGACCCTTGGTCCCAATGGCAAGATTGATGATTTGGTTGCCTTTGGTTTCTTCCTCTTTCATTTTGTTGGTGACGACCCTCAGGATATTGGTGTTGAGACCGCCACACAGCCCCTTGTCAGTTGTGACGACAACCAATGCAATGCGTTTGGCATCACCCCGTTCAACCATGAAAGGATGGGTGTATTCCGGTTGGGCTTCCATCAAGTGCGATGCAATCAGACGGATTGTCTCACTGTAAGGACGGCTGGCACGCATCCTGTCCTGCGCCTTGCGCATCTTGGATGCCGCCACCATCTCCATCGCCTTGGTGATTTTCCTCGTGTTCTCTACGCTGCTTATCTGGCTGCGTATTTCCTTGCCTGATGCCATGAGGCTTAACTCCTTGTCGCGTTAATTAAATGCTAATCACGCAGCTTTCTGGGCACGGTCCTGCTTGAATTCAGTGATGGCCTGTGCCAATGTCGATTCATCGTCCTTGTCCAGCTTCTTGTTTTCGTCAATGCGTGCCATCAGGTCAGCATGGTTGTCCTTCATATAAGCATGCAGTTCTGCTTCAAATGGCAAGACATCCGCCACAGCGACATCATCCAGGAAACCGCTGTTCACAGCGAACAGGGAAACGGACATCAGGGAAATCGGCAGTGGGGAATACTGGTTCTGCTTCAGCAGTTCCGTCACACGGGCACCACGGTCAAGCTGACGCCGGGTTGCTTCGTCAAGGTCGGAAGCAAACTGCGCGAATGCTGCCAGTTCACGGTACTGCGCCAAGTCGGTACGAATACCACCGGACAGGCTCTTGATCGCCTTGGTCTGTGCCGCACCACCGACACGGGAAACGGAAATACCGGCGTTGATCGCTGGACGGATACCGGAGTTGAACAAACCAGTTTCCAAGAAGATCTGACCGTCGGTAATCGAAATGACGTTGGTCGGCACGAAAGCAGAAACGTCACCTGCCTGGGTTTCAATGATCGGCAATGCCGTCAGCGAACCAGTCCTGCCCTTGACTTCCCCATTGGTGAACTGTTCAACATAGTGGGCGTTGACACGGGCAGCACGTTCCAGCAGACGGGAGTGCAGGTAGAAAACGTCCCCTGGGAACGCTTCACGGCCTGGTGGGCGGCGCAGCAGCAGGGAAACCTGACGGTAAGCAACCGCCTGTTTACTGAGGTCATCATAAACAATCAAGGCATCCTGACCACGGTCACGGAAATATTCACCCATCGCACAACCAGCATAAGGGGCGATATACTGCATTGCAGCAGATTCCGATGCGGTTGCGGCAACCACAATCGTGTAAGCCATCGCACCGTTGTCTTCCAGCGCACGGACCGTGTTCTTGATGGAAGAAGCCTTCTGACCGATTGCGACATAGATGCAGATCATGTCCTGGCCCTTCTGGTTGATGATGGCATCAACAGCCACAGCGGTCTTGCCGGTCTGGCGGTCACCGATGATCAGTTCACGCTGGCCACGGCCAATTGGCACCATTGAGTCAATTGCCTTCAGACCGGTCTGCATCGGCTGGGAAACAGACTGACGGGAAATAACCCCAGGGGCAATCTTTTCAATAGGACTGGCGAGTTTGGTAGTGATTGGGCCTTTGCCGTCAATCGGTTCTCCCAAGGAATTGACAACGCGACCGATCAGATCAGGACCCGTTGGCACTTCCAAGATACGTCC
>CAVERB010000013.1:0-22956 GCA_963618105.1 Oxalobacter sp. | reverse complement strand
GCCTTCAGAAATGTGTTCATATGCACCCAGAATAACGGCACCAACAGAGTCGCGTTCCAGGTTCAATGCCAAACCAAAAGTGTTTCCGGGGAATTCCAGCATTTCCCCCTGCATGACGTCAGAGAGGCCATGGATACGGCAGATACCGTCAGAGACGGAAATGACGGTACCCTGATTGCGAATCTCGGTGGAATCACTGAGATTCTCTATCCGATTTTTAATCAGATCACTGATTTCGGACGGGTTGAGTAACATACTAACTCCTAATATATTCTATCGGTTCGCGCCGCAACGGGCAGCTTGATTACGAAACAAGGGTCTCCTGCATTTTCTGCAGTTTTCCGCGAACGGACAAGTCCAGCACCTCATCGCCTACGGTAACACAAATGCCACCAATCAGCGAGCCGTCAACTTCAACTTGAGGAATGAGCTTGCGTCCAAACCGTTTTTCCAGTTTGTCAACCAGCTCTTGTGTCTGGGTTTCCGTCATGGGGAAAGCACTGACGATTGTCGCAATAGCAGCTCCCTGGCTTTCGTTCTTCAGTTCTTCAAACTGACGAACAATCTCAGGCAGCACGGCAACACGGTCATTGTCCACCAAGACTTTGACAAAGTTCTTCACTTGTGGGTCGTTCTCACAGTGGAAAACCGTGTAAAGCACATTCGCCACCTGATCTTTCCGTAAGGTTGGATTATTGGCAACCTCCAATACCTGAGGATTGGCGACGATCTTTGCCAAGGCTTCCACCAGCTGTGACCAACGCAGCAGGTCTTCTTTCTGTGCTATCTGAAACAGAGCTTCAGCATAAGGGCGCGCTACAGTAGCTATTTCCATAATTACAGTTCAGCGGAAAGTTTATTCAACAGATCAGCATGAGCACTTGCATTGATTTCCCGTTTGAGAATCTGCTCGGCTCCCTTCACTGCCAGGTTTGCGACCTCTGCACGAAGCTGTTCCCTTGCCTGCCTGATCTGCAGGTCAGCCTGGGCACGGGCCTGTTCGAGGATTTCAGCTGCCTGCGATTCGGCACTTGATTTGATTTCCTCAGCAACTTTCTGGGCTCTGGCTTCGGCATCCTGAACACGTTTCGCGCCTTCTTCTTTCGCTTTCGCGATTTCAGCCTTCACATGTTGCTGGACTGCGATCATTTCCTGCTTGCTTCGGTCAGCAGCAGTCAAACCCTCTTGGATTTTTGTCGCGCGTTCGTCCAATGCCTTCACTATCGGCGGCCATACCACTTTCGCCGTGAATATGGCAAGGACAAGGAAGACCACGAGCTGCGCGAAAAGCGTCGCATTCAAATTCATGGTAAATCCCTTTTTAAAATAATGTCTGAAAACGGCAATTTCCGGCTTGCCGGATAGCGTGTCGGACAATTACTTAACAAATGGATTAACGAATGCGAACATGACGGAGATAGCGACTGCAATCAGGTAAACCGCGTCAACCAGACCAGCCAGAATCAGCACGTTGGTACGCAGTGGGTTGGTCAGTTCAGGCTGACGTGCAGATGCGTCCAGGTATTTACCTGCCATAAAAGAGATACCACAAGCAGCAGCAAACGCAACGATAGCGATCATGAAGCCGCAAACGAATACCATCATACCTACATCAGTCATAATATTTCCTTCCAGATTGAAAAAATAAA
The DNA here is from genome assembly GCA_963618105.1 of Oxalobacter sp. Taxonomy (GTDB): domain Bacteria; phylum Pseudomonadota; class Gammaproteobacteria; order Burkholderiales; family Burkholderiaceae_D; genus Oxalobacter. Next base: position 21,307 of record CAVERB010000013.1, on the reverse strand, counting down.
AAAGTTAAAACAAGGGGTTAAAAAACTTGATCTTAGTGTCCTTCATGTGCGAGACCCAGATAGACCAGCGTCAGCATCATGAAGATGAACGCCTGCAGGAACACAATCAGGATATGGAAAATCGCCCAGATGGCACCAGCAATCACATGTCCGAGGAACAAGAAAGAGCCGCCGATGGACAGGGTTGCATAAGCACCCAGCATCGCAATCATCAGGAACAGCAGTTCACCAGCATACATATTGCCCCATAACCGCATACCCAGGGAAATCATCTTGGAGATATATTCAATACAGTTCAGCGCAAAATTGGCGGGTGCCAAAGCCAAGCCAAACGGTGCACCAAAAAGTTCATGAAAAAAACCTTTAGCACCTTTGACCTTGATGCCGAAATAAACCATCAGGATAACAACCCCCAAAGAAATACCAATGGTACCGTTCAGGTCGGAGGTTGGCACAACACGATGATGGGTGATGGTGGAATCCAGTCCTGTCCAGCTGAAAATCTGCCCGAAAAAGTCAACCGGCAGAAAGTCCAAACAGTTCATCAGAGAAATCCAGACGAAAATCGTCAGTGCTAACGGTGCGATGAAACGGCGGTCGCCATGAATCTGCGCCTTGGACTGGGAATCCGCCATTTCAACGAGGATTTCAACGATGGACTGGATACGGTTGGGGGTGCCTGAGGTCGCTTTCTTGGCAACAATGGTCATCACAATACAGGCAATGGCTCCACAGAAAATGGACCAGAAAACGGTGTCGAGATTGATGATGGAGAAATCAATGATTTTGGACTGATGGGATGTCCCGAAGTTTTCCAGATGGTGGGATACATATTCCGCTAATGATGGAGAATGGGCATCGGCTGCCATAATCACCCCCTCGCTTTCAACAATAAAAAAACATAACTTTTCAGCACCAGGATATAGCTGACGATAAACGCAATCCAGTGGATATCCCAGTAGTACCAGAAGACCGCAATTACCAAAATAATAGAAATCAGGATCTTCACAAATTCCATGACAAAAAATGTGGCGGGTATGACTTTTCCAAATAATTTCTCTGCAAGAAATAATCCGACAAAGAAGATGATATTGGGAACTACACAACATAAGCCAGCCAAGATGGCTGCGATTGTTGCTGTATTCCCGTCTATCAAACCCGCAATGAGAGCAATCAGTATCGCAATCCCTGACTGCCACAACAATGCACGCCCCATTTTCGGTCTCTATCAACTATTGTCATCCAGTCAGGACTGTCTTCTGCCTAATGGCATCGTTCCCTGACTGCTCAAAACCGCGTGATTATACTGACAGAGCCAAGATGTCGTCAATAAATGGAATACACACAGCACTTACACAATAGCCCGACGCGGATTATCCTATGCAGAAAATAGTCCGTCAATGAAATTTTCTGAAACTATATGTAAATTTTTTCTTAAACTGTGGCGAAAAAAACCATTATTTTCTTAAACTTAAGTTATCAGATAGGAAAAAACCTGAAAAAGCTGTCTTCCGAAGACATTTTTGGAAACATCCTTAAAAAGGTTTATTTCAAGGACTTTTCAATAGGCTCCAGACAACTTCTGCACGACCAGTTTCTGATAAAGTCCGCCGAAATAAGTTCGATGCGCAAGGGTCTTGCAGAACAGGTCTTCAGGAAACCAATCGGTGAGATCATGATGCCATAGGTCGGTGGCATAAGGTTCAAACAGCAGGAAGACCAGACGCTGGTAAAGCCGGAACGGATGGTACCAGTGGGGTTTGTGGAATTCGACAAAAATTAGCTTGCCGCCGGGTTTGGTGACACGTATGGCTTCGGAAATTGCCTGGCGGCGTTTGTCTTCCGGCACTTCATGAGGCAGGAAGAACATCAGTACATGGTCGTAGCTGTTGTCCGGGCAGTTCAATGCGGTTGCATCGCATTGGATCAGCCGGACTTTCTGATCCGGCCATTTCAGCTTCCGCCGGACGTTGTCCAGCTGGATCTGAAGGACATCGATGACATCCAGGTACCCGTCTGCATTCAGTTTCGCTTCAATGCTCGGGGTCAGTTTCCCATAGGCGCAGGAAACCTGGAGCATGTCGCCTGAAATGCCGTCAGGGAACTCCTCCAGCACTGCCTGGACAAGCCGGTTGTAATTACCCAGCAGGATGATGTTGATCAGGAAAGCATTGTCCCAGAACGCCACGGCTTTCGGATGCTCATACGCCCACCAGTAAATCTGATGCAGGTATCCTGGGGTTTCCAACGGTACTGGCACCGCCTTGAAATCCGGCAGGGGACGCTGTGAGGTTTTGGGAGAGGTCATTCAGTCAGAACCCTTCAAGCTACCCGCAGATTCAGGCTGCGGGACTGTTGCCGCTGTTCGTCTTTTGTACGGTGTTTCCTGGCTTCCATCTCATGTTGGGCGAACCGAATAAGGATGTCCCGCATCAAGGGCTGGTAGCCAATACCCGCATCTGCAGCAATGGTCTTGTAGTCTTCAATAAGCTGGATTGGCAGACGGAGTGAAATCATGGTCCGCCCCAACATTTTGTCAACGGCTTTTCCAGAACCTTTTGCAACTTTGGCATAGGCTGCATCGGCACCCAGTTCCCTGCTTTCCCATTTTTCTGCACTTTCCAAGAATGCGTTTTCGTCAAAGTCTTTCATTTCGATACCTTTATCCTGTCAAATAGCTGGGTTTCAATCGCGTTGGGTTCGTAGGCTGTCTTGATATAAATGCTTTCCCCATAAGGAACATAGGCGATTTTTAATGCTCTGCCTTTGTTTGTTTCAGCAATAAACCATAATGTCGGTGGTTTTGTCTTATGTCTTGCCCTGGTGTCTTCAACACTGTCGTAAAGAGCATTGTCAAAACACTGTTCCACTTCCCTTCTGGTGACACCATGCTTTCTCAACAGTTTTTCCTCAATTTTCTGATGGATGATGATTTGAGGAATGGTGTAGTAACTCATGTGTATTGCTCTCTGTATATACAGACGTATATATAATAAGAAAAATACTCAAAATCGTCAAGCAGAATGGTCAGAGTTTTCTTCAGCTTTGACTGCATCCATCAGGACAACAGGCAGGCGGATGTTCAGTGACGCTTCTTTCTTCTGGAACTTTTCACAGGTTTGAATTGTGACCAGTCAAGGTCAGACAAATCCTGATTCAAGAAAGCTTCTGCTTCTTCGTCTGTTTTGAATTGAGGGACTTTGTGCATAAACGTCAGCAGGCGTTTTCCAGAATTAGAGAAAGCCTCGGTGCAGCCATACTGGCGACACCGAGGGAAGAAAATGAAAGGGTGTTATCCAGAACCTCAACCCTTGAACCGGACATATGGGTTCATGCGTTTTTCAGCGCCGATGGTAGAAGTCGGTCCATGCCCCGGGATGAACTGAACATCATCCGGCAATGTGTACATGTTTTCCTGGATGGCTTTTTCCAGTGCCCGGAAACTGCCTTTCGGCAGGTCGGTGCGGCCAACGGACCCTGCAAACAGCACATCACCGGAAACAGCGACTTTGCTACCTTCATCGTAAAAGACGACATGTCCTGGGGAATGGCCGGGGCAGTGGAAGACTTTCAGGGTTTCATTGCCGACCGTGACGGTATCACCTTGGTCCAGCCAGCGGTCTGGCGTGAATGGCTTGCCCGGCGGCAGTCCCCACATACGAGTCTGTGCGGAACCCAAAGTTTCCAACAGCCAGTCGTCTGCCTGGTTGGGCCCTTCAATCGGAACGCCGAAACGGTCTGCCAGTTCTCTGGCTCCCCCACAATGGTCCAGATGTCCATGGGTCACCAGTACTTTTTCCAGCGTTACGCCCTGCTCCTCAATGGCTTTGCAGATGCGGTTCACATCACCACCGGGATCAACAACAGCGGCTTTATTGGTATTTTCATCCCACATCAACGTGCAGTTTTGCTGAAATGGGGTCACAGGGATAATTCGGTATCTCATGGCTGCTCGCTATCCATAATTTCTCAAGTCAGTCAAACCGGATGGAACGCCTCTATTTCATCCACGTATCCAGGTAATCCGGAAAGTTTATTATAACGGCTTTTCACCGCTGATAAAGTCAGGAAAGGATGTTTCCTGTGAGGATAGATAGGGTCAGGAAACGGAAAATCAAGGTTGCCCGGAAGTAGTGGCAGAGACATACAGGCCAATCAGCACCAGATTGGAGACAATATGGCAGGGGACGGACAAACTGGGAACGATGTATTTGGCTGCACCGCCTGAAATCAGGCAGTTCACATTGTCATACCGTTTGCGAAAGGCTTCCACAGCCCGTTCAATCGCACCGGACTGCGCATTGAGACAGCCTGCGAGGATGGCGGCACGAGTATGGTTGGCAAAAGGTGTGATGCCTTCTTCCATGCCGTCAATCTCAGGCAGCTGTTCGGTGTTCATCGCGAGGGAATGTGCCATCAGCCCAAGCCCAGGCAGAATCATGCCACCTTGGAAAATGCCATCCGGGGTAATCGAATCAACGGTGGTGGCGGTACCAGCAGTCGCTACGACCAATGGTTTGTCCGGGAACAGGGCATGTGCCCCGATCATGGAAGCGAAACGGTCGCATCCAAGCTGGGAACAGTTCCGGTAAGTGTTCGTGATGCCGACATGGAACGCTTGGGAGACAAAATGACGGATGTCTGGCACCATCGGCAGCGTCTTTAGGAAGCCAGTCAGGGTATCAGAGATGCTTTTGCCAGCGACATTGGAGATTAGCACCTGTTCGACAGGCTGTGTCTCATGCAGTTCCCGCCAGACCTGTTCAAGGGAAGCCATGTCGCGATGACGAACAATGCCGAAATGCTGCCATAAGGTTTCTCCATAACGTGGAACCGCCCCTGGTTTCGGGCGCGCCCATTTGATGGAGGTATTTCCGACATCAATCAGCAGCATGACTTATTTTGTTTTCTGTCCAATTCTCAATGAGACGTCACCGGATATGACTGTCTCGGTTCCTTTATCTGTCTTGATCAGCAACCGCCCATCCCTGTCAATGCCAAGGACGATGCCAGACAGCAGTTTTTCAGCGCCTTGGACAATCGTGACGGGTTTTAAATGATGGGCGTGCAAATTATTCCAGACTGAAGCCAAAGAATCAAAGCCTTTTTCATCCAAAAGCCTCAGATGATGCGCCAGCGAGTCAATCAGCAGTGCCATCAGCCGGTTCCTGTCCATTTGTGCCAGCCAGAGCAAATCTGCTGCTGGCTGGTCAATGGTCTTTTCCATCGCATCACTGAGATGCAGGTTGATACCAACACCGATCACCGCCCAATGGTCCTGCTGGTTTCCTAGCGATTCTGTGAGGATACCCGCTACTTTTCCGCCATTTTTCAGAATGTCGTTCGGCCATTTCAGCTGAACCCTGACTCCGCATTGTATAAGGATCTGTGCGATGGCAATCCCTGCTGTCAATGGAATACCGGGTATCTGTGGAACCGGTCTGGAGAAATGCCATGCCAGCGAAAATGTCAGAGAATGGTTCCGGTCGGCATACCAGCGCCGTCCGTTCCGTCCACGTCCTCCTGTCTGTTCAATGGCCAGCAGCAGGGTGTTCCTGGCAATCTGCCCTGCCTTGATCCGATCTAGCAGGTCCTGGTTTGTTGAGACTGTCTGTTGGACAATTTCGACAGCGACATCTTGTGTCTCCATCAAGACAGCCATACGTTCCGCAGACAGGGTTGGGTTCATGAGAGGTGAGGGCATAGCAATGGAATGTCTGTATTGTAAACCAACCGCTAGTGATTCGGGCAGGGAGTCATCGAAGTCTGTAACCGCCACCCGTTTCAGACTGTGTGCGACTGCCTGCCTGAAAGAATATATCATCAAGGTGTTCTCCATGGATGATGAATACCTGAAAGGAACTGGCGGTGGCAATTACTGGAAAGAACTGCTTGACCATATCAGGAACATACGTTCTTCTGAAAAGATAACCCTCAAAAAATGTTATCATCCAGAATGGATTGGTATTGACCTGTAATCTCATACGGAAACGATGGTATCAGTATCCCGACAGCCTCCCAGACTGGATATCCAGGGCAACAAGATTGTTGCACAGGGATGCTGGCGTGCGAATATGCTAGCTGTCAACAAGGCAGCCTATGCCATTGCAGCGTCTGTAAAAGGCATCCATGACAAGAATGATGTGGTATGGGACCTGACCCAGATTGAAGGTATGGACTATACCGGCGCACAGATTCTCTGGAACGAATGGGCGCACCGTCTGCCGGCAAATCTGGAAAGTACATCGGAGCAGGATAAACTGTTCACTCGTCTTGCTCATGCAGGCGACCTCAGCCGTCCATCGGAGGATACCAGTCTCGATATTCCCGAAGCCATTAAGGAAGTGCCGCTGGGGTTTGTCCGGAAAATGATCCAGCTTGACCAGCTGCTGGGGCAGCTGACCCTCGATTTTTTCCGTTTTCTGGGAGCGCCGCAACGGGGGCCGTGGCGTGAGATTTCCGCCAATATTTTCCATACGGGCGCACAGGCCATCGGCATCATTGCCATTGTCGGGTTCCTGATCGGTGTTGTCCTGTCATACCTGTCAGCCCAGCAGCTGCATATGTTCGGCGGTGACATTTTCCTGGTTGATCTGCTTGGCATGAGTGTTGTACGGGAGCTGGGGCCTTTGCTTGCCGCCATTTTGATAGCAGGGCGTTCTGGGTCTGCAATGACTGCCCAGATCGGGGTCATGCGTGTCACTGAGGAGCTGGATGCTATGCAAGTCATGGGGCTGTCGCATGGCTTCAGGCTGGTTTTGCCGAAAGTCATGGCATTGGGCGTCACTATGCCAATGCTGATTGTCTGGACAGATATTGTCGCGCTTATTGGGGGGGCTTTCGCCGGTAAGATGTCGATCGGACTTTCGATGACTTATTTTTTCAGTGCATTACTGGATGCCGTGCCGATTGCCAATTTCTGGATCGGACTGGGTAAAGGCGTTGTTTTCGGTATCATCATTGCGGTTATCGCCTGCTTCTACGGGTTGCGGATTCAGCCAAATACTGACAGTCTTGGACAGGGAACCACTCGTTCCGTCGTCACTTCTATTACATCGGTTATTTTTGCGGATGCAGTGTTCGCAATCGTTCTTCAGGGGGTGGGGTTCTGATGGCAACGGCAATTGAAATCCGTGGATTAAAGACGGCGTTCGGCAAGAATGTCATCCATGAGAACCTTAACCTGGCCATTGAGGAAGGCGCCATTGTTTCCATCATCGGTGGATCGGGTACCGGCAAGACGACATTGCTGCGACAAATCCTTGGTCTGGAAAAGCCTGCTGCCGGAGAAATCACAGTGCTTGGCGTGAACCGCAGTACCGCCACGCCAGAGGAGCTGTATGCTCTCAACAGCCGGTGGGGTGTCCTTTTTCAACAGGGGGCGCTTTTTTCCGCCCTGCCGGTTTTCGACAATATCGCCCTGCCGCTGCGGGAACTGAGGGGACTGCCGGAATCCCTGGTTTCAGATGCCGTCATGCTTAAGCTGCAGATGGTGGGACTCAATCCGGCAGATGCCAATAAGATGCCTTCAGACTTGTCTGGCGGTATGATCAAACGGGTTGCGCTTGCTCGTTCATTGGCGCTGGAACCCGACCTGATTTTCCTGGATGAGCCGACATCAGGGCTGGATCCTGTCTCATCTGACAGTTTTGTCGAACTTATCCAAAGCCTGCATGATGAGCTGAACCTGACGGTTGTCATGGTTTCCCATGACCTTGACACCATTGTGGACATCTCCACCCAGATTGTGGTGCTTGCCGACCGCCATGTGATCGCCAGCGGTCCGGTTGAGGAGGTACTGTCGGTCAAGCATCCATTCATAGAAGAATATTTCCTTGGCGCAAGAGGGCGCAAAGTGCTGAAGAGCCTGCCTGATTATGATGCCATGATGAGAAGAATAGAGAGGACTTGATGGAAAACAAATCCCATGCATTCATTGCCGGATTGTTCACCTTCCTGCTGGCAGGGGCGATACTTGCCATCGTCTGGTTCCTGAACCGGGACAAGACGGTGTACATCCCGTACCGGATCATGACTTCCCAGTCGGTCGGGGGGCTCAGTCCCCAGGCGAAAGTCCGTTTCAAGGGCATTGATGTCGGTCGGGTCACAACGATTGAATTCAGCAAGGAGGAACCGGGCAATATCGAGATTGGTATTGAGGTCAGTGAACAGGCGCCGATGACGGCAACGACGTTTGCCACCCTGACCTATCAGGGGGTCACGGGCATTGCCTCCATTGAGCTCAATGACCTCCAGATTGGCGGTGAGCGTCTCCAGTCTTCCCCGGAAAACCTTGCCAAACTTCCGATGCGGCCAGGACTTTTGGATGAGCTTCAGATCCGGGGACTTGCCATCCTGAAAGAAGTCCAGACCATCACCTCAGGCTTGGCCACCATTATTGATGACAGGAACAGCAAGGAAATCGTCACAACGGTTCAGCATATCAAGAAAGCTGCTGAAGGATGGTCGCGCATTCCAGGTATCGTTGATCCAGGGGTCAAGGAATTTTCGGCGGCGGTCCATGACGGTCATCAGATGTTCATCACGATGAACCAGCTTTCTGAAGACCTGAAAGGGCTGACCAAGAAAGCCAATGCGTTGATGAACAAGGGGATGCAGAGTGATACCATGCCAAAGCTGGAGGCATTGGCAGCGGATGCCCGTCAGGCCATGCGTAATATCAACAGTCTGCTTGAACAGTATAAACAGCGTCCAACCGGTGTCCTGTTTGGTGCCCGTGGACCTGCTCCTGGACCTGGCGAGACAGGCTTCACAGGACGGTAAAAACAAGAAAGGCAAAATGATGAAAAAATTCAGATCCTGCATTCTCCCTGTATTAGTGGCCTGCCTGTTGTCTGCCTGTTCCTTGATTGATACTCGCCCGCCTGCAACCCTTTATGACCTGGGGCCGTTACGACTTGAGGAAATGGGAAGCCTGCCAAAAGGGATGCCCAATATCACCACCAAGGTCTATGTCCCAGACTGGATGGATGACAGTCTCATGGTTTACCGTCTGGATTACGTAAACAGTCAGCAGATCCGCTTCTATACGGAGAGCAGTTGGGCTTCTTCCCCTTCCAGGCTTTTCAGAAGTCGGATGGATTCTTATCTGATGGCGATCGGCAACCGTGCTGCAAGCACCCTTGAGACTGATGCGCTCAGCCTCAGGATCGTGTTTGAAGATTTCAGCCAGCATTTCACCGATGCGCATACCTGCATAGGCCGCATTGCTGTCAGGGCATCCTTATACAAGGGGCAGGAACTGCTTGCCCAGCAGCGTTTCATTGCTGAAGAACCGGCAGAAACCGCAGATGCAGCAGGGGGCACCAAAGCACTGTCCAAGGCCTCTGATGCGGTTATCGCCAATATTATGAATTGGGTCGCCATCAAAGGCGAGCATTGACAACAACCTGACGGAATGCCATGAACCAGACAAAACCGTTTTTCATTTCTGGTGCCGCAGGCACCCTTGAATGCCTGAAGGACTTGCCGGAAGGCACACCAACCGGTATCGCCCTTATTGCTCATCCCCATCCGCTTTATGGTGGAGATATGCACAACAAGGTTGTCCAGACCATGGCACGGGCTTTCTGTGCGTTGGGATATGTTGCAGTGCGCATGAACTTCCGAGGTGTCGGGATGTCTCAGGGCGTTCATGATGCGGGCAAAGGCGAGGCCGAAGACATGGCATTGCTGCTGGCACAGATGCAGCAGGATTATCCAGGACTGCCCGTTGTCCTTGGCGGTTATTCGTTCGGGACTTATGTCCAGTCCCTGCTCTGCGAAAGTCTTGGCAAAGCTGGCAAGCCGCAACCCCGCATGGTGCTTGTCAGTACGACGGCAGGGATGTGGACAACGGAAACCGTGCCTGCCGATACGGTACTTATCCATGGGGACCTTGATGATATGGTACCGCTCAGCAGCCTGCTGGATTGGGCACGCCCACAAGGATTAACGGTCAACGTCATCACAGGGGCAGACCATTTCTATAACCGTAAGCTGCTGCAGATCCGTGACATCATCACCACACAGTTCCAGAAACATTGACAGATAGAACAAGGAGCATCCAATGACGATGAATTCAAGTTTGGAAGGCAGCTGTTTTCTCGGTGATACGGATCCCATCCAGTATCCATGTGCGTTTCCGATCAAGATCATGGGGCTGAAACAGGACGGGTTTGCGGAGGTCGTTGTGGAAATTGTCAGCCGCCATGATGAGAAGTTCGACCCGGCTGGACTTCAGATGCGTCCATCCGCCAAGGGCAAATACCTGTCATTCACTGCGGTTGTCAATGCAGTGAGCCGTGCCCAGCTGGATAACATCTATCGGGAACTGACTTCTCATCCGATGGTCAAGATTGTCCTGTAAGTCTGAAAGATCAGGAAAATCTGCGATGGATGCTGTCATCGTCCGTCAGTTTGGGATGGAGCCTTACCAGACCGTTTACAACGGGATGCTGCGATTCACCGAGTCACGTCATGCCCAGAGCCCAGACGAAATCTGGCTGGTCGAGCATCCGCCTGTCTTTACTCTTGGCAGGATGGCAGACCGTACCCATATCCTGGATGCTGGACAGGTTCCGGTTGTCGGGACAGACCGTGGCGGGGAAGTCACTTATCATGGTCCTGGGCAGGCGGTCATTTACCTGCTCCTTGATTTACGCAAGCGTTTCAGCCGGCTCTGGATCCATGATCTTGTTTTCAAGTTGGAAGCATCCGTGTTGCAGGTCTTGGCACAACACCGGCTGCGGGGTGAGCGTCGTCCAGGGGCACCGGGTATTTATATGCCAGCCTGTCAAGATGCCAAGATTGCTGCCCTTGGCCTTAAGATCAACCGTAAAGGATGCACCTATCATGGATTTGCCCTGAATGTTGATATGGATCTTGCACCGTTCAACCAGATTAATCCTTGCGGTTATCCCGGACTTGCGGTTACGGATATGAAAGCCATGGGCGCTATCTGCCAGGTCAAGGACATCCAGTCAGAATTGGTCAAGGCGCTTGCCAACAATATCGGATTCGTTGTCAAGGAGGAATCTCCATGACTGAGGCGGTTCTAGAAAAGAAAGTTGTTGTGCATTCACGGCAGAAAGGGGCAGAGAAAACCCGTCCTCTCCAGATTTCTGTTGAATCAGCGGGGAAACTGCCAAAGCCCCCTTGGCTCAAGGTGATGTCAGGAAACCATATTTCCCGTTTCAGTCAGGTCAGGGAATTGCTCACTGGCAGCAAGCTTGTCACGGTCTGTGATGAGGCGTCCTGCCCCAACAAGGGTGAATGCTATGGCAGCGGGACAGCGGCTTTCATGATTCTTGGGGACCGATGCACACGGCGCTGTCCGTTCTGTGATGTCGCCCATGGCATTCCCCTGCCACCTGACCCGGACGAGCCAAAGACTTTGGCAGAAATGGTTGCCCTGCTCAACCTGTCCCATGTTGTCATCACGTCTGTCAACCGTGATGATCTTCCTGACGGCGGTGCCAATCATTTCATTGCTTGCCAGCAGGCAATTCGGGAGCGTTCTCCAACGACCCGAATTGAAGTACTGGTGCCTGATTTCCGCAGGAAAGCAATGGTAGCGCTGGAAGGTTTTGCCAAGAACCCGCCTGACATTTTCAACCATAATCTTGAGACAGTACCCCGGCTTTATCCCCAGAGCCGCCCAGGAGCAGACTATCAAGGTTCCCTTGATCTGCTCAAGGCATTCGGCGAGCGTTGTCCAGGAGTTCCCCGGAAATCCGGCCTTATGGTTGGACTGGGGGAGACGGATGAAGAAATCATCCAGACCATCAGGGATTTATACTGTCATGGTGTGCGGATGCTGACTATCGGGCAATACCTCCAGCCTTCGCGGCATCATCTGCCTGTCAGGCGTTATGTCCATCCTGACACCTTTGACTGGTACAAGGCGCAGGCTCTTGAAACCGGTTTCGATTTTGTGGCATCTGCACCCCTGGTGCGTTCCAGCTACCATGCAGGCATCCAGGCAACATATGTGCTGAAATGACTATGAACCATTCCGGTTCCTGCCCAGGATGCCTGCTGGCTCGGGAAAGCTCGGAAACAGTGAATTGCTTTTAAACTAATATAGGATAAATCTGATAAATTCTTACATGGACTAATGATATTATCTTACATGCATACAGGGGATTTATCTGCCAAAAACAGACAAAAAGCAGGAACAGCATTTGCCATAGCTGTTTTCCGATTTTTCAGAGGAAATCGGATTACCGCTTCTGGGCGCGTTCCTTCAATGTACGGTTCACTAGGTTATCCAGGACTTTCAGGGTGCCGTTGATGGCTTCCTGTTCATTCATATCTGCCTTGTTGCCTTCACTGATGATGGCAGGTGATGTCACGAACCGGCCATCAATGACAAGCATCGGAACACCGTCGACCTTATAGGTATCCAGGAATCCTGTCCCTTGTTTGCATAGGGATTCGACATAGAAAGAATTGAACATTTCAACAAATTTCAGACGGTCGATGCCATTTTCCTCAATCCAGCGGAAAACCTGGACATCGGTCCTGAAAGGGTAACGCTGCTCCTGCATTGCCTGGAAAATCTTATGGTGCATGCTGTTTGTCAATTCACCCATTGCCGACAGTGTGTAAAACATCCGTTGCTGCATTGCCATGCCATCACCGAATTTCACATGCACTCGGCGGAACAGCACTTTGTCTTTGTGCTGCCGTGCCCAGTTGGTGATAGGAAGGTCCAATGCATAGCAGTGGTCGCAGAAATAGCCGAAAAATTCAATGACTTCCACCTTTTTACCGGCTTCTGCATCCTGCTGGACGGGGAGCAGCTGGTAATCCACGTTCAGCTGGGGATTGGAAGGTCTGGCAGAAGCGATCACAGTAACCATTCCAAGAAAGAGTATGGCGATGAAACGTCTGAACAATCTCATCATGATCTTACCTGATTACTGTGGTGGTAAAGCCGTTGCTTTTCAGCCTTGACTGGATCTTGGCAATGCTGGATGGCTGGTAAGGCCCTAAACGGACACGATAGAACCTGTCTGTTCCGGAGCCAGACTGCTGAATTTGTGAACTGTATCCTAAGAGAGCCAGGTTGCCTCGCATGTCATCTGCCTGTTCTCTGTTTTTGAAAGCTCCAGCCTGAAGGAATACTGGCTGATCCTGTGGGGATTTCGAGACTTCATGTGAAGTCTTTTGGGGAGGCAGGGCACGTGGGTCAACAGCAGGAGAACGTGTTTCTGGTGCAGCTGCTGGACGGTTGACAGTAGAAGCAGGAGCCGATGCCGGAGCGGGTGCCGCTTCCGGCCGCTCATTGGCAGGACGTTGTGACGTATCCCTGTACATTGGCTGGTTCGGATCGGCAGGCGGTGTCTGTCCGGATTGGGAAACCACTTGAGGCTGCTGGACAGGCTGTTCCGGTTTCGGTTCTTCCTTTTTCGTGACAGGGGAAGAACGCAGCAGGAAAAACGCCACGGCCGCCGCTATGGCAAGACCAGTGACCAGCCCAAGGATAAAACCAAAAAAAGTACCGCTTCTCTGTGTAGTCATAACTTACATCTTTTCAGGACAGGAAACCCCCAGTAGACTCAGACCGTTGTGCAGCACTTGGCGTACAGCTTTCAGCAGTGCCAAGCGTGCCAGCTTCGTTTTCTCGTCATCCACCAGGAAACGTTCAGCATTGTAATAACCGTGCAGTTCCCCTGCGAGTTCTCGCAGGTAGAATGCGACTAGATGAGGACTCAGCTCATCCATTGCACGGGACAGCAGGTCCGGGTATTCCGCCAGCTTGGTCAGCAAGGCGGTTTCATGAGCAGAAGTCAACGGAGAAAGGTCAACCTTGTCCAGAGAAGATTCATCGCCTCCCCATTGCGCGAACACTGAACAGATACGGGCATGGGCATACTGGACATAATAAACGGGATTTTCATCGGAGCGTGCGAGAGCCAGGTCCACATCAAAGACGAATTCCGTGTCTGCCTTGCGAGAAATCAGGAAGAAACGCACGGCATCCCGTCCCCGCGTGATGTCCCCTGCACCGGACCATTCAATCAGGTCGCGCACAGTCACATAAGAACCTGCCCGCTTGGAGATTTTCACCTCTGCACCATCTTTCATCACCGTAACCATCTTGTGCAGCACATAGTCAGGAAAAGCCTTGGGGATACCCTTATTGACGCCTTGCAGCCCAGCTTTCACCCGGGCAATGGTGCCATGATGGTCACTGCCTTGGATGTTGATGACCTTATCGAACCCCCGGTTCCATTTATTAATATGGTAAGCGACATCTGGGACAAAATAGGTGTAAGTCCCATCGGTCTTGCGCATCACACGGTCTTTGTCATCGCCATATTCTGTTGAGCGCAGCCACAGGGCACCACCATCCTCGAAAGTCTTGCCCTCTTTGGTCAATGTCTCTACGGTTTCCTGAACCTTGCCATCCGTATAAAGCGAAGATTCCAGAAAGAAATTGTCGAAATGAATGCCGAATGCACTGAGGTCATTGTCCTGCTCGTTGCGCAGGTAAGCGACTGAGAAAGCCCGGATTGAGGCAAGGTCCTCAACATCACCAGAAGCAGTCACTGTATCGCAGTTGCGAGCGGAAATGGTCTTTTTCGCCAGAAAATCCTTGGCAATGTCAGTGATATAGTCTCCGTTGTAGGCACTTTCAGGCCAACCATCATCCCCCGGTTTCAGTCCTTTTGCCCGTGCCTGGACGGACAGTGCTAGGGTGTTGATCTGTACACCTGCATCGTTATAGTAGAACTCGCGGGTCACCTGATAGCCTTGGGAAGCAAACAATGCGGAAACCGCATCCCCCAAAGCGCCTTGGCGGCCGTGTCCCACATGCAATGGACCGGTGGGATTTGCGGAAACAAATTCCACCATCACTTTCTTGCCGGCACCACGATTGCTTGTTCCAAAAGCAGCCTTGGTTGCCAGAATTTCGGAAACGACCTGCTGACGGGCAACAGGCGTCAAGCGGATATTGATAAATCCGGGACCTGCCACTTCGCACGAATCAATCACCCCTTCATGGACAGGAGAAGCCATGACTGAATCGGCAATCGTATTGGCGGTTTCACGGGGATTCTTCTTCAGGGGACGTGCCAGCTGCATGGCAATATTGCAGGCAACATCGCCATGGGAGGCATCACGGGGACGTTCCAGCGCAACCACGGGTTTCTTGGCAATATCTAAATTCGCTGTCAGGGTATCCACCGCATCCTGGATCAGACCTGTAATCAGTTCTTTCTGTTGAGCAAGCATGGAAAAACATCGAAAAAACATTTCCAACGGAAAACGGAAACAGCCCATTTTCCGGACTAATGGATGATTATACCTTTCTTCCAGACGCAGGCGCACAATAAAAAAGCACCTGACAAATCAGGTGCTCAGAAAAACCCAGTAATGTCTTGTGGATAACAGGTTATTTTTGGCTGTCTGAAGTTGGCGCATTTCCATAAGCCGGGCGTGGACCACGGGGACCGCCATGATGGTGATGAGGTGGATGTGGCAACATGGCTTCCTTGTCAAAAACCTGCTTCTGGGTGTCGCTCAGCTTGGCATAGAAAGCCTTGGTGGCATTCAAACTTTCCTGCAGGCGGGCTTCATGGCGTTTCATACCTTCCAGCGTCTTTTCCAAACGTTCCGGCGCTGTCATTTTTTCAAAATCTTCACGGGGAGGACGGTCGCCACGAGGACCTCTATCTTTGTTCACCACGGCGATATAATCATTCCAGGCTTTTTCCTGGTAAGAGGAAAGTTTCAGGTCATCATGCAGTTTCTGGAAACGCTGTTCACGGGCTTCTGGTCCACGAGGACCACGGTCGCCAAGCCCCTTTCCATCATGACGTGGCGGAGGACATTCGCAGCTCTGTACAGTACCATCCGTAGAAACAGGGTTTCCGTCAGCGGCAAAGCAAGAAGCGCTCAATCCCAGCACAGCGGTGCCAACGATGAGACAGCGGGTCAGTTTGTTCATAGCTTATCCTTTCAGATAAAAAAGAGAGAAGGGCTCAACATAGTCGCCAGTATAAAGGTATGCCGTTTTACAGACTGTGAGAAGTTGTAACATCGACAAAAAATACTTTAAAAATCAACAAGTTATAATTGTGTCTTTTTTGCTAAAAAACAAAAAAGACACAAGTTGAAGTGGATTCAGGGATGGATTTTCAGCAACTGTTTTTAAGAAGAAAACACCCCATCAACTTCCCAAGAAACGGAGGAAATGATGGGAAAAAATCTGTTGACTGAAAGACAGGTCAAAAACTGGAAACCAGGGACTCCCCCAAGGTCAAATCCACCGTCCAAACAGGACATCCTTAACAGTAAGAGGAGCATTACTGATGGTGATGGTCTTTCTTTATTCTATGACAAGTTGTAACAGACCATTATGGCATTGCAGAAGACAAGACGGCAGGTTCCTGAAAAGAAACCTGCCGTCCCGACTTATTCAACTGATAAGCAATCAGGCTGCGTCAAATTTGTTGGTCAGATGGCCGACACCATCAATGATGACTTCAACGGTGCTGCCTGGTTTCATGGAACCGACACCGAGGGATGTGCCACAGGAAATGATGTCACCTGGTTCCAGGGTCATGTCATTGGACAGCATGGCGACCAGTTTATGTGGACGGAAAATCATATCGGCAACAGGGTAGTTCTGGCGTTCAACACCGTTCAGGAAAGTCTTGACAACCAAGCTGTCAGGATTGTCAATGCCGGAAACAATGCCAGGACCAAAAGAACCGAAAGTGTCAAAGCCTTTTGCACGAGTCCATTGTGCAAAAGTCGGGTCTTTCATCAACAATTCACCTGCAGTAACGTCATTGGAACAGGTATAGCCGAAAATGTAGTCTTTAGCTTCTGCCTCAGAAACTTCCTTGCAGCGTTTGCCGATGACAATGCCCAGTTCGCCTTCATAAACAACCTTGCCTGGATAGGTGTTCGGCTTGATAACAGTTTCACCGTCAGCGATGAATGCAGTGGTCGGTTTCAGCAGCCACAGGGGTTCTTGTGGAATATCAGGTTTTTCTTTGCCTTTCTTTTCAGCGATTTTCTTGGCAAGGGAGTAAAAATTATTCCACAGCAGGATCATCTTGCTGGGATCGCAAGGGGTCATCAGCTTGACGCCTGCCAGTTTGACGGATTCGCCAGTTGCCTGAGGGTTGTTGAACATATCACCGCTGTAAACAGCAATGGAATCGCCTTCCAGCGTACCGAACTTAACAGCATCACCCTGTTTGAAACGCACCCAAGTGGTTGTCATGTTATCTCCTTCAATAGAACAGCACTGCCGCGGAAGACAGCCTGAAATGTCTGTGAAAACCGGGCTGAAATAAACCATCAACAGAGAACAACCAGACCTGTGACAGGTTTCAGCACATAACCTGCATCATAACCCAACAACACCAGAAATAAAATCAGAAACCGCCTGTAAAAACCGTTATTCCGCGAAAAAAGACATTCATGCCAGGTGGCAATCCTATATGCACAGGAAAGGCGGTCAAGGTTCTGGGGATTAAAGTGTTGTGATTAAGTCACAAAAACCTGAAAAATAACTGGATATATAGGGCTATCATTAACAGAAAAGAACCAAAATATTAGAATTTTTAGAATTAGAAACTTCAGAGAGTGAAATGGCAAGCCGGGAAGAACTCCGCCTGTTGCGTGAGGCACGAGCGGGAAATCCAGAATCACAGCTTATGTTGGGCAAACTTTACCTGTTCGGCAGCAAGGGGCTGCCTAAAAGCGTTACGACAGCCTTGCATTGGCTCGGACGGGCAGCTTCACAGGGGTCTTTGCCTGCCAAGCGGCTTATCGGTGAACATATTCCTTTTGATGTCATTCGCAGCCAGACAGACAGGCGACAGCTGGAAGGATGGTACCGTGATGCCCTGAAAGATGGGGTAGCCCGCGCTGGTCTTGTCGTTGCCCAAATGCTTCTTGCAGATACGCCAGTCAGTATTGAAAGACGCCATGAGATAGTCAAGTTGCTAGAAGCTGCCGCCCATCAGAAAATCGGAGAGGCGCAGTGGTTGTTGGCTGAACTCGCCAGCCAGCATGAGGCTTATGCGGAAATGGATGATAAGACTGCCTATTGGGTTACTCAGGCGGCGGAGTCTGGCGTGCCGGATGCCCGATCAGCACTCATCGAATACTCATGGAACCAACAGGACTATAAGACTTTTCTGCAATATGCGTTACCGATTGCTGAAGAAATGCTTGAGGCAGAAGAACGGCAGGGCAGGCAGGTTGAGCTTGAAGCACAGTCGGTAAAGCTCCTGCTCCGTTGTGGTGTTGCCCTCGCCAATACAGATGGTGCTGTTGAGATGGTGCAGCGTCTCTGGGAAACCGCTGCTGCCCACCGTAATGCTGAGGCGGCCTATCAACTGGGGTTATGGTTTGCCAAGATGGACGAAAATGGTGTCCGGGTCCAGAAAGGCGCCAGTTCAACCAGTTTCAAGAAAGCGGTGAAATGGCTCCGTCAGGCTGGAGATCAGGGTTCTCCCAAAGCTTGGTATGCCCTGGCATTGATTTATCAGAAAGCCGAATTCTCGCAGCGCAGTATGGCGGATTCCCTTGATTATCTGGAGACTGCCGGTAATCTTGGACATCCCAAAGCACAGCATGAACTGGGGCTGCATGCGTGGCGGTGTCGGCGTGACAACGAGACAAATGATATCCAGGCAATCTACTGGTTACAGAAAGCATTTGGTAATGGCATGACAGAGGCCGAACAAATGCTTGACAGGATTTCTGACAAAGCCCAGCCTGTGCCGTGGGCATCATATGGTATGGCTCATATGACACCTGATATTGTTGCCAGCCAACCATTTCTCGCCGCCCGTATCGAACTTGCGTCCGTTTTTGGACTGTCGCGTCCGGAAGCTTTGCTGCTTGATATCCATCAGGCAAACCAGGGACATTGCCTGCTTGTGGACATCCGCAGTGTTTACCGTCACAGCCGTCGCCTTATTCTTATCCGCACCAGCCGGCAGCGTCAGGTTCTTGCCCGGATCACCCAGCTTTTCGATAAGGTTGACTGTGGCCTTAAAGGACCTGAAGGCAATTACCGTCAGCGTCAGTACCGCCTGAAAACTCTTTTCCCAGACATGCCGAAGGAATAGGCAAGTAACCCAACTGGCATTGTATTCCGGTATTTTCAGGGAAAATTGCCTGGAAGTTTCTGTCAACGGCAGGGCTTGTGACAGCCGGGGTTGTTCAATCCTTAATAAGATGGGCGGGCAGCAGCTCGATAGCTTCCCTGTTTGTCCAGGAAAAACATTTCCTGGCGGCTTCTTTCCAAGGCAACCAAATGGCATTGAGATGTTCCTTGGGTTCAAGTACCACATCGAATCTAGCGGGAACCTGAAGACCGAAGACGTGTTCCGTGTTGGTGGTGACACCTGGGGCGAAACGGTGGCGCCAGACCGAGAAAATTTCAAAATCGTGCTCGATTTTCCAGTCGGTGAGATAGCGTCTCGCTACCTGACGTTTGGCAGGGTTGGGGTCGGTAATGGTATCAACCACAGTAATACCGGTTTCCTCAAAGATTTCTCGGATGGCCGTCTGCTCAAGGTTTTCAGCGAGAGAATTCCTTGAACCGGTGACAGACTGCCAGAATCCAGGACGATCAGCCCGTTCGATGAGCAGAACATCAAGTTCCTTGGTGTAGATGACAGCAAGGATAGACTGCGGGATTTTGTAATGGATGTTCAAGGACGGAATAGGGAAACCTTGCGGTTTCCCCCTCTTTCTTTGATTTACGCCGGTTCTGCCATATCAACTTTCCTGAGCCGGATATGCAGTTCCTGCAACTGTTTTTCCGAGACAGCGGAAGGTGCCTGGGTCAGCAAGCATTGTGCACGCTGGGTCTTGGGGAAAGCAATCACATCACGGATGGAATCTGACTTCGTGATGAGGGTCACCAGACGGTCAAGGCCGAAAGCAAGGCCGCCATGTGGGGGAGCACCGTATTGCAGGGCATCCAGCAGGAAACCGAATTTTTCCTTGGCTTCCTCATCGGTGATCTTGAGAGCACGGAAGACTTTGTTCTGGACTTCTTCAAGATGGATACGGATAGACCCGCCTCCCAGTTCCCAACCGTTGAGAACCAGATCATAGGCCTTTGCATGACATTTGCCAGGATCGCTTTCCAGCAGGTCTTCATGACCGTCTTTCGGAGAAGTGAAAGGATGATGGCAAGCTGTCCAGCGGTTTTCGCCTTCATCGTACTCAAACATTGGGAAATCAATGACCCACAGGGGTTTCCAAGTGTCTTCAAACAGGTTGTGCCGCTGGCCGAATTCGGAATAACCGATCTTGTTGCGCAATGCACCCAACGAATCATTGACGACACGGACCTTGTCTGCGCCAAAGAAGATAAGGTCGCCATTCTTGGCACC
This sequence comes from Oxalobacter sp., assembly GCA_963618105.1. Classification (GTDB taxonomy): domain Bacteria; phylum Pseudomonadota; class Gammaproteobacteria; order Burkholderiales; family Burkholderiaceae_D; genus Oxalobacter. Next base: position 920 of record CAVERB010000013.1, on the reverse strand, counting down.
AGTACGTTCAAGCGTTGCGGCAATGGCTTCATCCGTCAGGTTTTTGATGATTGGAGACTGCAATCCAGCACGACCTTTGCTGATGTCATTGACTCGAATATAAGCAAGACCTTTTGCACCATAAATGCCAACGAACTGAGTATATGCATCAATTTCAGAACGTGGCATACCGGTACCTTCTTCAGAACCACCCTGCACAAGCAGGGCAGCGACACGGCCACCAGGCATGTTGGCGACATTGCTGAAAACCTTAAACGGCACATCTTTCATGACATCCGTTAGCTCCGTGAATTCCAGTTTCACACGGAGATCAGGCTTGTCTGAACCATATTTCGCCATGGCAGTGTCATAGGTCATGACCGGGAATTTTTCGGGCAGGTCTGTATTGACGGTGTTCTTGAAGATCTGGCGGATCATGGTCTCGAACAGATCACGGATTTCCTGTTCTTCGACAAAGGAGAGTTCACAGTCAATCTGGGTGAATTCCGGCTGGCGGTCTGCCCGCAGGTCTTCATCACGGAAACATTTTGTGATCTGGTAATAACGGTCAAAGCCGGCGACCATCAGCAACTGCTTGAAAATCTGGGGGGACTGAGGCAAGGCGAAGAAAGCGCCTGGGTTGACCCGGGAAGGAACAAGGTAGTCGCGAGCACCTTCAGGAGTCGATTTGGTCAGCATTGGGGTTTCAATATCAATGAAACCGTTTTCATCCAGGTACTTGCGGACCTCCATGGCGATGCGGTAACGCAGGCGCAGATTATTCTGCATCTGGGGACGACGCAGATCAAGCACACGGTGGGTTAGGCGAGTGGTTTCTGACAGATGTTCGTCATCCAGCTGGAATGGCGGGGTGACAGAAGCGTTGAGAACTTCAAGTGCTTCGCAGAAGACTTCAACCTTACCGGAAATGAGATTGTCAT
>CAVERB010000012.1:0-8625 GCA_963618105.1 Oxalobacter sp. | reverse complement strand
CCTGGACAGCATTTTCCGGCAGACCGGCTTTCCTCAGACCTTCTTTCACCAAGCCTGCAAGAACCTGATTACAAGTAATGGCTTCAGAACCTCCGCGCAGGATTGTGGCATTGCCGCTCTTGATGCACAAACCAGCGGCATCGACAGTGACATTCGGGCGGGCCTCATAGATGATGCCAATAACCCCTAAAGGTACCCGCATCTGCCCGACCTGGATACCTGATGGCTGAAAGCGCAGGTCTGTGACTGCACCGATTGGATCTGCCAAAGCGGCAATCTGTTCCAATCCGACAGCCATGGTTTCAATCGCTTTATCAGACAATGCCAAGCGGTCAAGCAAAGCCGCTTCAAGCCCTTTTTCCCGGGCAGCTGCCAAATCCTTCTGATTGGCATCACGCAGCAACGCCGCTTCGCGGCGGATGGCTTCCGCAATAAACAACAATGCCTTGTTTTTTGTTGTTGTGTCAGCCCTTGCCATGATGCCCGCCGCTTCACGGGCCTGCATCCCGATACGGGTCATATAATCCCTGATTTCCATTGTTTTCCTATCCCATCAAACAGGAAGAAAGATAATCTTTCCCCTGATATCTCTTCAAGCCTGGGAAAATGAGATTCCCAACTGCATCAATGCTGCCCAGGCATCACCAAGCCCCTGTTTGGAATCAAGTCCCTTCACCAAACGGTCAATATCTGAGACCTGCTGCAATGCCCCTGTCAGTTTTTCCTGATCCAGATAACGCAACGCATTCATCACCAAACGCTCACGGGATCCCCGGAGACGGTTGGCACGTGCCACTTCTGATGGCGGTTTCCCCATATCCAATGCCTGACGACAACGAAGCAACATCCTGATCTCATCAGCAAACACCCACAGCACCAATGGCAAAGGCGTTCCTTCGCCTTTCAGACCATCCATCATACGGATAAAACGGGCGGTATTTCTCCCAAGCAAGGCTTCATTGACCTGAAAAACATCATAACGGGCAACATCAAGCACGGCACGCCGTACCTGCTCCTCTGTCAACATCCCCTCCGGATACAGCAATCCCAACTTCTGGATTTCCTGCCATGCCGCCAGGAGATTACCTTCAACCCGCTCAACCAGGAACCTGATCGTTGCCTGATCCGCCTGCTGATGCTGTTTCCGGAGATGCGCCGCAATCCAGCCTCCCAATTGGGCGATACCCACCGGATTCACTTCAATATAGACAGCGCTTTTCTGCAATGCGGAAACCCAGGCTGATTTCCGGGTATTCCAATCAAGCTGCGGAAGAGTAACTAACGTGACATTATCCGGAGAAAGTCCAGACACATACTGCTGGATGGCCTGGGAACCCTCCTTGCCGGGTTTCCCAGAGGGAATCCGCAATTCAATCAACTTACGGTCGCCAAACAGGGACAAGGCATTGTCTGCAATATACAGTTCTTCCCATTTAAAACCCCGTTCTACTGTAAAGACCTGACGTTCCGTAAATCCCCGTTCATGCACCGCTGCACGAATCAGGTCAACCGCCTCCTGTACCAACAGGTATTCATCGCCTGTCAGCACATACAGCGGCACCAACGCTCCCTTCAGGTGGGTTTCAAGAGCTTCATATCGGAGCAGCATCTCAACATGCCATCAACATTGACTCATTGGCCATCCGGTTCAATCTGGAACACTCCCTCTGGCATTTCCGCATTCTGGTTTTGGATGGTTTCGTCATCATCTGCGGTTTCCTGAGGGATATGATCTTCCTCTTCCATCGTGACTTTACTCAAACGGCGCAGAATCTGCTGGGCAATATCCTGCTGCATATCAGCATACAGCATCCGTTTCTCACGTTCTTTCGCCAAATCTTCCGAATCATCATAAGTCATCGTTCGGCGTAGAGTGATTGTCGTCGGCTCAACCAGTTCTTTTCCTTTAAGCGTACGCAGGGAATAAGTCACCCGATAGTACAGCGCATATTCACGAGCATCCCCATGATTGTCATAAGACAAGGTTTTCTGTTTTTGCCGCTCATGGGAAATTGACAGAATAACTTCCGCTTTCTTGGGATCATCGACAATCTCCGTCATCTGCATGCCTCGATTAAACCGCTTGAACAGACGAGTCATTGGAGACCCTCCCGGAAAACTCAGATACATTGATCTGAATGCGAACTTGAAATCGCCGCGCAGATGAAACCCACACGCTGCCAGCATGAAGACAAGCCCGATGACAGCAAACCAACGGGTGATGAAACGGAAATAAGGGCTGTGAGTGGTTTCCATGAGCAGTTCCTGTCTGTCAGACCACAATATTAACCAGCTTGTTCGGCACGATAATCATGCGTTTCGGGGTCCCAACGACAAATTTCGCAACATTTTCATTTGCCAGTGCTGCTGCTTCAATAACCGTCTTGTCCGCTCCTTTTGGAACACTGATTTTTCCCCGGAATTTACCGTTGACCTGAACCACCAGCGAAATTTCGCGCTGTTCCAACGCGCCGGCATCCACCTGGGGCCACGGCGCATCCAACAGACTGCCAATGCTGGTATCATAACCCAGCTCCTGCCACAATACATATGTGATATGAGGAACAACAGGATATAGCACCCTCAGGAAAATAGACAGCGTTTCCCTCAACACCGCATTGGCCTCAGCAGAACCATCCCATTCGGGGGCTTCCAAAGTATTCAGCATTTTCATTCCGGCGGAAACGACCGTGTTGTACTGCATACGGGCATAATCCTGATTAGCTTGCTGCAGGACCTGATGGATTTCCCGGCGCAAAGCTTTCAAGCCATCATTCAGATTGGCGGGAATGACCTGTCCTGCCTGACGAACAGCATCCAGATGCCTGTAAGCAAACGCCCATACACGGCGCAGGAAGCGGCTTGCCCCTTCAACCCCTGAACCTGACCATTCCAATGTCTGTTCCGGCGGCGCGGCAAACATGGTGAACAAGCGTGCCGTATCGGCACCATACTGGTTGATCTGCTCCTGCGGGTCAATGCCATTGTTTTTGGATTTTGACATCTTTTCGATGCCGCCGATGGAGACAGGCGCACCATCCGATTTCAAGATTGCCGAGACTGGACGTCCTTTTTTATCCAACTGCAGGTCAATTTCCTCAGGATTAAACCAGGTCTTCTTGCCGGTTTCATCTTCACGGAAATAGGTTTCATTCAATACCATGCCCTGAGTCAGCAGATTTTTCACCGGTTCATCAAACCTGACCAGGCCCAGATCCCGCATCACCTTTGTCCAGAAACGGGCGTACAGCAAATGCATGACCGCATGTTCAATACCCCCGATATACTGATCCATCGGCATCCAGTAATCGACCCGTTCATCCACCATCGCATTGTCAGAACCCGGTGAACAATAACGCATGAAATACCAGCAGGAATCCACAAAGGTATCCATCGTATCAGTTTCACGCAAAGCAGGTTTGCCGCAGCAAGGACAGACGGTATTCAGAAAATCCTTTGATTTGCGCAATGGGTTGCCAGTTCCATCAGGAATGCAGTCTTCAGGCAAACGAACAGGCAAGTCTTTCTCCGGAACAGGGACAGCACCGCAATCTGGACAGTGAATAATCGGAATAGGCGTTCCCCAGTACCGCTGACGGGAAATGCCCCAATCGCGCAGACGAAAAGTCACCTTCTTTTCACCAAGCCCTTTTGCCGCCAGTGTTGCGGCAACGGCATCCACAGCATCCTGATATCCAAGACCATCCAATTCACCGGAATTGACACATCTGCCGTTTTCCTTGTCCGCATACCAGTCTTGCCATGCCCGATCGGAAAATGCCTTGCCTTCCATGTCAATCACCTGCCTGATCGGCAGTCCAAAGCGCAAGGCAAACGCAAAATCACGTTCGTCATGAGCGGGAACCCCCATCACAGCGCCATCGCCATAACTCATCAGCACATAATTGCCAATCCAGACCGCCACCTTCTCTCCGGTCAATGGATGTTTGACAAACAACCCTGTCGGCATACCTTTCTTTTCCATCGTCGCCATATCGGCTTCGATAACACTGCCCTGACGGCATTCTTCAATGAAAGCGGTCAATTCCGGGTTATTTTCCGCGGCAAAACGGGCAAGATCATGTTCCGGTGCAACCGCACAGAAAGTAACCCCCATGATGGTATCCGCCCGGGTTGTAAATACCCACAGCTTACCATCGCCAATCAGATCACCGTTCCTGTCCCTGATATCATGCTCAAATGCAAAACGGACCCCTTCCGAACGGCCGATCCAATTGATCTGCATTGTCCGGACGCGTTCCGGCCAGCCAGGCATCTTATTTGTGATGAAATCCAGCAATTCTTCCGCATACTGGGTGATACGGATGTAATACATCGGTATCTCACGCTTCTCAATCAATGCCCCTGAACGCCAGCCGCGGCCGTCAATCACCTGCTCGTTCGCCAACACCGTCTGATCGACAGGGTCCCAGTTCACGGTGCCAGTCTTCTGATAAATGATGCCTTTTTCCAGCATCTTCAGGAACATCCACTGATTCCAACGGTAATAATCAGAGCGGCAGGCTGCCATCTCACGCGACCAGTCAATCGCCAGCCCCATGGATGCCATCTGCCCTTTCATATGGGCAATATTGGAATAGGTCCATTCGGCCGGCGGGATACCATGTGCCATCGCCGCATTTTCCGCGGGCATACCGAACGCATCCCAACCCATCGGCATCAACACGTTATAACCGTTCATCCGCATATAACGGTAAAGCACATCATTGATGGTGTAATTGCGGACATGTCCCATATGCAATCTGCCAGAGGGATAAGGCAGCATCGAACAGGCATAAAACTTCCCTTTGGGGAAACGGGGATCATTTTCAACCGCTTTATAAACCTGCCCTTTTTCCCATTCAGAATGGACAGCTTTCTCAACTTCAGCGTGATTGTATCTATCTTGCATGATTACTGTATTGACAAAAAATCCACCATCCAATACCCAGGATGATGACACACTCGGCCTGTCCCATATCGTCAGGCCCGTTGATCTTCACTTCAGATTCAAGACATCCTGCATGTCATAAAGCCCTGCCGTCTTATCCGCAAGAAAACGGCAGGCTATCAAACTTCCCTGAACATAAGATGCACGGCTTGCCGATTTATGGGAAATTTCAATCCGTTCCCCTGTACCGGCAAACAGAACCGTATGGTCCCCCACAATATCACCCCCACGGATTGTTGAGAAACCAATCGAAGCAGGATCCCGCTCTCCCGTGATACCTTCGCGTGAGAACACACCGCATGCTTTCAGGTTACGCCCAAGAGCATCAGCAATGACCTCTCCCATCCTCAGCGCTGTTCCAGAAGGCGCATCCATCTTATGACGGTGATGGGCCTCGATGATCTCAATATCATAACCTTGGGCAAAATGTTTGGCAGCGACCGCCAGCAGTTTCATCGTCACATTGACACCGACACTCATATTCGGCGCAAAGACAACAGGAATCTTTCTGGCGGCTCCCGCAATCGCCTGTCTGCCGGCATCATCAAACCCCGTTGTTCCGATAACCATCTTCACACCGTGCGCCACACACCATGCCAGATGTTCCAAAGTACCCGCCGGACGAGTGAAATCAATGACAAAGTCCGCCTTATCAAAGGCTTCTGCCATATCAGACACAACCGAGACCCCTGTCTGCTGTCCCAAAAACAAGCCGACATCTTTTCCAAGGGCAGGAGAACCCGCAATATCCAGCGCACCGGCAAGTTCCGCGTCATCTGCATTGAGAACAGCCTCAATCAACATATGTCCCATCCGGCCGTTTGCCCCGGCAATAGCAATTTTCATTCTATTCATTATTGGATATTCCCTATCTGTTTAAGGTTTGGTGATTCTGGAACCATCTTATCCGTACGCCGCGGGATACTGATGGACTCAAACTTCTTGATACTGTCATACGTCAGATTCTTGATATCATCGCTTTCCGCCTCATCATAAGCATGCAATGCCCGCAACATCGCATCTCGGTTAGCCATCCATTCAGAACGTTTCTCTTCAGAAACAGCGCCTTCAATAGGCTCCTGAACTGTCGAAGGTCTGAAAGCACTGATAGGGCGCAGTCCTCCCGGCTGTCCGCCGCCATACGTTCCCGTACGGTAAGATGGCAGACTCTGATAATCCACAACCTGTTCCGGACCATCTTCCCCCTTGATTTCCGGCACGGCAATTGTCGCATCCTTAGGCGTCCATGCCTGGCTGGCGGCAGACTTGACACCCGGCAACGGACGGGAAAGCTTGCCTGTCTTGGAAACCCGTCCTGGGACATAATCCGGCTTGTGAGCATCAGGATCTCCGCCTGTCGTCCGAACAGGCGCAATCGCAGGCAGCTGCCGTTCAAGTTCTTCAGGAGATGGCGCGCCTGCTGCCCCTGCCTCAAGCGGTGTCGGAGAACTGCCCGGCTGGAAGTTACCGCTCATGTGGTGGTCTGTTGTCGCCAGTTTATCCTTCTTGGGTTTATCCGCTGAATCCTCATCTGATGCAATCTGATTCAGATATTCAACCTCATCCGGCAGACTGTCATGCTTGACACTTTCAACCACACCATCCTGATTGAAGAAGATCGCCACGCGGTAAGTCGTCAAAGCGCCATTCCTTTTCAACAAGCGGAAAGGATAATCCCAACGATTTGCATGGAATATATCCATCAACAGCGGCGTGCCCAAAGCAAAGCGTACCTGATCTTTTGTCATCCCTGGCTGCAAACGACTCAGCATCTCGGCAGAGATAAAATTACCCTGTTGTTCATTCACCCTGTAAGGCGTGAAAAAAATCATCCATTTCTTGACAGGCCGCGGCGGTGAATTCAGCAAGACCTCCTCTTTTTCCCCACGATCGACATTGCCATAAGCGCTGTACGTGATTGGACGACGTTCAGGTACATGGAATTCCGGAACGATTTCCAGACTTTTCCTTTCTTCTGGCACAGAAACATTTTCCTGCGCAGAAACGTTGACTTCTTTCACTTCAGGAATTTCGGTATTGACCTGCTTCGGTTCAGCCGGTCTGACAATGGCACCCGCCCGCTCCGGAACGGCTGGTACTGATGCAGGAACAACAGGTTCGACTGCTTTCGTGACAACATCCTGGGAGCCTTTTTCCAAAGGCTGTTTTTCCGGAACAGCCTTTCCTGACGGCAAAACCGGCTCGTCTCGTCTTGTCTCCGTCTGCGCCCTCGCTGCCGCACGTCTGTTGGCTTCTGCCTGGATTCGTTCTTTTTCCTGACGCGCTTCCAAAGACTGCTGTTCCCGCAACTTCTGTTCATCCGCTTCAATAGCTGCAATAACCGCCTTGTCATCATCGACAGGGGAATCCTCATCAATCAGCGGATTCCTTGACGCACATCCAAACAGTACCGTTATTGCTGATACCAGCAATAAAAACGTCCGAATACAACGCCACAAACTATCTCGTTTCTCACGCATCGAAAATGAACCTTAACAGCAATTTATTGAGCAGAATCTGCAAAAGCTATATGATAAAGCAGATAACTGTAAAGAACCAATTTTGAAACAGAAAGGCCTTTCAAAATAATGACAATCAAACCCAGTGACCTGAAAGCAACCGGGCTGAAAGCAACCTTGCCTCGCCTGAAAATCCTTGACATTTTCCAAAGAAACGCATCAAGCCATCTCAGTGCAGAAGATGTTTACCGTCGGTTATTGGCAGAAAACCAGGATATTGGACTTGCGACGGTTTACCGCGTCCTGACACAATTTGAACAGGCAGGCATATTATCACGTAATTATTTTGAAACGGGTAAAGCGATTTACGAACTCAACGAAGGCACTCACCATGACCATATTGTCTGTGTCAACTGCGGCCGTGTCGAAGAATTTCAAGACGCAGAAATTGAACGCCACCAGCAAGAAGTCGCCAAGCGTATGAACTACGAACTGGTTGACCATAATCTTGCCCTCTATGGCCGATGTCATGCGTGCCAGCAGAAATAACCGGACCAGTATCTTCCAACTGAAAATGAAAAATCCGTGACGCAACATCACGGATTTTTTACGCCGCCTGCCCAGCACTTGTACTGCTGCCATCAACAGGAGCCGACAGATCCGGTCATGGTAGCGATGAGGCAAGATTTTAGGCAGGATTTTCTGATTGTGTCCACGCCTGCCGCTTTCTGGCTGCTCTTTCAAGCGCTGCTTTCGTCAGCAACTTCAATTCGCTGGTATCCACACGCTTGCTGGCGTGATAGAGGTCATAATCTGTCTGGAACTGCATCCAATACTGTGCGGTTTGACCGACGGTTGCCGATAGCCTGATGACCATCTCAGGTGAGATTGCGGATTTTTCTGTCACAATACGGTGGATGGTCGCCGGAGCGACATTCAGCTTTTTGGCAAACGCGTTGTAACTCAGCCCGGAATCTTCCATGGCACGCCTGACATGGCGGCCAGGGTGCGGTGGCTTGACGGTTCTTTTTTTGGCGGGTGTTTTCAACATCGTGGCTCCTGATGGGTTGCCTGGTATGGCAGGGGAGTATCCCCTGCCAATACGGTTAAGGCTGTTCAACTTGGCGCTGTTTGGCTACCTGCTTCTGATAGCATGTCTGGTGGCATCAGAAGCTGTACCGAATACCGCCAGAGACCTGGTAGGTCGTTCTGGTT
>CAVERB010000011.1:0-7113 GCA_963618105.1 Oxalobacter sp. | reverse complement strand
CTGATGCCAAAAGCCGCTGAAGGATCAATCACTCCACACTAAACGCCCGCAGCGATCCGCCTGTTGTCTGGATAATAACACGATCAGACATCGCAATTGGTGCCGCAACAATCGGTGATCCATCTGTAGAAGTCCTTGCACTAAAACTGCCATCAAAGCGGGACAGGAAGTGGACATAGCCATCCTGATCACCGACAACAACCATTGACAGGAATGAAGCAGGCGAGGACAGATTTCTGTATGTCAACTTCTCATTTCGCCAGACACTGTTTCCGCTGGTATTGGCAAACGCATACACTTTGTCAGCATGGTCAATGCCATAGACATAGTCCTGGTCAATACTGACACCGACTTTACTGGAAAAATCCTTGACCCAGAAAGCATTTCCAGAAACGACATCAAAACAACCGATCCGGCCATGCCATGATGTGACGCAAACACCCTGGCCGAAAATGACGGGGACACCAGTCATATCCGCCAGCCGTTCCAGTTCGCTGGTCCCCCGAGGCGTACCAACAGGCACTTCCCAACGGATCGCCCCATTGTTCAACATCATGGACAGCATCTTCCCTCCCGGTGTTGCAACAACCACCGTTGGTCCAACTGTCGCCATACCAGGCTCACGCCTAAGCATCAAGGCAGGCAAACGGTATGGGACCACCCAACGGCGTTCTCCGGAATCGGCATCGTAAGCAGCAATCTGATTATCCATACTACGAACAATGACCAGTCCCCTGACAACAATCGGATTTGCCATAACCTCTGTTGACAACTGGGCACGCCACTTTTCCTGACCATCCGAACCGAGAGCAATCAATATGCCTTTCTCGCCAACAACAGCAACGGTCGCGCCATCTGTTCCAACACCTGCCGTCAACACCGTATCAAGATCCTTACGCCAGATGACATCTCCATTCGATGCATCAACCTTTGTCACTCTGCCATCGCCTGATGCTGCATAAATGACATCAAACGATGCAGCAGGCACAAACATACCGATTTCAGCAGAACCAATACTGACAGACCAGAGCTGGCGGACTTGCTTCGGAGACGCAATATCAGTCAATTTTGCGGGCGGATGCCTGGGTTCCTTGGAAGAAAACCAACTGAAACAGCCAGCAAGCGACAGGCAAAGCACCGCACAGAAAACCAACAAGAACCGTCGCCAGACTTTTCTCACTGCTTTATCCTTTGTTAGAAGTATTCTGAGCCGAAACATCAACACCGACTTCTTCCAGCTTCATCTTGATCAACTGTCTGCCTGGATTTTCCGGTGCTGTCTTTTCATAGGCGACCTTATAGGCTGCCCTTGCCTCTTCAATCTTATCCTGTGCCAGATAGATATCACCCTTACGGTCTTCAATCAGGCCTGTGAACTGTTCAGGCGCACTGCCAGACAATGCACTCAGCGCTTCATCATAGGCTTTTTCATCAAGCAGTATTCCTGCAAGGCGGACACGGGCAAGCACCTTGTAGCCCTCTTCGCTGCTGTTCTGGGCAACCCATTTCAGCTGGACTTTTGCTGTAGCGGTATCGTTGTTCTCATATGCCATCTTCGCCGCAACCAAAGAAATCATCGGCGCATAGACTGTCCTGCCAAACTTGTCCTGTACATCTTTGGCAACCTGCAGGGCACGCTGAGAATCCCCTGACAGTACTGCTCCCTGCATTTCGTAGTACAAGGCTGAAGCCTGAGCCGCCTGCTTGCGCTGATACCAGTTCCACCCCTGGATTGCCGCATAAATAGCAAGGATGACAATCAGCACCCAACTGACAATGTTGCCATAACGTTTCCATAAACGTTTAAGGGAATCAATCTGTTCCTGTTCTTCTAAATTGAAAGCCATCTCATTTCCCCCCGCAAAAATCCTACTTACTGTCTCTATAAACCACCATCAATACTGCACAGTTCATCCAAACTACAAGTGTCCATCGCCTGCTGAAGCAGATACTCCGCAAGATCCTCAAATGGGACTTTTGTCTGCGCACCTCCGGTATCTCCTGAACGCATTTCCTTGACTGTCGCCTTGCCGCCTGCAACCTCATCTTCACCGATGATAATGGCAAAAAGCGCGCCGCTTTCATCTGCACGCTTCATCTGCGATTTGAAACTGCTTCCGGAATTTGCCGCAGCACAATAAAGGATGACATCTAAGCCGCAGTCACGCAACGCCTCTGCAATAGCCACAGCCCGAATCTCCGCCGCTTCCCCCTGATGGACGATATAAATATCTGTTTGCCGTTGGACTGTCATATTCCCCTGCACCTTGAGCAGTTCAATGATACGCTCTACGCCCATTGCAAAACCACAAGACGGTGTTTTGCGCCCGCCAAACATCTCAAACAATGGGTCATAACGTCCACCGCCGCAGATTGTCCCTTGAGAACCCAATTCATCACTGATCCACTCAAAGACCGTACGGTTATAGTAGTCCATTCCCCGTACCAGACGAGGATTGACTGTAAATTCAATGCCGCTGTTTGTCAGAATTTCCTGCAATCGCTCAAAATGCCTGCGGGATTCCTCTCCAAGATAATCAACCAGCTTGGGCGCTGCATTGACTATATCCTGCATATCAGGATTCTTGGTATCCAAGATACGCAACGGATTGGTATAAAGACGTCTTTGTGCATCTTCATCCAACCGTTCCTTATGCTTTTCAAAATAAGCAATTAAATCAACTCGGTGGCGGTTACGCTCATCAGCATCACCGATAGAGTTGATTTCCAGCCGAACATTCTCAAGACCAAGATCCTCCCACAAACGACGGCAGAGCAGGATAATTTCCGCATCAATGTCCGGCCCCGGAAACCCCAATGCTTCACAGCCAATCTGATGGAACTGGCGGTAACGGCCACGCTGCGGACGCTCATGACGAAACATCGGACCAGCATACCAAAGACGCTTTGGACCATTGTAGGTGAGATTATGCTCAACAGCAGCACGAACAACACCAGCCGTACATTCTGGACGCAGTGTCAGCTGGTCGCCGTTCATCGAATCCTCGAAAGAATACATTTCTTTCTCAACGATGTCTGTCACTGCGCCCAGTCCCCGAGCAAACAGGGAAGTCTCCTCAACAATCGGTGTCCTGATACGCTGATACCCATAACTGCGCAATACAGATTCCACAATCCCTTCAAGCAAGTCCCAGACAGCGGCATCTTCCGGCAGGATGTCATTCATGCCTTTGATGCCCAATATCTTCTTAACCTTTTTCTTTTTTTCTTCAGCCATGTTCTTCCGTTTTATGGTTCAAGACACATCCAGGTTGATATGCGCCTGATTGCCATAATGCGTTTCAATATATTCAACAATCATCTGTTGAAAACGTTCCTTAATATCCGTCCCCCGCAAAGTCGCCGTTTTTACACCATCTGCATAAACCACAGCAGCAGGAGACTCTCCTGTCCCTGGCAGGCTGATGCCAATATCAGCATGACGGGATTCTCCAGGACCATTCACCACACAACCCATCACAGCGACTTTCATATTTTCCACACCAGGATACTGCGCCCGCCAACCAGCCTCCTGTTCCTGCAAGTATTGCTGCGTACTGTACGCCAATTCCCGGAACAGCACTGATGAGGTCCGGCCGCAACCAGGACAGGATATCAGTTGGGGAGCAAAGCTCCTGAGTCCCATTGACTGTAAAAGTGCTTGAGCGACAAGAACCTCTTTAGTCCTAGCTTCCTTTGGTCCAGGTGTCAATGAAATGCGGATTGTATCGCCAATTCCTTCCTGCAACAACACAGCAAGCCCTGCCGATGAAGCAATAATCCCTCGGGTACCACCGCCTGCTTCAGTCAATCCCAGATGCAACGCGTAATGACATCTATCCGAGAGCATTCTATTGACAACAATCAGATCCTGCACTGATGACACTTTGCAGGAAAGAATGATCTTCTCGGCTGGTAATCCAAGTTTCTCCGCCTCGTTGGCACTTTCCACGGCGGACTCAACCAGAGCATGCCGCATAACCAAATTCATTGGCAACGGTTCTTTCCTTGCCGAATTCTCATCGACGAGCCGATCAAGTACACTTTGGTCAAGACTTCCCCAATTCACACCAATACGTACTGGACGATCATAGCGGCAAGCCGCTTCAACCATCATGGCAAAATGCGCTGTTTTCTGACCACCTCGGCCAATATTACCAGGATTGATACGATATTTTGACAATGCTTCAGCACATGCTGGATACTGCGTCAACAGCTGGTGGCCGTTATAGTGAAAATCCCCCACTAAAGGCACATCACATCCTTGACTGTCCAATCTTTCCCGTATAACCGGTACCGCTTTTGCTGCCTCTTGTGTATTGACAGTAATCCGGATCAGCTCAGATCCTGCCTGTGCAAGCTGTACAACCTGATGGACAGTTGATTCGACATCTGCCGTCAAGGTATCCGTCATCGACTGGACAACAACAGGCGCCCTCCCTCCTACCAACACAATTCTGTCCCGATGACGGACAGCAACCTGGTGAGTTGGTTTTCTAAGGAAAGATAGCTCTGCTCCCCGTCCAACCTGACCTTGCATGATCTTCCTATTTCAACAGAATCTTTGCAGTATTGCCTTTGGAAACCGCATTCAGGTCAACCGCTGCATTGCGGTATTCCATTGTAACGCCTTTGGTATTGCCGATAACAATAACTGCTGGAACCGGTACATCAATTCTCTTGACTTCCCCTGCCTTGGAAGTGAACTGGGCAAAGGTCTTCTGACCGTCTTCGCTCTGTACCTGAACCCAGGATTCCCCGCTGAACTTCAACACCAATGGGGCTATTCCCTGTTCCTTGGGCGGTTCTGCCGGTGCCTGTGTCTCCTTCACATCAGTTTTTGCTGGTTCTTGTGTCACAGGCTGTTGGACATTTTCTTTAGGCTGCTCAACGGGCTGCTGGACTGCCGGTTTTTCAACAACTGGCACTTTGGGTGTCGGACGGTGCCAAGGAATTATCTTCATATACCATGCGACACCCAGTACAACAATCACCGCCAATACAATAAATGCCAAAAATTTCTTGCCCCCACCAGATGATTTACGGAAAGTCATCTGACTTTCATCAAATGATTGGGAAACCCTTGGCATGGATGCCGTATTCTTCACATGTTTATGAGATGGCGCCGCTCCTTCTCCTTTGGCAAAAAAAGCAACCAATGGTTCTGGATCAAGCCCTAGCAAGCGGGCATAAGAACGAACAAACCCTCTGGCGATCGCTATGCCATGAAAAGCGTCATAGTCGCCAGCTTCCATCGCACGGATCTGACGGACCGTCATTTTCAAACAGGTAGCAACCTGTTCTTCACTCCAGCCAAGTTCCTGGCGTTTTGCTGCCAATGCCTTGCAAGGTGACTTGATAAAATCTGCCGACTGGCTTTTTTTTGCTTCAGACTGTTGTCCGTCTGCAGATTGTTGATTGACACTGCTACGGTTTGCGTTTTCCATTTCCAATCCTAGATAGAAAAAACCTTGAATCCCTCAGACACAGGACTCAGTTGCAGATATTCTTAAATCGGTAACTTCTTATATATTCTTCAGAACCTATCCCGTTTTCAGCCATCCGCTCCTGGACTCTTGTCTTATCCATGATTTCGCCGGCCAACAAGCCACAAGCCGCTTCAATATCCTCACCACGAGTTTTTCGAATGGTGGTGACAATGCCAGCATTCCGCAGGATTTCTGCAAACGAAGCAATCCTTGCATCCGGAGAGCGGCGCAGCCCAGGCATAGGAATCGAATTGAAAGGAATCAGATTCAGTTTACATGAAACAGGAACAGGACCATCTTGAACCAATGCAACCAGTTCACGGGCATGTTCATCTGTATCATTGACACCATCAAGCATACAGTACTCAAAGGTAATGAAATCGCGTGGCGCGTAGTCAAGGTAACGTTGGCATGCTGCCATCAATTCTGCCAATGGATACCGTCTGTTCAAAGGGACAAGAATATCCCGCAACTTGTCATTCGGTGCATGCAGTGATACTGCCAAGGCTACCGGACATTCCTTTGCCAGCCTGTCTATCATGGGTACCACCCCACAGGTTGATACTGTAACGCGCCTTCTTGAAAGCCCATAGGCATTATCATCCAGCATCAGCTTAAGCGCACTGACAGTTGCATCAAAATTATGAAGGGGCTCTCCCATTCCCATCATGACAACATTGGATATCTGTCTGTCGTTCTTGCCAGAAGGAACATTCCTGGATTCCCGCACGGCAGCCTCTGCCATCCATAACTGCCCGATAATCTCATGCGCTGTCAGATTCCGGTTAAAACCCTGTTTCCCTGTGGAGCAGAACAAGCAATTGACCGCACAGCCTGCCTGTGTGGAAATACAGAGCGTTCCTCGGTCATCTTCAGGGATAAAAACCATTTCAATCGCATTGCCTTGGCCGATATCAAGCAACCATTTACGGGTACCATCTGTTGAGATATGGTCTTTCAAGACAGCTGGCACCCTAATTTCCGCTTTTTCTACCAGTTTGCTGCGCAGGGATTTCGCCAGATCTGTCATCGCACTGAAATCACTGACACCTGACTGATGCATCCAACGCTGCAGCTGCCGGGCACGAAAAGGCTTTTCACCTAACGAACTGCAGTAATCAACCAGCTGTTCAGGTGTCAGTCCCAATATATTGGTCCGTGCTCCATCCATCTCTTTTTATCCATTTCTGCAAGATTTACCTGCATTCAATCAGTCATGGATTAGAGGAACCCTCTCATTAACGGGAACAGATTTGCATGGAAGGGAAGAAAAATGCAATTTCAACTGCTGCGGTTTCTGGAGCATCAGAACCATGAACAGCATTGGCATCAATGGAATCTGCAAAATCTGCGCGGATAGTGCCTTTATCCGCCTTCTTGGGATCTGTCGCCCCCATCAGTTCACGGTTTTTAGCAATGGCATTTTCACCTTCAAGAACCTGCACCATCACCGGACCGGAAATCATGAACTCAACGAGGTCTTTGAAAAAAGGCCTTTCTTTATGAACCGCATAGAAACTTTCAGCTTCAGCACGGGAAAGCTGAGCCATACGGGCTGCAACAATTTTCAGACCCGCATCTTCAAAACGGCTGTAGATTTTTCCGATGACATTTTTAGCAACTG
>CAVERB010000010.1:9828-10591 GCA_963618105.1 Oxalobacter sp. | reverse complement strand
CGTTCATTGTGTCAGAATAGATGCAACGTATTATAGGAACCAAGGCTCCAGTAATTAGGGCTATAATAATATTGTTGTTTTAAGTTGGAATTGCATGCGCAGCCTGCTGCGGATTGTCAACTACGAGGATAAATATGAATAAATTGCTTAAAGTACTCATCGCTGCTACCGCAGTTGCTGGTGCAGCTACCGCCTCTGCAGAGGTCACCGACATCATCGCTAACAAACCTTACAGTGCTTATGTACAGGATCAGCGCGATGTAATCGCACGTTCCGGCTATGGTCTGTGCTGGAGAACTGGTTACTGGACTCCTGCAGATGCAATTAAGGAATGCGATCCTGCATATGTAAAAGAAGAACCAGCACCAGCTGTAGTAGCGCCTGTCGCTGAAAAACTGGAATTCGCAGCAGACGCTTTCTTCGATCATGACAAATCCATCGTCAAGAAAGAAGGTAAGGAAAAGCTGTCTAAATTGGCTTCCGATATCTCTGGTCTGGATGTTGAAGTCATTGTCTGCGTTGGTCATACTGACTCCACCGGTACCGAAGCCTACAACCAGAAACTGTCTGAACGCCGTGCAAACGCTGTTAAGTCTTATCTGGTTTCCCAGGGTGTTGACGGTGAAAAAATCGTCACCGAAGGTAAAGGTGAGTTGCAGCCAATCGCTAACAACGCCACCAAAGAAGGTCGCGCCAAGAACCGTCGTGTTGAAATTACTGTTACTGCAAACCCAGCTCAGGGAGCTACTGCACAGAACTGATC
>CAVERB010000010.1:8125-9818 GCA_963618105.1 Oxalobacter sp. | reverse complement strand
CCCCGCCTATGCGGGGTTTTTTGTTGTTCCTTTCCCTGTTTTTCTTTTCTGCCCCTCTTTTTCATCAAAAAATCCTGCACTGAACTTTTTTACCAGGAACCATTCCGTATCTGAACGACTATAATTTCCCTATAGACACAACTTCCTGTTCAGCATGAACCAAGACCAAGAAGAGTTGCACAAATTCAATGCTATGGCATCAGACTGGTGGAATCCGGAAGGCTGTTTCCGTGCCCTGCATGACTTGAATCCTTTGCGCCTATCGTGGATTGAAAGCATCGCTTCCACGATCAACAGGAAAAAAATCCTTGATATCGGCTGTGGTGGCGGTATCCTTGCCGAAGCGCTTGCAAAATCAGGCGCCGAGGTCACGGCTATTGATCTTGCAGAAGAAGTCCTTGCTGTTGCCAAAAACCACGCAACCGCTTCTCTGCTCAAGATTGATTACCAATGCATCCCTGCTGAAGAACTGGCAGAAAAACAGCCTGCTGCTTATGACATCATCACCTGTATGGAACTGCTTGAACATGTCCCTGCCCCCAATTCCATCGTCAATGCCTGCGCATCATTGCTGAAATCTGATGGTTATGTTTTCTTTGCCACTCTGAACAGGAATTTGAAATCGCTATGCCATGCCATTATCGGTGCAGAATATCTCCTGAACCTGCTGCCGCCAGGAACCCATGATTTTGACAAGTTCATTACCCCAGCTGAACTCTGCCATCATGCCAGGCAGTATGGATTGTCTGTTGAAGCCATCACTGGTGTCACATGCGACCTGGGGGCACGTCATTTCAGACTCACCAATGATGTAAAAGTCAATTACATGATTGCCTGCAAAAAAGTTTAAGGAAGTATCTCCATGACAGCCTTGCTGAAACTCAAAAAACCCAAAGCCATCCTTTTTGACCTTGATGGCACGCTTGCTGATTCTGCGCCAGACCTGACTGCCGCCATCAACAATGTCCGGGAAGAATTCAATCTTGAAAGACTGCTTTATGAAACTCTGCGTCCATATGCCTCTGCCGGAGCACCAGGATTGGTCAGGGCAGCATTTCAAATTGAACGCAACCATATCTTGTTCCCTTATTTAAAGGAACGCTTTCTTTCTCATTACCGCGCCAGTATTGCCAACGGGGCCTCTGCCACGACCCTTTTTGAAGGGATTCCTGAACTGCTGGCCCAGCTTGAACAGGATCATATCCGCTGGGGAATTGTCACAAACAAGGTTGAAAACCTTGCAAAACCCCTGATTGGACAGATTGGACTAGGCAACGCCGGATGCCTGGTTGCTGGTGATACCACCCCTCATCCCAAACCCTACCCTGACCCATTGATTGAAGGCGCAAAACGCCTGAATGTCTCTCCTGAAGACTGTTGGTACATCGGGGATGATCTCCGTGACATGCAGGCCGGGCATGCCGCGGGAACCTGCGCTGCCATTGCGGCAAAATGGGGATATTGCATTGATCCAGAAAGCTGGCCTTCCGACTTCGTCGCCCAGAATCCTCAACAACTGTTGTCACTCATCAAGATAGCGGCTGCCGACTGAATTTATTAGAAAGCCCCATAGAAAAACGGAACCGCAACAGCAGTTCCGTTGTCTTTGAAAAACAGAAAAGATTACAAGCCAGCAGCAGCTTTCAATGTAGCAACCTTATCAGTTCTTTCCCAGGTGAATTCCGGTTCAGCT
>CAVERB010000010.1:0-8115 GCA_963618105.1 Oxalobacter sp. | reverse complement strand
GTTCAGCTCGACCAAAATGACCATAGGCAGCCGATTTGCTGTAACGGGGTTTCAGCAAATCCAGCATTTGGACAATCCCCTTGGGGCGCAGGTCAAACGTCTCTGCAACAATCCCGGCAATCTTTTCATCCGCAATTACACCGGTCCCTTGGGTATTCACTGTAATGTTGATCGGGCGTGCAATACCAATGGCATAACTGACCTGAATCTGACATTTTTTCGCCAGACCTGCTGCGACAACATTCTTTGCAACATAACGGGCTGCATAAGCCGCAGAACGGTCAACCTTCGATGGGTCTTTGCCAGAGAAAGCGCCGCCGCCATGAGGACACGCACCGCCATAGGTATCCACAATAATTTTACGCCCGGTCAGGCCGCAGTCCCCCTGAGGGCCTCCGACAACAAAACTGCCGGTTGGATTGATGAAATACTTCGGCGCATCCTTCATCAGCCCAGCAGGCAAAACCGGTTTGATGATTTCCTCAATCACAGCTTCTTCAATCTGCTTGTATGGGACTTCAGGTGCATGTTGGGTCGAAAGCACAACCGTATCAACACTGACAGGCACTCCATCAACATAACGCAGGGTCACTTGAGACTTCGCATCTGGACGCAGCCATGGTAAACGGCCATCTTTGCGCAGCTGAGACTGACGTTCCATCAGACGGTGCGCATAATAGATAGCAGCTGGCATATATTCCGGTGCCTCATCGCAGGCATAACCGAACATCAACCCCTGGTCACCTGCCCCCTGATCCAGATCCAGGCCGGAACCTTCATTGACACCCTGGGCAATATCCAGCGACTGACGATCATAAGCAACCAGCACGGCACAGCCCTTGTAATCAATACCATATTCCGTGTTGTCATAACCGATGCGTTTGATGGTATCGCGTGCAATATCAATATAGTTCACATTGGCGGCAGTCGTGATCTCACCTGCCAGCACAACCAGGCCTGTGTTGCACAGGGTTTCTGCAGCAACACGTGCCGTAGGATCCTGTTCAAGGATGGCATCCAGGACCGCATCGGAAATCTGATCCGCGACTTTATCTGGATGACCTTCAGAAACAGATTCTGAAGTGAAAAGATAATCATTAGACATTCAAAAGCTCCTTTATCAGAAAGGCGAACTGCTGTCGCAGCCAACAACAAAGAAGCCTGCGACGCTTTAGCGAAATTTATAGACCGCTTCGCAAGTTGCCCGTTAACTCAGCGGAATTTTTGATTTTACACTTAAATTTCAAGTTATCAAGAAACATTACCATTGATGCAACACAACCAGCCTTCCACGCATAATTCCTGTAAAGACAACAGAATCCATCCCATCCAGGCACAACAGTCCTCCCATAACGTGACTTTCAGATAGGCGTTGCTATAATATTTTCATCATCAAGGATTTTTTCAATGCGTTTTTTTCTGTTTATCCTGTGGGCGATCCATTGGTTCCCATTGCCGATTCTAGGACGTTTGGGCAAACTGCTGGGGACCTGCGCCTATCATTTTTGGGCACGACGTCGCCGTATCACCCTGACCAACCTCCGCCTCTGCTTTCCTGACATGTCGGAAACTGAACGTGAACGTATCGCATTGGAACATTTCCAGGGTTACGGGCGGAGTATCCTTGAACGCGGCATCCTCTGGTGGTCTTCCGTTGACCGCATCAGGAAACTCGTCCATGTTGAACCAGAAGTCCCCTACAACGAAACCCGGTCTGGCCCTGTCATTTTCCTATGCCCGCATTTTGTCTGCCTTGAAATGCCCGGTGCCATTATCACCATGAATTCCCCCGGATGTTCCATCTATACCGAACAGAAAAACAAGATTTTTGACAAAGTCCTGCGTAAAGGTCGTATGCGCTTCCACAAGGATGTTTTCCTTTTCAACCGAAGCCAAGGCATCAAGCCTATCATCCGTGCACTGCACAAGAACATCCCTTTCCTGATGCTGCCGGATTTGGACTTCGGCATCAAGGATGCTGAGTTTGTACCATTTTTCGGTGTGCCTGCCGCTACGCTGGTTGCAACCTCACGCCTTGCCGCTGCAACACGGGCAAAAGTCATCCCCGTCATTGCCACTTTCCTGCCAAACTATCAGGGATGGAAAGTCAAGTTTTATCCACCGTTGGAAGATTTCCCGACCAAAGATGCCTGGGCAGACACACGACGCATCAATGCTTTTATTGAAGAACGTATCCTTGAAAACCCAGCTGAATACCTTTGGACCCATAGACGGTTCAAGACAAGGCCGGAAGGCATGCCGCCTGTCTATGGCAAAGACAGCAAAAAATAACTGTCCCAGCAACCTCTGAACCAAATCTGATATGAAACTGAACTTCACAAAAATGCATGGGGCAGGCAATGATTTTGTTGTCTTCGATGCCTGTAACCAGCAGGTCAACCTGACCCGGGACCAATGGCGTTTTATCGCTGACAGACGCTTCGGCATCGGCGCTGACCAGATTCTGATTGTCGAAAAACCCCGCCTGCCGGATACGGATTTCCGTTACCGTATTTTCAATGCCGATGGCGGTGAAGTGGAACAGTGCGGCAATGGTGCCCGCGCTTTTGCCATCTTCGTCACTAAAACCGGCATGACGCATAAGAATCCCATCCGCGTCGAGACAAAAGCAGGCATCATTGAACTCAGGGTCCAGGATGAAAACACCGTGACTGTCGATATGGGCAAACCTGTCTTCAACCTGCCTGACATCCCGTTCAATCCAGCAGGACTGGTATCCGAAACCATCGGCAAGATGCAGCGATGGACGCTACCGCTTGCAGAAGACAAAGGTATAGCCAAAGTCAGTGTCGTCTCTATGGGCAATCCGCATGCAGTCCAGACCGTTGACAACGTTGATACGGCTCCTGTTCTCCAACAAGGACCGCTTATCGAAAACCATCCGGCCTTTCCAGAACGGGTCAATGCCGGATTCATGGAAATCAAGGATAAAAATCATATCCGTTTACGGGTTTTCGAACGGGGAGCAGGCGAAACCCTGGCCTGCGGCACAGGAGCCTGTGCCGCCGTTGTTTCCGGCATCCAACAGGGAATTCTGGCTTCTCCTGTTTCAGTCGAGGCCCGGGGAGGAAACCTGGACATTGCCTGGGAAGGAAAAAACGCCAATGTCATGATGACAGGACCTGCGGTCATCGTGTTCAATGGTACAATCGAACTTTAAACTGTGGAGCAGAGCCACCATCAATCATTCAAAAGGAGTTTTTTATGATAATTGATTCTAAGAGATTCCGTATCACAGATGGCAAAAAATTCCGCCTGAAAGATTTTTCAACAGCAGTAGATCCTATCTATGCTGACAAGACCGAATACAAATCGCAGCTCAAGCATAATCTGGAAGAAATGAGTGATCAGCAAGGTATGCTGTATGCAACTGGTAAATTCTCCCTCTTGATTATCCTCCAGGCAATGGATGCCGCCGGTAAAGACGGCACCATCAAGCATGTCATGAGCGGAGTGAACCCACAGGGCTGCCGGGTTGAGAGCTTCAAACAACCTTCTGCCCGGGAACTGAAACACAACTTCCTCTGGCGTTCAACGCTTAGGCTGCCCCAGCGGGGTGAAATCGTCATCTTCAACCGTTCCTACTATGAAGATGTCCTTGTTGCCCGTGTCCATCCAGAAATCCTGGATGTCGCCAACCTGCCGGATACCAAATTTGGCCGCAGTTTCTGGGAAAACCGTTACAAGGCTATCCGCGATTACGAACAACATCTATACCGTAATGGCACCCGCATCATCAAATTCTTCCTTTATGTTTCCAAAGAAGAACAACGCCTGCGCCTGCTTGACCGCATCAATACCCCAGAAAAGAACTGGAAGCTGAGTCTGAATGACTTTGAGGAACGCAAATACTGGGACGAATATATGAATGCCTTTGAAAAAGCCATTCAAAGCACTTCTACAGCCGCTTCCCCTTGGTACTGTGTCCCTGCTGATGACAAGAAAAACGCCCGGCTCATCGTCTCGGATGCCATCCTGAAAACGCTCAAGGAAATGAAGCTGTCTTATCCAGAACCAACCCTGAAGCATGCCAACGAACTTGAAATGCTTCGCGAAAAGCTGTCAGAAGTATGATACCAATACTGGACCAGACTAGACCGCCATACCAATGGCGGTTTTTTCATGCCATCACGGAAACAGTCTGCCCTGTCATGGCAAACAAGCTTCCCAGAAAAAGTGGACCTCTCTCTGCAACTTTTCCAAAGATGTGTTTAAATAGGCGCATTACTGGCATTCTGTGAACATCCGTTCCTGTCCAGCTAAGCCGCTGCAGTAATCGGCGGTTATTGAACCTGATTATCTGAGGAGAAAAAAATGGCACTTATCAACACCACCATCAACCCTTTCAAGGCAGAAGCATACCGCAATGGCGAATTCATCACCGTCACTGATGCAGACCTGAAAGGGAAATGGTCTGTTGTCTTCTTCTATCCTGCTGACTTTACTTTCGTCTGTCCAACTGAACTGGGCGACCTGGCAGACAACTATGCGGAATTCCAGAAATTGGGCGTCGAAATCTACTCTGTTTCCACAGATACCCATTTCGTCCATAAGGCATGGGCCGATGCCTCTGATACCATCAAGAAAATCCAGTACACCATGATCGGAGACCCAACTGGTACCATCACCCGCAATTTCAATGTCATGATTGAAGAGGCTGGTCAGGCATTGCGCGGCACTTTCGTCATCAATCCCGAAGGTGAAATCAAGGTTTGTGAAATCCATGACCTGGGTATCGGCCGTTCTGCAACCGAACTGCTCCGCAAGATTCAGGCGGCACAATATGTTGCAACCCATGATGGTGAAGTTTGCCCAGCATCCTGGCAGCCAGGTTCTGAAACCCTGGCACCATCCCTGGACCTTGTCGGCAAAATCTAAACTGACCGCAATACCCCCGTTACCGCAGGCCCCGCGCCTGCGGTATTTTGCCCTGCTGTCGGATTCCTTTATCCTGAACACTGCTTTCCTGGAGGAAGAAAAACCATGCTGGACAACAACGTCAAAGAGCAGCTCCGTACTTATTTCACCAAACTGGTCAATCCTGTCATCCTGACGGCATCCCTAGATGCCAGTGCAAAATCCCAGGAAATGCTGGGATTGCTGAAAGACCTGACAGGTCTGTCAAACAAAATCACGCTTGCAGAAAACAGCAACAGTTCCCGCAAGCCTTCTTTCACTGTCAACCGACCAGATGGCGGAGCCCATATCGAATTTGCCGGACTGCCAATGGGGCATGAGTTCACTTCCATGGTCCTGGCGATCCTGCAGACCAGCGGTTATCCCCCGAAAGTCGAAGCAGATGTCATTGAACAGATCCGCCAGGTTGAAGGCACTTTCCGTTTTGAAACCTATATCTCCTTGACCTGTCAGAACTGTCCTGAAGTCGTCCAAGCTCTCAATCTGATGGCGGTACTGAATCCAAACATCTCCAGCACGATGATTGACGGCGCACTTTTTCAGGATGAAGTCAAACAACGAAACATCATGGCCGTACCGACCATCTACTTGAATGGCCAGGAATTCGGTCAGGGACGCATGAATGTCAAGGAAATCCTTGCCAAGATTGACACTGGCAGCGTCAAGCGCGAAGCCGAGAAAATCTCAGCTAAAGCGCCGTTCGATGTGCTTGTTATTGGAGGCGGCTCAGCTGCAGCAACCGCTGCCATCTATGCTGCACGCAAGGGTATCCGTACAGGTCTTGTCACAGAAAACTTTGGCGGACAGATCCTGAACACAACCGACATCGAGAACATTATCGCCATCAAGAAAATCGAAGGCACCCATCTGGCATCCATCTATGAAGAAAACATCCGCAGCCACGCCATTGATGTCATGATGCCGCAACGCGCCGCAAAGCTGATTCCCGGTGATCTGATCGAAGTCCAGCTTGAAAGCGGCGCCTCGGTTAAAAGCAAGACTGTCATTCTGGCAACCGGCGCAAACTGGCGGAAAATGACTGTTCCAGGCGAAGAAACCTATATCGGCAAGGGTGTGGCTTTCTGTCCGCATTGTGACGGCCCCTTGTACAAAGGCAAAGATGTCGCTGTTGTCGGTGGTGGCAATTCTGCTGTCGAGGCTGCCATTGACCTTGCAGGAATCGCAAAGCACGTCTCCATCCTCATCCGCAGCGACAGACTGACCGCCGATACCGTATTGCAGGAGAAAATGCTTTCGCTAAAGAATGTTACGCTGATTAAGCAGACGAAAACCGTTGAAGTCGCCGGTGATGGACAAAAAGTTACTGGGCTTGTCTATCTTGACCAGACCGACAACACCCAGAAAACCCTGCCGCTGTCAGGCATCTTTGTCCAAATTGGTCAGGTTCCCGCAACTGGCTGGCTCAAGGACAGTCCTGTCAAACTCAATGGCAAACAGGAAATTGAAGTTGATGTCCATAACAAGACATCTGTGCCCGGTATTTTTGCCGCCGGAGATGCCACCTCCTCCCCGTACAAACAGATTGTCATTGCGATGGGAGACGGTGCCAAGGCATCCCTGAGTGCGTTTGACTACCTCATCAGACACTGACGCCAGCGGCCAACGTCAAAACCGTTACAGGGCAGACATGGGACTGTTCAATACCGTTTTCCAGTTCCTTGGATGCCCTGTCAGGAAGCAAGCCATGACAGAAACACTTGAACAGAAAATCAGCCGTGCTGCTGTCATTATCCGACAGGCAGACGGTATCCTCATTGCTGCTGGTGCCGGCATGGGTGTCGATTCTGGCCTTCCTGATTTCCGCGGCGACCAAGGACTCTGGAAAGCCTATCCGAAACTCGGCCAGCACCGCATTTCCTTTGTTGAAATCGCCAATCCAGATGCCTTTTCAGACAACCCGCGCCTGGCATGGGGGTTTTATGGACATCGGCTGAACAGTTACCGAGCCGTCATTCCACACGAAGGCTTCCATATCCTGCAGCGCCTGACAGCCGACAAACCTCATGGCGCTTTTGTCTTCACCAGCAATGTTGATGGACAGTTCCAGAAGGCAGGCTTTGCTGACAACCGCATTGTGGAATGCCATGGTTCCATCCATCATATCCAATGCACCACGCCCTGTTCCCGTGGCATCTGGGAAGCCAACAACCTCAAAGTCGATGTGGATGAAGCAAACTGCCAGCTGACATCACCCTTGCCTGTCTGCCCAGAATGCAAAAGCCTCGCCCGACCGAACATCCTCATGTTCAATGACTGGGGATGGCTGTCAGACCGCACTGAACTCCAATATGACAACCTGCACCAATGGCAATCCCAGATAGAGAACCTGGCCATCATTGAAATGGGGGCGGGTGTACATGTGCCTGCTGTCCGACGAACCAGTGAATCCTTTGGTGCCCCCATCATCCGTATCAATCCCGCCTATCCCGAAATCCCTGACAAAAAACGGGATGTCGGCATTGCATTGGGCGCCCTTGCCGCA
This sequence comes from Oxalobacter sp., assembly GCA_963618105.1. Lineage (GTDB taxonomy): Bacteria > Pseudomonadota > Gammaproteobacteria > Burkholderiales > Burkholderiaceae_D > Oxalobacter. The sequence continues at coordinate 674 of CAVERB010000010.1, read as the reverse complement.
CTTCAGCTGATTGAAGCGGAAATCCAGAAAACCCTTTGAAAGAAACAGATACCTGATTCTTGACAGACATCTGTTCCTTTCTCAAAACAATTTAATTCACCCGTACCTTGTATTTCAGCACGGTCTTGCCATTGGCAGGAACCGGAACATGCCAGACGACCGTGCTGGCATCCTGTTTCTTATGCGGACGGTTCTCCTCAATGACCTTGCTATTTCCCGGCAAGGGTTCCACCACCTTGACTGTCACGGCATCGGCTTTCCCATTCGACAATGTCAATTCCCATGATGTTGTCGTCTGATGAATCCTTTCCCGGTCATCCTTGCCCAGAACCTTCTGACTGTAATCCGTCTGTTTCCGGATCATCGTCACATCAAACGCTTCCCCCAACCTGAGACGGAGATGCCCATCAACAGGCGTATGATTGATGGTATTCTGTCCCAGCAACTGGCGGTTTCCTGCCCGGTCTTCCTGATAGAAACGGACCGTCCCTTTCGGCAATGGCAGTCCCAGACCATCCCCTTTCTTATTGTCAAAACTCAGCCATGTCCCTGCATGGACTGGTCCCGATTGTCCCTGGCGAGATTCATAAACCCATTGGCTGCCATTGATGGTATATTCCTTTTCCACCTTCACCCGGTCAGCAGACAGCAGGCGGTGACGGCTTGTCTGCTTG
>CAVERB010000009.1:0-4087 GCA_963618105.1 Oxalobacter sp. | reverse complement strand
AAATGGTACCCTTGCCCATGAGCACCAATGACCAACAGGGATGCCTTTTTCTCTTTAATCAGTGCCTTGATTTCATCGGAAACATTGCCAGTACAGACGATTGGCGTAACGGTGATGTCTTCCTTTTCAGATAACTGGCTGGCGGTTTCTTTAAGGATCTTTTTCATTTCTTTTTGTAAAAGTTCCTGGGTGAGGATCTCGTCCGCCGAGCTCATAATGAATAAGCCTCCCACCTGTTCCAGAACATTGACAAGGAGCATTTCTGCATTTCCCAACTGTTTCGTGAGCGCGGCTCCTTTGTTTTCTGCGTGCTTTGCCCACTCTGACATGTCTGTTGCAGTAAGAACGTAGCTTTTTTCTGACATAGTAACCTCCGTTTAAGGGTGGTAGATTATCAACTTCCTTTATACTGATTATAAGCCTGTTTATCAGAATGCCTATAAAGTTGGCATGGGGGAATTTGTTTAGCAGGGGAGACCTATTTTAAGAAAATGCGGAAATGCGCAAATGCTTAAAATAGGCTGTTCTGGGTTTTGGTTTTAGTGCGCCGTGGTGTTTGGCAATCTGGTGATTCGGATGGTTTCGATCCGGTGGGCATCCATCTCGATCACTTCGAACTTGAATCCACGGTGTTCGAATGACTGTCCAACCGTGGGCACTGCGCCCAGGCGTTCCATAACCAAGCCGTTCAAGGTATCGTATTCTTGTGAGTCTTCAACAAGACCGTCCTCGCCAAGGGTAAGCTCAATGCTGTAGAGGTCGGTTGCCCCATCCACTTCCCATACCCCATCCTTGATTTTCTGGACTTCTGGATCTTCTTCACCATCAGGGAACTCGCCTGCAATAGCTTCTAGGACATCTATTGGGGTAACAAGGCCTTCGATGGAACCGTACTCATCAACCACCATTGCCATCTGGATACGTTCGGCCTTGAAAACCTCAATGGCTTTCAACACGCCAATGTATTCTGGCATCATGACCGCTTCCCTGATAGTCTGTGGCCGTATCTTTCCATGGTCATGGATGTCGCTGGAAATATCCCAGGCTCTTGCAATACCCCTGAAATTGTCCAGTGTGCCATCACAGACCGGGAAATAACTGTGGTGCATGGCTGTAAGCTGTGCCTTGATACCCGCAGTATCAAGTGACAAATCAAGCCAGGAAACCTCGTTTTTCGGTGTCATGATAGACCGGACTGTACGTTCACCGAGTGTCAGAACACCTGATACCATTTTGCGTTCCTTCTCATCAAACGGTTGTTCCAGGTCTTCGGTCGGCAGTCCTTCCTGCACTTGTTTTTTACCGCCCAACAACGAAAGGATCGCATTGGCCGTGCGCTCACGCAGGGGCACTTTAGCCATGTTTTTCCTTGCTTTGTATCTACCGAACTGGTTGAAAGCTTCCGTCAATGTCGAGAACCCGATGGCCGCATAGATGTAGCCTTTCGGTATCTCGAATCCGAGGCTTTCTGCGACAAGTGACAGGCCGACCATCAACAGGAACGACAGGCACAGAATGACGACTGTCTTGTGGCTGTTTACAAATTCCGTGATGGGCTTCTGCATCAAGATCATCAGCATGGCGGAAAAGAAGACGGACAATAGCATCACAGCCAGGTAGGAGGCAAACCCTACTGCTGTGACTACCGCATCAAGGGAAAACACGACATCCAGGACGATGATCTGTGTGACCACGACCCAGAACCCGACCCCAGGTCCTTTTTGCTGGGCTTCTTTGTGTTCCGTCCCTTCCAAACGTTCATGAAGCTCTGTCGTCGTTTTGTACAGCAGGAAAATGCCGCCGAAAAACAGTAGTAGGTCTTTGCCGGAAAAGCCTTGTGAGAAGATGGTGAATAAGGGTTGCGTCAGCGACCGCATCCACGAAAGCAGGCAAAGCATGGCCAACATGATTATCATGGCGGCAACAAGCCCGGTTACACGTGCTCTGTTCTGTTGGTGGGCTGGCAGACGGTTTGCCAGGATTGCGATGAAGACCAGGTTGTCGATGGCCAGGATGACCTCAATCACGGTCAAAGCGATAAGGGATACCCAGGCAGAGGGGTCAAATAGCCATTCCATTGTGCGGTTTCCTTGAGACGGTGAAAAAATACTTTACCCACGAACGGGGTGGTGCGCAACCTTGAAAGAGGGCTTTAACTATCCGGCGTTTCGCAGAATGGACGTGAGCGTTTGTATCTGCAGATGGAGATATGAATCCCTTGAACGTATTTCCTGATGATATTGACCGCAGGGCAGTTTGCCATGAAATGTCCTGATGGCGTTATGCCATCAGTGATCAGCTCTCCCTGTTTTTCTACCGATACATTTTCAGGTTCGCCTCACAAAGAGCAGTTATGAACAACGATGTTTTCTATGAAGCCAAGTTCCGCAAGTCGCCAGTCACAGATGCGGTGATTTCTACGGAAATCGCCCAGGTTAATGCTACGGGTCTTGAATGCTGTCGGTATGGATTTTTCTCCCGTTCTGGCTTCAAGGCAAAAGAGCGGTCTGATTGCCAATTTTTTACGATGGATGATTTATATCAGTGATTGAGATGTTGATGCGTTTCCAGGTTCATTTTTTCTTCGCATGGGGATGCGCAGCATCATAGACTTGTGCCAGGTGCTGGAAGTCGAGAGAGGTATAGATTTGTGTAGAAGCGATAGAGGCGTGTCCCAGCATTTCCTGCACGGCACGTAAATCACCGGAAGATTGCAGGATATGTGAGGCAAAAGAATGGCGAAGCATATGTGGGTGAATGTGCATCGGCAGTCCTAACTGTTCGGCATGGTGTTTTAGTCGTAGTTGTACCATTCGTTGGGATATCCGCTTGCCACGGGTATTGAGGAACAGCGCATATTGGCTGTCAGGCGGGCAATTTGCTTTCAGCAAGGATTGACGGACCGGAAGCCATTTTTTCAGTGCAACGATGGCTGCTTCACCAATAGGCACTATGCGGGTTTTGCTGCCTTTTCCTGTGACGGTGATTTCCTGTTCGTTGATATTCAGCCAGCTTGTGGATTGGTAGTCTGGCATGTTTACAGCATGGATATCCAGGCTCGTCAGTTCTGAAACACGCAGCCCACTGGAATATAGCAGTTCAAACATTGCCTGGTCACAGAGGACTGAGGCAGGATGTTCCGTTTTTCTTGTCTGTCTTTTTGGAGGGGCTGAGGCAACCAGGCGTACCGCATCATCAACTGACAGGGCTTTGGGGAGTGTTTTGTTTTTTTTCGGGGCGTGGATGTTTTCAGCGGGGTTGATGTCAATGATGGATTGTTCCAATAGCCAATGGTAAAAGCCCCGCCAGGCAGACAGTTTACGGCTGATGGAGCGGGGATTTAGTCCTTGGCTGTGGAGCATGGCAACAAAACGGCGAATGTCTGTTTCCTGGAGTTGTGTCAATGGGGAACCATCAGCCAATGCCAGCAGCTGATTGAGGTCTCGTCGGTAATTTTCGACTGTATGATCAGACAGCTTGCGTAGTCCTGCAAGCATATCAAGATAGCCATCAATCTGTTCTATATCAGTGGGCATGGCATTGGTTGTGAATGGAAGAGGACCGTTGTGTAGCCCTGTTCTTCATCATGATGCGAACATAGGAAGCCCCAGTGCCTTTGAGATACGGAAAATGGTATCAAACCGTGGTTTTGCACCCGGACGGAGTGTACGGTAAAGGCTTTCCCTTGAGAGACCTGTCTCTTTGGCAAGTTTCATCATGCCACGTGCCCTGGCAATTTCACCAAGTGCTTCGATGATTTCATTGCTGTCACCATCAGCAACAACCTGACGGAAGTATTCTTGGATCATTTCTTCGCTGTCAAGGTAATCTGCAACGTCAAAAGTAGCGGTTTTTTCAGACATCTTAAATTTCCCTCACTAATTTTTCGGTATGTTTGATTGCGTTTTGCTGGTTTTTTTGTCGCTGCCATCCAGCAGGAAGACAACAGTATTGCCGCGGATGGTGTAATAAATCCGGTAACCTTTCCCAATATCAATCTGCATTTCAGAAATGCCACCATTGCCTACAGCTTTATGATCGCCAAAATTGCCATCACGGGTTCTTTTTATGCGTCGTAAGATAGCAG
>CAVERB010000008.1:0-7636 GCA_963618105.1 Oxalobacter sp. | reverse complement strand
ATGTCCGTACTTTCTTCAATGATGGCGTTGACCATTTCACCCAGAAAGTTATTTGGAACGATATCGTCTGGGTCAATAAAGCTAAGGAAGCGAAAACTATCTTGATAACTGAAAATCAGGTTAAGAGCTGCATTGCGTGCAGAACTGACACCGCCATTTTGCTTATGTATGACTTTTATACAGGAATTTCTTGATGCATATTCATCGAGAATTTTCCCTGAATTGTCTGTTGAGCCATCATCGACGGCAAAAATCGTAAAATCTTTATATGTCTGAGACAGAATGGAATCCAGACATTCAGGTAGATAATGTTCAACGTTATAAACTGGAAGAACTATCGCAATATTTAGGCATGAATATTGCGATTGATTGCATTTTAATAACCTGTGTCATCTCATCTTTTGCACGTTGCTATAGTGACAACGTTATGCGAGAATCATCAATTAGATTTTGAAGCGTTGGAACAATCTCTTGGCCTAATTGAAAGTCCCGTTAAGCGAATCACAACTTAGCGGGACTTTCGGCTGAAATGGATTTTTTATTCAGTCATCGTCATCAAAGGACCAGCTGCTGCCAACGCTGCTGTCATCATCATTGCCGAAAGACCAGCTGTTGCCAGAACCGCTGTCATCATCACTGCCGAAAGGCCAGTTGAGACTGGAACCGCCGTCATCATTACCTGAAGATAGCCAGCCACTATTGTCGGTATCATTTTCATCGGTAATCCAGCCAGCATGGTTGCTGTCATCAGAACTACCGAGATTGGAGAGAGCATCCAATCCGTTGCCAAAGCCGCCTGGCAAGGAAACATCTTCATCCATGACATTTCCGAAAGAGGAGCTGTCATCACCCTCCACCGTTGTTCCAAAGAGTGGGTTGTCTGTATCATCAGGATAATCTGAACCAGGCATCATTGAAGGGTCAGGCGGCATATTGTTGCCAGTCTGTGCTTGTCCTTGCCCCATCAGTCCGCCCAGGATCGCCTGCGTTGCCATGACAGCAGCGCCTGTTTTTACCGCATCGCCGATCATGGAACCGCCAGTGGCTTGCTGTTGGCCGTTGCCGAATACAGTATTGCCCTGTTGGGAAAGCTCATTCAGCTGATGTCCGCAGAAACGGCAGACAGTTGCCTGAGCCTTGATGGTTTCAGCACAAAAAGGGCAAAGCTTATTGCCTGCACCAACCGTTCCCTGCTGATTGGTGTTTCGTTGTTGCGGCCTGTTCAGAACGCCTGGTCTATTAAACCCACCATTAGGACGGTTCTGCGGCATGTTCTGGCGAGGCTGCTGTCTGTTCTTATTGCGTTTTACCAGCCAGACAATTCCAACAATTACCAAAACGATTATTATCCAACTCATGTCAAACCTCCCAAGAGCAATAAGATGCAACCTAGTTTACAGCATTCTAGCTGTTTCAGTTGAAGAGCGCTGCTATTTCAGCCATTCATCCAGCAACCATGTCTTGCCCAGGACACCACAGGTCAATCGTTCAGGTGCCAGTCCGGCCTGTTCCCATAATCTAGGCAATAAATGGAGGGGTTCATCCAGCGGTTCATCAGACAGTTTGAAAGTTCCCCAATGCATTGCAACAAAATGCTTGGCTTCCAACATCTGGAAATATGCCACGGCTTCAGCCGGATCAATATGCTGTGGACTCATGAACCAGCGCGGGGCATAAGCACCTGTCGGCAGCATCGCCACATCAATCTTTCCCCTGAACTTTTCAGCAATCTGCGCAAAGCCGTCAAACCAGCCTGAATCGCCGGAATGATAAAGCGTCTTGTCATGACGGGAAATCACAAAACCGCCCCACCAGCTGGTATTGATATCTGCAAGACCCCGGCGGCTCCAGTGTTCAGCTGGGACAAAGGTCACGTCAAATCCTTCGATCTGTTCTTCCTGCCACCAGCCCATTTCAATGACTTTGGACATGCCATTGTCATGAAACCATTTTCCCAAACCTTGTGGGACAACATAGACTGGCGCATCTCCCAACCGTTTCAGGGTGACTGCATCCATATGGTCACGGTGGTTGTGGGTGATGAATACCAGGTCAATCCTTGGCATGACAGCCCAGGTCAGTCCAGGTGGTGAATTGCGTTTGATGAATCCCAGTGATTCTGACATCACGGGGTCAATCAGGCAATTCCTGCCGTCCAGCTGTATCAGGAAAGAAGCCTGCCCGATCCAGGTCAGCGTATCGGCAGAACCTGATGCGATCAGCTTGCCGTCATTCTGTTCAAATGGAATGGGAACACCGGTAGAAGGGGATTTTGGCCGCCTTTCATCGTGCCAACCCATCATCCATCGCAATGTATCAGTTCCTGCGGGCTTTCGGAAACCGCTTTTCAAATTGGTAAAAACCATAGAAACTCCTCCGGCAGGTATTGTACCTGCTAAATCCCTGGTACCAATCATTCTGGGACTGTTGCATTCTGGCAATCAAGGTCATGGATTTACCATCAAAATCCCTGCAAATGCCATTCTCCGATAGTTGACAGGGATATGGACCGTTCAACTTGGCTATAATCCAAAGTTCTGGTGCGGCACATCACTCCGATGTGCGGTTAAACGGGAAACACGATGTTTCAGCAATGGCTGGCAGAACGTGTGCTGCCCCCGCAACGGTAAACAGGTGTTCATTGAATAGACTGTCCAACTACGCCACTGTGCAACAGCATGGGAAGGCGGACAGACCCTTCAGGGCATTTGTCCTGAGCCTGTAGCCCGGATACCGGCCAGAAAAAAGGCTGTACTGTGGACGGGGAATCTCCATGGGAAAGACAACCAACCTGCCTGTTCCAGACAGGCAGGGGAGTTCCGTTTTTCTTGATTCTTGTGCCCAGTGCTTTCATAGGCTTGTATCCGGCGGGGATGTCGGATCAATCAAGATTGACGGAAAAAACATGCAATTCAAAAAAACATTCAAACCGGCATTGCTTGCAGCCGCATTGACAGGATGCTTTGCAACAGCGGCCTATGCTGAAGAAGAGATTACCAATGAGCAGACACTGGCACCGGTTGTTGTGACGGCTTCCCGAGTAGAACAGCTTCAGAAAGATGTCATACCAACCACATTGGTTATCTCTCGACAGGATATTGAAAACAAACGGATGGCTGACCTGCCATCTCTGCTGAGGACAGAAGCTGGCGTGCAGTTTGCCAGTACAGGTGGCCCAGGTGGGACAAATTCCATTTTCATGTGGGGAACCAATCCTAATCAGACGCTCATTATGATTGATAGCGTACCTATTACAGACCATGCGGATACAGGTGGCTCATCAACGATGACTACGTTCTTGTCACATATCCAGATGGATCAGATTGACCATATTGAAGTCGTCAAAGGCAATGTTTCTGCCATTTACGGTTCTGGTGCGATGGGTGGGGTTGTCAATATTTTCACCAAACAAGGTAGTGGTGAACCGACAGCTAATGTTTATGCAGAATACGGTACGCATGATACTGTCAAACTGGGAGCGGGAGTTTCTGGTTCAACAAATTATGGTACAAGCTATTCGGCAGCTGTTTCCCGGTTTAAGACAAATGGCATGTCAGCAATGGATTCAAGCAAAAGCATGACGGTAAATCCTGATGATGATTATGATCGTAATGTAAGCTTCAGTGCCAATATTTCTCATAAGCTGAATACTGACCATGAATTTGGGGGAAGGTTCTTCTATAACCATGCTAAGTATGGTTTTGATTCTGATAGTGGGCGTAATGATGATGCCAATGGTCGTACCAAGAATTTGATGGCATCTGTTTACAGCAAAAATAGATTCACAAAGAATTGGTTATCTACTGCTACTGTATCCTATAACAAAGTTGATAGAGACTATTCGGTGCAGGATAGTGATTCTTTCGAATGGTGGGGAGTGACTTATAGTAGCGATTATGATTCAGTTTATTCAAGTGAATCAACAAGACTCCAGTGGGATAACACTTTTGCATTAAATGAAGATTGGACTCTTACGGGGGGTATTGATTTTGTTAGAGAGGATGTTGATGTCAAGAATCGCAGTAGTGGGTATGCAACTTCTGTAGGAGAGGATCGGATCAAATATAGTCTATACACTGGTATTTTGGGTAATATAGGGAATCATCACCTTCAGGCAAATGCACGTTACGACCATGTGGAAGATGCTGGAGCAAAAACAACAGGCTATCTTGGTTATGCTTATGATTTAACGTCGAAATGGAAAGCCTTGGCCAGCGTTTCTACAGCCTTTGTGGCACCATCATTATTCCAGCAGTATGACAATGTTTTTGGTTGCGGAAATACTGGACTAAAATCCGAGAGTTCTACATCCTATGAAACAGGTATTCAGTATGCAGAAGGAAAAAATTTGGTCCGATTGACAGTATTCGAAACGCATGTCCGTGATCAAATTGCTTCTAGGTATATTGGAGGCAAATCTCAATATTTTAATATAGACAGAGTTAAAAATACGGGAGTTGAATTGACGGCTCAGTCAGATGTCTATGGTTGGTTTGATCTCAGCGCAAATCTGACTTGGCAGAATCCCAAGAATCAGGATACGGATGAACGGTTAATTAGGCGGTCAAAATGGTTTGGTACGTTGTCAGCGTCCAAGACATTGGGTAAATGGTATTTTGGTGCAGATGTTTCTTATAACTCACATAGATCAGACCTTGCATACGATTCTATGACATATAGCAATCGTGTAGTTGATTTGTCTTCTTATGCATTGGTTGATTTGAATGCCCGTTATGACATCACGAAAAATGTTTCCATTTATGGGCGTATTGCCAATCTGTTTGATAAGCAGTATGAAACCACTTATGGTTATAACCAATTGGGACGTGCAGGCTTCATCGGTCTGAATGTCAAGATGTAAAATAGTCGGGTGATTATCACCTTTTAAGACCTGCCAAGATGACAGACCGCCAGCTTTCCCTAGCTTCTTATGCCCGACAGAAAAAGCGGAAAGCTGGCTGGCTGGTCATCTTACTGTGCTGTACGGTAGCAGGTCTTTTCTTATGCTGTGCCGTCGGGTCGGTATCCATCAGCATCAGCAGCGTCTGGCAGGGCATCCAAGGACTACTGACAGGGCAGATGACAACGGCCAACAGTCTGATTGTAGCGATGCGGTTTGAGCGTATCGCTGCAGCTTTCCTTGCAGGTGCTTCCCTGGCATTGGCAGGCTGCCTGATGCAGGCGTTGCTTCGGAATCCATTGGCAGACCCTTATATTCTTGGGGTGTCAGGCGGTGCTTCTGTTGGTGCCATTGCTGTTCTTTTCTTTTCAGCAGGTTGTTTGGCAATCAATGTTGCTGCGCTGACAGGTGCCGCAGTCATCACCGTCAGTCTGTATTTATTATCGAAACGCAGTTTTGGCAGTGTTCACGGCACAACCCGGATATTGCTGACAGGTGTGATGCTGGCATTCGGCTGTGGGGCATTGGTGACGCTGATGCTGACTTTAGCGCCTGCCCATAATCTGCGGGGCATGGTTTTCTGGTTGATTGGCGACCTTTCTGGTACCCCTTTTTCATTGACACAGTTTCTCCTGCTGGCAATCGTTTTCTGCTGGAGCTGGTATCAGGCGAAAGCCATCAACCTGCTGTCCCGTCAGTCTGATATGGCAGCGTCAATGGGGGTTCCGGTTGTTTCACTCCAAAAGACCTTGTTTGCCTTGTCTGCCATCCTGACCGCTATGATAGTTGCTGAGGCAGGGTGCATCAGCTTTGTCGGCATGACGGTGCCGCATATCTGCCGGCGCATCTGGGGGGCGGATCACCGCTGGCTGGTGCCTGCTTCAACCCTGCTGGGAGGACTGTTCCTCATTGCGGCTGATACCATTGCCCGCAGTGTGGTTTCTCCGATCCAGTTGCCGGTTGGCGCTGTCACTGCCATCATCGGTGTGCCGGTTTTCCTGTTCCAGTTGAGAAAGGGAGGATAGTCATGCTGACTATCCAGCATCTTTCGATTCATACCGCAGAAAAGGCTTTGGTGGCAGATCTCAACCTGACCATAGCGGCAGGGCAGAGCTGGTTTATCTATGGGGCGAACGGGGTTGGAAAATCCACATTGATGCGGGTATTGGCAGGGCTCGGCAGTCCGCAAGCGGCAGGTATTACCGTGCAGGGCAGCATCTGCTTCAATGGAAAATCCCTGCATGACATACCGCCTGTCCAGCTGGCACAGCAGCGGGCATGGCTGCCCCAGGCACAGTTGGATACGTTTGGATGGACAGTCTTTGAAACGGTGCTTGCCGCACGTTTTCCCTACCATGGGGGATTTTGGGAAAATGAAGCGGATATTGCTACGGCGGAAAAAGCCTTGCAGCAGATGGGACTGATGCCATTCATTGACCGTGATATCCGTACCCTGTCAGGGGGGGAACGTCAGCGGGTAACCATTGCTTCCCTGATTGCCCAGGATACCCCGCTGATCCTGATGGACGAACCGGCAACATCCCTTGACCTGTCCCATCAGCAGTCGCTCATGCGGTTCATCAGTCAGCAGGCGTTGGCGCAGCGTGCCGTGGTGACGATTGTCCATGACCTCAATCTGGCAAGGCTGGCTGCTACCCATGTGCTGCTGCTCAATGGAAATGGGGAATGGGAAGCCGGAGAAAGGCAGGCTGTCATGACCGAAGAAAAGCTCTCGTATTGTCTGCATTGCCCCATCAAAGGCATGTCTTATGCGGGTGAAACGGTTTTTGTTGCCGTGTAAAGGGATGGTGATGCGGTTGATGCAGTGGACAGGACGGCAGACAATCATCATCGGGCTGTCTGCCTTATTGTTTCTGACAGGCTGTAAGTCAGGACCGCAGCAGCCAAAACCGCTAAAGCAGGGAGCCATCCAGGTTGTTGATGGTGATGGATATACGGTTTCTCTCGGACAGCCTGCCCAACGCATTATCACGCTGTCACCGCATACCACGGAACTTGTCTATGCTGTTGGAGCAGGCAGCCAGATCATTGCAACAACCCGTTTCAGCGATTATCCAGCAGCAGCCAAGAGCTTGCCGACGGTCGGAGATGTCCATCAGCTGGATATCGAGAAAATCATCAGCCATCAGCCTGACCTGATTGTCCTGTGGCCGAGCGGGAGCGTCTCCCGTCAGGTTGACGAATTGGCGAAGACCGACATTCCTATCTACCGGACCCATCCTCGTAAATTGGCGGATATTCCGGTGGATATGGAAAAACTGGGGCAACTCACCGGGCATCCAGAAGATGGCAAGGAAACTGCCAACCAATGGCGGAACCATCTGGACAGGCTTCGCCATCAATACAACTCGAGGCAAAAAATCAAGGTTTTCTATCAGGTTTATGATCATCCGCTCTATACCATCGGGGGAACACAGATCATTGATGAAGCCATTGCAGTCTGTGGTGGAGAAAATATTTTCAAGGATATTGATGCATTGGCGCCGATTCTCAGCATTGAAACAGTGCTGGCACGGAATCCTGATGCCATCATCAGCACGGGTGGGATGAGCGGTGACAATGGCTTAGGGCTTTGGAAACGTTTTCCTATGTTGAACGCAACCCGCACACAAAGCCTTTATTTTCTGGAATCAGACTTGATCAGCCGGCCGGGGCCGCGTATGGTGCAAGGCATCCAGTTACTATGTGAAGAGATTGAAGATGTCCGCAGAAGGC
>CAVERB010000007.1:0-26134 GCA_963618105.1 Oxalobacter sp. | reverse complement strand
ATAAAGGCTTTCTCATAGCCATCACCATTGCTTTTGCGGCCAATGTCCTGCCTTTTCTTGCAGCTGATAACATGATTCTTGCCACAGGTCTGCGGTTCCTGGCAGGACTCAGCTCTGGCTCCCTTTTCCTGATCGGTATCAAGATGATCGGCATGCAGGCACCACCTGATAAAGTCGCTCAAGCCCAAGGCATTCAAGGAGCAGCATTCTGCATGGGCACCATGCTGCCATTCATTACCCTGCCTTACCTTGGTGATGAAGCATGGCGCTTCTCATATATCATTCCTGCAATACTTGCCATTCTCTCCATCGTTCTCTCTCGTCTGCTCCCTGCAAAAGTCAGGGGGACCAGTGCTTCTGGCGGCGGCGGAATCGCCAAACTGTTTTCCGCCCTCAAAACCGTATCCATCTCCCTGCCCATCTGGATGCTCGGCATCTTCCATGGCTTTTCCTATGGCACACTCAACAACCTTGGGCAATGGCTGCCGTCTATTCTTGCTGATATGCATGGTAGCAGCACAGCACTTGCCTGGAGCCTAGCAACAGGTGCTGTCCTGCTGATCGGTACCGTCAGCCGCGCCTGCGGCAGTTCACTGCTCGGATGGTTTTCCAAGAACTGGATCATCAATATCTCCGTTCTTGCCATTGGCTCCCTCTATATTGCGCTTGGGCTCATCGGCAATGTTTACATCGGACTTGCTGTCGGTTTCGGGCTTGCCATTCTCGGCGGCTGCAATTACGGTTCCATCTTCAGCATGACAGGCAACATCATGCCACCGATATACCTTGCCACCGCAGCAGGTTTCATGAACATGGTCGCCAACATCGCCAATGTCCTGCTCACCATCATTCTTGGTACCGTGCGTGAATATACAGGGAGTTTCAGTGCTGCCCTGCTCACCGCAGGCATCACTGCCCTGGGTGTCTGGGTTATCGGCGGACGTATCATCAGCAGGATCAAGGAAAACGCCTGATAGACTGCATAATCTTCCTGATGTTTTAACGCTGAAGAAAAGCAAAAGCCCTTTCCCGTTTCCAGGAAAAGGCTTTCGAATATCTCCTTTGCAGAGGTCTCAGAAAGGGATGTCGTCATCCATCGGGATATTCGGCGGCAGACCGCCCCCTCGGGATGGCTGCTGTGGTTTTTCCACATCCTGACGTGGCGCAGACTGCTGGAAACCACCATCATAGCTGCCAGCAGGATCACCACTGCCCTGCCGGGAACCCAGCATCTGCATTTGATCCGCAATAATATCGGTTGAATAACGTTCAATGCCATCCTTACCGGTATATTTACTTGTCCTCAAACGCCCCTCAACATAAACTTGGGAACCTTTCTTCAGGTACTGACCTGCAATTTCCGCCAATCTGCCAAAAAAAACAACACGGTGCCATTCCGTGTTTTCAATCCTTTCGCCAGTCTGACGATCTTTGCGGGAATCGGTTGTTGCAATTGACACACGTGTCACCTGTTCACCGTTCGGTGAATAACGGCTTTCCGGATCACGTCCCAGATTGCCAACGATAATCACCTTGTTGATTGATGCCATGAAATTCTCCTGATCGGGAAATCGATAAACATGAAGCACCCTGTCCATGCAGGGAAATAGATCTGATACTGATGCTCGTAGTATAAATCACTGACATCACACATCATATACTGTATATAATATCACCTCTTTTAAAGAAAATACACTCATCTAATAAAAATAACTGACTGTATTAAAAAACAGTATTTTACCTTCCCCGATAATGGTCCTTTGATCTCCATCAGGTATCGGAGAGAACAATCAGAAGCCTGATGCGCTATCATTACAGGTCTCCTTTTCCTGTCAATGGGATCAATTCAGGGAACAGTTGGTTTTACGGACTTCGTTATGCTGGATTCAGAAGAAAAAATCGTCATTCGTGGTGCCCGCACCCACAATCTGAAAAATATCAGCCTTGACCTCCCTAGGAACAGGCTGATTGTTATTACCGGTCTCTCTGGCTCAGGTAAATCATCATTGGCTTTTGACACACTATACGCAGAAGGACAACGCCGTTATGTCGAATCACTGTCTGCTTATGCCCGCCAGTTCCTGCAGTTGATGGAAAAGCCGGATGTTGACCTGATTGAAGGGCTTTCACCTGCTATCGCCATTGACCAGAAATCAACCTCGCATAATCCACGGTCCACTATTGGCACTGTCACTGAAATCTACGACTATCTGCGACTGCTTTTTGCTCGGGTAGGCACGCCACACTGCCCAGATCACCCGGAACATGCGCTTGCCGCCCAATCAGTATCCCAGATGGTAGATGCAACCCTGGCATTACCGGAAGGGACACGCCTGATGATCCTGGCACCTGTCGTCACTGCCCGTAAGGGGGAATACAGTGACTTGTTTGAGCAGCTTCAATCCCAAGGCTTTATCCGTTTCAGGATCCAAAGCGGGACAAAACCAGCAGGCATCCACCTGTCTGATGACCTGCCAGCCCTGAAGAAAAACGAAAAACACTCTATTGATGTCGTGGTGGACCGTGTGCGTATCAGCGCAGACATCCGGCAGCGCCTGGCAGAAAGCTTTGAGACTGCCTTGCGCATAGCAGATGGCCGGGCTGTCACCGTCAATATGGAAACTCACGAAGAGCAGGTATTTTCAAATCGGTTCGCCTGTCCTGAATGCGGCTGGTCCCTGCCTGAACTGGAACCCCGTCTGTTCTCCTTCAACAACCCGATGGGCGCCTGTCCAGACTGTGACGGTATCGGACATATCGAATTTTTTGACCCGAAACGAATTGTGCAGCACCCAGGTCTCTCGCTGGCGGCAGGTGCATTGAAAGGCTGGGACAGACGTAATCCCATGCTGTTCCAGATGCTCCAGTCAATCGCCATGCATTATGGTTTTGACCTGGACACCCCTTTTGAAGAACTGCCTGAACGTATCCGGCATATACTGATCTTTGGCTCTGGCGAGGAAAAAATTCCATTTATTTCTCTCAACCGTCAAGGAATGCCATGGATACGGGAGCATCCCTTTGAAGGCGTGCTGCACAATCTGGAACGCCGATTCAGGGAATCAGAGTCAATCGCTGTCAAAGAAGAACTGTCAAAACTGATCGGTGAACGCCCTTGCCCAACATGCAATGGTGCAAGGCTGCGTCGGGAAGCACTGGCTGTCGGTATCGGTGAAAACCATCAGAAAAAATCAATCCATGAAGTGACCCGTATGTCACTGGGTGATGCTCTCCACTATTTTGAAACGCTGTCGCTGACAGGTGCCAAGCGGACGATTGCCGCCAGGATTCTCAATGAAGTGACTTCCCGTCTGCGTTTCCTGAACAATGTCGGATTGGATTATCTGTCTCTGGACCGCAGTGCAGAAACCTTGTCCGGCGGGGAATCCCAGCGCATTCGTTTGGCTTCCCAGATCGGCAGCGGTCTGACGGGAGTCATGTATGTTCTTGATGAGCCTTCTATCGGCCTGCATCAGCGTGACAACGACCGTCTGATTGCAACCCTGAAACACCTGCGGGATATCAGCAACACCGTGATTGTAGTGGAACATGATGAAGATGCCATCCGTTCTGCCGATTTCATTGTGGATATGGGACCAGGCGCAGGAGAACATGGCGGGACAGTTGTGGCAATAGGCAGTCCAGAAACCATCCTAACATCCAAAACATCACTGACAGCACAATATCTGAACGGCATCAAGACAATCCCTGTCCCTGCCAAACGGATTGCACCAGATCCTGAACGCAGTCTCGTGATACACGGTGCCTGCGGCAACAACTTGAAGCAGGTGACAATGACCCTGCCTGTCGGCCTGCTGACCTGTGTGACGGGCGTTTCTGGTTCAGGCAAATCAACATTGGTCAATGATACGCTGTACGCTGCCGTGGCACGCCAGATCAACGGTTCCCAGACTGAGCCAGCTCCCTATGAAGCTATTGAAGGCATTGAACATTTCGACAAAGTGATCGCAGTAAACCAGGCACCAATTGGACGAACGCCACGCTCAAACCCTGCCACTTACACCGGCTTGTTCACACCAATCCGTGAGCTGTTCGCCGATATCCCGCAATCGCGGGAACGAGGGTATTCTGCGGGCCGTTTCTCCTTCAATGTGAAAGGTGGCAGATGCGAATCCTGCCAAGGAGATGGTGTCCTGAAAGTTGCCATGCACTTCCTGCCGGACATGTATGTTCCCTGTGATGTCTGTCATGGACAGCGCTATAACCGTGAAACACTTGAAGTAACTTACCGTGACAAGAACATCTCAGATGTCTTGAACATGACTGTCGAAGAAGCCTATGTTTTTTTCAATGCCGTTCCTTCGATCGCCCGCCGCCTGAAAACCCTGCTGGACGTAGGGCTTGGCTATATCCAGCTTGGACAAAGTGCAACTACCCTGTCAGGGGGAGAAGCCCAACGGGTAAAGCTGTCACTGGAACTGTCAAAACGGGACACCGGACGTACCCTGTATATCCTGGATGAACCAACAACCGGACTGCATTTCCAGGATATTGATATGCTGTTGAAAGTTATCCACCGTTTACGTGACCAAGGCAACACCATCGTAGTGATTGAACACAATCTGGACATCATCAAGACGGCAGACTGGATTATTGACCTGGGACCTGAAGGCGGTGCAGGAGGCGGTCAGATCATTGCAACAGGAACTCCTGAGGCCATTGCCAAAAAACCTGCCAGCATCACAGGCCGATATCTGGGAGCCATGCTGAAACCCCGGCAGAAAATGGCAGCGGACAAAGCCGATGACTGCCGTAAGGCAGGAGACAAACAGACCAGACAGCGGAAAGCAGTCACAAAACAGGCAACCGGTCGCTGACTGGCAAATCGCTTTCCGGGAAAGCCAAGGCTATCCGTTAATACTGAAGATATAAGCCTCCGCATCCATAACACTGGTACGGTTGCCCCTGAGTACTAGGACATCTTCCGCCTCAATCCTGATATCCGGGCTGGGTTCAAGTTTGACAGCTTTCCGCACAACCGTCACAACATCCGCCCTGGGTTCAGGAAAGGGCAGGTCGAACGGATTTTGTCCAATGACCGGTGATTCCGGCGGCACACGGACAGAATGGAGATATCTTGACGTATCTTCCAAGGCAGCAGCATCACGATCGCCATGAAAATATTCCCGCAGATTCGCATACCGTGACATACGCGCAGCCCTGACACGCCGCAACACCTGTTTCATGGAAACCCCTGCCGCCAGCATGGCGCTGGAAGCCAGTACAAGAGAACATTCAAGAACTTCGGGGACAACCTCATCCGCCCCTGCCTCCCTGAACTTATCGAAATCGCTGTCATCACTGCAGCGAACAATGACCGGAATTTCCGGTGCAATGCTTTTAGCATAATGCAGCACCCGCATTGAGGCATCTATCCTGTCAAGCGTAATGATGATGCTTGAGGCCCGGTCAATACCTGCCGCCACCAGCGCTTCACGCCGTGTGCTGTCTGCATAGGAAACCTTTTCCCCGGAAATTTCCGCTTTCCTGACTCGCTCCGGATCCAGATCCAACGCCCGGTAAGCGATATCCTGTTCCGCCAGCAATCTGGCAACCGCCTGCCCCGTCTTGCCGAAACCGCAGATGATGACATGTTTGCGCAATAGCATGGTCTGACTGGCAATCCGAGTCAGTTCCACAGACCGCTTCATCCATTCATCCACTGAGAACCGGGAAACAATCTTATCAGCATTGAGGATAATGAACGGCGCCATCAGCATCGAGACAACCATGGATGCCAGGGTTGCCTGATAGAACCAAGGCTCAATCATATTGTAATGGGCAACCTGATTGACAAGGACAAAACTGAATTCACCGGCCTGCGAAAGCACCAGGGCGACTTTCAGGCTCATCCCCGTAGATGCCCCGAAAAATCGGGTAACGATGGCAGTCACCCCGAACTGGAAGGCAAAGGCACAAACAATCATGATAAGAATGACCCACCAGCGGTCCCTGACAAGCCACAAGTTGAGCATCATGCCAATCGTGATGAAATAAAGTCCCAGCAGCACATCCTGGAAAGATTTGATATCGGTCTCGACTTCATGTTTATAACGAGTTTCAGCAATGAGCATACCCGCAATGAAAGCTCCCAGTTCCAGTGAAAGACCGATGGTTTCTGTAATCCAGGCAGCACCAAGGGTCATCAACAGCAGGTTGAGCATAAAGAGCTCCTGGGAACCGGTCCCCGCCACAATGCCCAACCATCGATTCATCATCTGCTTGCCGATCAGGAACATCACCCCCAATGCAAACACCACTTTCGCCAAAGTCAATCCGACATCTATCCAGATATTGCCCGAATCTGAAGCCAGCGAAGGCACAATCATCAGGAGAATAACGACAGCGATATCCTGGAAAAGCAGTATCCCGATAACCCTTTTGCCATAATCGGTGTCAAGCTCCATGCGGTCAGCAAGCATCTTGGTAACAATGGCCGTGGATGAAAGCGCCCATGCACCGCCCAAGGCAAGCGCTGCCTGCCATGACATCCCCAGTTCCGGAATGACGAGCGCCATAATGCCCGATATGATGATTGCAACAACAACTGAAACCGTAACCTGGGCAAAACCCAACCCGAATACGATTTTCCGCATTGCGATGAGCTGCTTGAACGAGAACTCAAGCCCGACAGTAAACATCAGGAACACCACGCCGAATTCTGCAAGGCTCTGCAATGGACCAGCATCACTGACAAGTCCCGTGGCATAAGGACCGACCACCACACCGACAGCCAGATACCCTAGGATAGAAGGCAGCTTGAAATAACGGAAAGCCAACACACCGATCACTGCCGTCCCCAACATGAGCAACACAAATTCCAGGGATGACTGCATATGCATAGACAATGTTCGGATGGCGATTGAACGGCTCTCAAAAGAGAGGCTAACAATATTATGGACTATTTATCGACTATTCAGTACCGGATGCTCTGAAAAAAATACGCTTTTCCGGGTACATTGGCCGTTTTTGGGAAAATCCGCCGCCCATCATCCGGATAAGCAGGATTCATGCCTGAATACTCATGAGACCTTTTTCGGTTTATACTTCCGCCTTAGGGAAAAAAAGAACACAAACCATGTCAATTGATAAAGAACGGGCGCTGAAACTGGCGGACGATACCCTTCGTATCGAATCGCAGGAACTGGAAGCGCTCAGGAACCGTCTGAAACATGAAGATTCAGCCAATTTTGCGGAATCTGTCGGTCTTCTGCTAGCCTGCAAGGGACGCGTTGTCGTCTCTGGCATCGGTAAATCAGGCCATATTGCCCGCAAGATTGCGGCAACGATGGCCTCTACCGGAACCCCTGCGATGTTTGTCCATCCTGCTGAAGCAATGCATGGCGACTTGGGCATGATTACCAAAGAAGATCTGTTCATTGGCATCTCCTATTCCGGGGAAGCGGCAGAAATCCTGGCGATTGCCCCAATCCTCAAACGTATGGGAACCCGGTTCATTGCCATGACCGGCAATCCTTCATCAAGCATGGCAAAAGTGGCGGATATCCACCTGAACCTGCACGTGTCACGTGAAGCCGGACCATTGAACCTTGCACCAACAGCAAGCACAACCGTAACGATTGCATTGGGAGATGCCCTTGCCATTGCCGCACTGGATGCCAGAGGATTCCATGAAGAAGACTTTGCCCGTTCTCATCCAGGAGGCGCGTTGGGCAGACGGCTACTGACCCATGTTTCTGATGTCATGCGTCAAGGAGATGCCATCCCTGTCGTCCACACAGCGACAAAACTGTTTGATGCCTTATTTGAAATTACCAAGAAAGGCATGGCAATGACCGCTGTTGTTGATGATGACGGCAAGGCGGTCGGGGTATTCACCGATGGAGATCTGCGCCGCCTGATTGAGAAACAATGGGATCTATCGACACTGCTCATTGGTGAAGTCATGACCAGGAATCCTCATACTATTGCCCCTGATAGAATGGCGGTGGAAGCCGTCTCCATCATGGAGAAATACCGCATCAACCAGTTATTGGTAACAGACAATGACGGCAAGTTGACAGGTGCCCTGCATATCCATGACCTGACTGTCGCAAAGGTAATCTGATGAACAGGCAATCATTACAGGCCAGGCTCGCTAGAATCAAAATGGTTATCTTTGATGTGGACGGTGTTCTGACAGATGGCAAGATGCATTATGGCCCTGATGGAGAAACCTTCAAAAGCTTTCATGTCCGTGACGGATTGGGAATCCGTTTTCTGAAACGGGCTGGCATCGGCACTGCCATCATCAGTGCCCGCAATACACCAGTTACAAACCGCCGTGCAGCAGACATTGAGATAGCCCATATCATCCAGGGAGCCAGTCAGAAACAGGAAGCCTTGGCAATCCTGCTGAAAAAAACCGGACTATCCGCAGAAGAATGCGCCTACATCGGAGATGATGTCATCGACCTGCCTGCCATTACCCGGGTCGGTGTGTCCTTTGCTGTGAATAATGCCCATCCTGAAGTGATTGATCGGGTGGACATTGTGACGAGGAATGCTGGCGGAGATGGTGCTGTCCGCGAAGTCTGCGACATCATCCTGAAAGCAACCGGTGGTTATACCCCTATACTGGAGTCATATCTGAAATGAATCCTAGTAATAAATCCGCAATGCGCAGGCGAGGACTGATTGTCCTGGTCATTGCCATTATCCTTGCGCTAGGCAGCATGTGGGTCAACATGGTACTGAAAAAAACTGCTTACAAAGACGCACCGGAAGCAGAACGTACCGATCCGGACTATATAGTTGAAGACTTCAGGTATTTCCGGTTCCTGCCAGATGGAAAACCGCGGTATGAAGCCATCGGCAAAAAACTGACCCATTATCCGGCTGAAGATGCCTATCAAATTGAACAGCCTGTCGTTTACCTGCGTAACAGCAAGGGACGACTCCAGACAATCATGGCAGATGAAGCATTTGCTGAAGATTTCAACACAAAAGTTCATCTGATGAACAATGTACAGGTAGAGGAAGAAGGCGCAAAAGGTAAAGCGCCCCGCATCCTGAACACCGAATACCTGTTGGTCTATCCTGATGATGAAATCACTGTTACAGACCGTGAAGTCACCATCCGCCAGGGAAAGAACACCCTGAAAGGAGTTGGCATGAAAACCAACAGTGCGACCCAGGAAATGGAAATGCGGGGACGGGTCCATCTTACACTCTATCCCAACGGGGACAAGGCAGAAAAAACCGCGAATCCGGAAGACAATGCTCAACCTGCTGAAACCGCCGTCTCCATACCAGACGGACAACAACAGACTGACCGTGTGAATATCCAGTTGAATTGACCATGAAAAAACATCTTCTCAAAACAGCCGCTTTCTGCCTGTGTGCAGCACTCTCTGTCAGCGCCTTTGCAGAAAAAGCGGACTCCAAGAAACCAACCCATATCGAAGCAGACCAGATGAATTCAGATGATGTCAAGCAGGTCACTGTCTTCACCGGGAATGTCGTCATCACGAAAGGAACCATCCTCGCTAAGGCAGGGCAAGCCAAGATAGTAGAGGATCCCGAAGGATACCGCTATATCACACTCTATGCGGCACCGGGTCAGCTGGCATTCATCCGTCAGAAACTGGACAGCGGTCCCAACCAATGGATGGAAGGCTACGGCAAACGAATTGAATATAACGACAAGGACGAAGTCGCCCAATTTTTCACAGAAGCCCGTGGCAAGAAACTTGAGGGATCAAAGGTCATGGAAGACATTTCAGGAGAATACCTCTCCTATGATGCCAAGACTGAATTTTACAGCGCTTTCAACACCAATGAAGGTTTTTCCAAGGCGGGAGCAGGACGTGTCACGGCAGTCATCCAGCCCAAAAACACAACGACAAACTCAAGGACAAAAAAATGACCATCAGCAAACTGATTGTCCAAGGACTTCAGAAAACCTATGGAAGAAGGACTGTTGTCTCCGATGTATCAATTGATGTTTCCAGCGGAGAAGTTGTCGGTCTGCTCGGACCAAATGGCGCAGGGAAAACCACTTCTTTCTATATGATCGTTGGTCTGGTGCCTGCTGAGAAAGGAACGATTGAACTTGACGGCCAGGACCTGACACACCTTCCCATTCATAAACGGGCACAGATGGGGCTTTCCTACCTGCCTCAGGAAGCCTCAGTATTCCGTAAACTGACCGTTGAGGAAAACATCAAGGCAGTCCTTGAACTGCAGCATGACAATGACGGCAAACCACTGGGCAAGGATGAAATCAACCAACGGTTAGACAGCCTGCTGGATGACCTGCAGATTGCTTTCCTGCGGGAAAACCCGGCATTATCTTTATCAGGCGGTGAACGTCGGCGTGTCGAGATTGCCCGTGCACTGGCAACCAATCCCCGCTTTATCCTGCTTGATGAACCGTTTGCAGGCATTGACCCGATTGCCGTGATTGAGATCCAGCGTATCGTCCGTTTCCTGAAAGAACGTGGCATCGGCGTGCTGATTACTGACCATAACGTCCGTGAAACACTGGGCATCTGTGACCGTGCCTATATTGTGAATGAAGGCAAAATTCTGGCAAGTGGGCATCCTGAAGACATCATCCAGAACGAATCTGTCAGACGTGTTTACCTGGGTGACAAGTTCAAGATGTGATTGGCGGCAAGCCCATGAAACAGAAACTCCAGTCGCGCCTTGCCCAGCACTTTGCACTGACGCCCCAACTCCAGCAGTCCATCAGACTTCTTCAGCTTTCCAGTATCGAACTGAACGAAGAAATTGAACGGCTGCTGGAAGAAAACCCTCTGCTGGAACGACTAGATGATTCCTTGCTCAACACAACCCGCTTCCAGGGGGATGGCTGCCTGATCCGGCAGCAAGCGCCTGAACCAGACAGCAGCACCGCTGACAGCGAGCTGTCCGGGGAAGATATTGAACACACCTCATCTTCCGGTTCACTGGAACACGCTGACTTCATGGCAGAAGAACGTCAGCACTGGGAAGGCGTCACCATGCCAGACCGCCAGCAGGACGATGAACACTACCGTCCCCAGCTGGAAGCACCGCCAAAAACCCTCAAGAACCATCTTCAGGAACAGCTTCGGATCAGTATTCATGACCATCGCCAACGCGTACTGGTTGAACTGCTGATTGACGCATTGGATATTCACGGCTACCTGATTGAATCTCTTGATGAAATGCTCGCATGGCTGCCAGATGAACTGAACGTCAGCATGCAGGAACTTGAAGAAGCGCTGGCATGTTTACAATCTTTTGAACCCGCTGGTGTTGGTGCGCGGAACAGTACAGAATGTCTGGCGCTACAGATCAGAATGATGCCGGATGTCCCGTTCATCATCCGCCGTTATGCCCTTGAGATTGTGGAAAGCCATCTGAAAGCCTTTGCCCAGCATGATTTTCCCAAGTTGAAGAAAGCGGTCGGCTGCGATGATGAGGACCTCATTGAAATCCGCAGAGTTATCCTGAACTGCAACCCGCACCCAGGTACCGTCTATGCGACAGATACAGCCGATACCGTCATCCCTGAAGTCATCGTCTGCCGGAAAGAAGACGGAAGATGGCATGCGGAACTCAATCCTGATGCCATACCGAAAATCCGCATCAACCAGCTCTATGGGAATATCCTGAAAAACGCCACCAACCGTTCCACATTAAACACCCGTTTCCAGGAAGCGAAATGGCTTGTCAGGAACATCAGCCAACGCTTTGACACCATCTTGAAAGTCTCCGAAGCCATCATCGAAAGGCAACAGGATTTCTTCACCTCAGGCCCCTCATCCATGAGACCCCTTGTATTACGCGAAATTGCTGATACACTAGGATTACATGAGAGCACTGTCTCTCGTGTTACAGCCCAGAAATACATGATGACCCCATTGGGCATTTTTGAGCTGAAACATTTTTTTGGAAGTCATCTGATGATGGAAGGAGGTGGCGAAGCGTCTGCGACGGCAATCCGCGAGAAAATCCGGCGATTGATTGCCTCTGAAGACAAGAAAAAGCCCTATTCTGACAACAAGATTGTGCAGATCCTTGAAAAAGACGGTCTGGTCATTGCCAGAAGGACTGTTGCGAAATACCGGGACATCCTTAAGATTCCGTCTGCAAGCCTGCGAAAAAGCCTCTAACGGCAGCCCGATGCCAGACAGCATCGGGATAATCGGTATGAAATTAAGGAGAATTTTATGAACCTGACCATCAGCGGACATCATCTTGAAATTACCCCCGCCATCCGCAGTCATGTTGAATCGAAACTTGACCGGATGAAACGGAATTTCGATGGTGTCATTGACATAACGGTCCTGCTCGCAGTGGACAATATTTCTGACAAGGAAAAACGCCAGCGTGCAGAAATCAATCTGAAGCTCTCCGGAAAGACCCTGCACGCAGAAAGTACAGGTCAGGATATCTATGCTGCCATCGACACCCTGATGGACAAAGTTGACAGACAGCTTGTCAAGGCAAAGGCAAAAAACCGTAGCCATACCCGTGATTCCATCAAAGGCGGTCTCTGACAGCTGCATAATATCCCTCACGAAAGCGTGGTTTTGACCGCGCTTTCTGTCTGTTTCAAACCAGCTACTATTTTCAACAGACACTTTTTACACTGACAATCAACTATCGAGAAAGGATTCCCGCCTTGTCCACTCCTGAAGGTATCCAGAAAATGTTCGAAAACATCTGCAATGACCTGGCAAAAAAACAGCCGGAAGATGTTCAGGCGATTGTCATCTATTCCTCTGCGGATAACATGATCAGCATTGCCCATACCGAAGATGAACTCCGCTGCAAAGAACTGCTGGACATGGCGATACAGGCACTCGCCCAGCAGGACAAACGGCCGCCTGATATCCCCTTGCAGTAACGTCTGCCTGCTTCCCTCGTTGTCGTCGCCTATCAAAACTGTTCCGGCAGGCAGATCCTGCACTGGCAAAAATCAGTCAGACAGGTAAAATCAACAGAAACAACCTGATGAAAAACCATGTTCAGAAAACTGCTCTTGGTCTCATTGACCGCACTTGCCTTCACTGCCCGGCCAGCCTTGGCTGAACCAACCACTGGCACCGTCAGCCAGCCGGAAGTTTCTTCGTTTGAACAGCTGTCTCAACAGGCACAGCAAGGCAACCGGGATGCAGCCTACCAGATCGGGACTGCCTACTGGAAAGGAGAAAATGTCCCGCAGGACATGGAAAAAGCAGTGCAATGGTGGATGAAAGCAGCCGAAAAAGATCATCCCATTGCCCAGTTTCTGCTGGGCTCTGCCTACCATGATGGCAACGGTATAGGAAAAAATGCCCAAAAATCCCTGCAATGGTACCGAAAATCCGCCAGGCAATCCTATCCGCCTGCCCAGTATTACCTGGGGCAATCCCTTTTCAATGGAGAAGGCACTCCTGTCAATGCTATTCAAGCCGTCAACTGGTGGAAGAAAGCAGCCGCTCAAGGATACAGCCCTGCCCAATACCGCCTCGGAAATGCGTTTTACTTTGGAGAAGGTGTCAAGCGAAACCCCAAAGCCGCTATCCAGTGGTGGACAAAAGCGGCGGAACAAGGCAATGACCGTGCACAGCATCACCTGGGCGTTGCCTATTACTATGGTGAAGGAGTCGCCAAAGACAATGCAAAAGCTGTGACATGGTTTGGCAAAGCCGCCGGGCAAGACAATATTGATGCGGGCTTCCATATCGGTCTTGCCTATCTGGGCGGACAAGGCCTTCCCCTTAACCAGGCAAAGGCTATTGAATGGCTGACATGGGCGGCAGAACAAGGACACAGCGGCGCCCAAAACCAGCTGGGCATCGCCTACAGCCAGGGACAAGGTGTTTCTCAGAACAGCCAGGAAGCTATCCAATGGTGGACAAAAGCAGCGGAACAGGGATATGCGGAAGCCCAGCGCAGACTTGGCAATGCCTACTTCTTTGGAGAAGGTGTCGAAAAAGACCGTGAAAAAGCCGCTTTCTGGTATGCAGAAGCCTCTCGGCAATCCGATGCCGCTGCCCAGTTCAACCTGGCATTCCTCTACGGACAAGCCGGCAATGCAGAGAATAACAACAGTACCACAGCCGTCAACCTTTACCGCCAGGCTGCCATACAGGGAAACGCCCAGGCACAGTTCAATCTGGGACTTGCCTATTACAATGGCAAAGGCATTCCCAAAGACCGACAGAAAGCCGTTGGCTGGTGGCATACCGCTGCACAGCAAGGGCATGAAAAAGCACAATTCTTCCTGGGACTTGCCTGTATGGGCGGAGAAGGGACAGAACGCAATCCCCATCTTGGTGCCATCTGGTTTGCCAAAGCCGCCCGGCAGGGCAATATCCTTGCCATGCTCTCACTGGCAAACGCCTTCCGCGAAGGAAACGGCGTCAAGGTCAGTGCCGTCAATGCTTATGTCCTGGTCCGGGAAGCAGCGGCAATCGACAAGGATGCCAAGAGCCTGCTGAAAGATTTCCAGAAAGACTTGAGCGCACAGCAACTTGACAAAGCAGGCAGTCTGACGCTGTCAAATGTCTTGGATCAAGTATTATTGGAATCCTGACACTCCCCGTTCGCCGTTTCCCTTAAAGCACTCATGACTTCTTCAGCTTCCGCGACATGGGAACAGGACTTGTCCCGGAAGCCATCATCGCTTCCAGCAAAAGGATATGGTATTTCTCTGCGAGACTGATGCCATACTTGCCAGGAGAACAAGGAATCGTAAGCCCCCCTGAAACAGACCTGACCCGAAGTGCAATATCCTTGATTTTCCGACTGTTCTCACGGAAACCGTCCAGACTGTTCTCAGGGTGCCTGCCAGTAATCTTGCCTGCACGGACCTCCAATACTGTCCTGCCATCCACGACAACCTCTGAACGGGTCATGCTGGCGACCGGAATGGTACGCATATCTACCCTGTCGCCTTTCTTCTTGCCGGCGATAATGCCCAGAAACACCCCATGCGTTTTGTCAAAGGCCAGCAAATTGTTATCTACATCCGTCCAGTCCTGTTCATACCAGTCCGGCGTAACTGCCTGACCATCAATAGTCAAAGGCTCTTTCAAATGCTTCTCGACACTTTTCTTGACGGAAGATTCCGAGAACCTGATATATGCCATTGCGATGATAACAATAGCCGCCAGGGAACCGAAAATGATGCAGGTAATCATAATGGCATATTGTCCTGTTGTTATGGATTGGCAAGGATACTGCAAAAAGCCTGTCAGCGGTTTCCAATAATCGCCACCAATCCTGCCTGATAAAAAAAGGAAGCCTGAAAAGCTCCCTTTCCCGATTCTTGGTCGGGGCGAGAAGATTCGAACTTCCGACCCCTTGCACCCCATGCAAGTGCGCTACCAGGCTGCGCTACGCCCCGAACGGCAGGTATTATAGCATCAAGGACCTTCATCTGATGCTTCCTGTCGGATTTTCTACGAAAACACCGTGAATCCGATACAATGAAAGGCAATACCAGATTCCGTCTAACCTTTCCAAGGAGTTGATATGAAACGATGGATAGCTATCCTGCTTGCCGCCATGTGCACAATCCCTGCATGGGCATCCCCTGCAAAGGATGCCACAATCGAAAAACTGCTGGTCCTGACAGAAGCCCAGAAATCCGCAGACGCCGCTGTCGCTGATGCGGATGCCTTCATCCAGTCAACCGTCCAGCCAATGTCAGAACAGACAAACATCCCTGCTGAACAGCGACAGGCGATGAAAACCTGCCTGGACGATTACCGAAAAATGATCCGTGAAAACCTCAGCTGGGAAGCCCTGAAACCGGAATATATCCGTATTTACCGTGAAACCTTCACCGAAGAAGAACTGCTTGACTTGAACACTTTTTATGAATCACCAACAGGGCGTATGCTGGTCCAGAAAACCCCATTGCTTGAAAACAAAATGGGCGCATTGATGGAACAACGCATGAAAGTCATGATGGAGCGTCTGCAGCCAAACTGCCTGGGAAAATAATCCCATGAAAAAAGGATGGCTGTGTCGACAGGCATGACCATCCTTCCTGACAATGCCAGACATTTTCTCAATCATCGTCTGTCCGGATAATCAGCTTGATCGGACGCATGGATTTATGCTCACAAAACAGCTTCCAGTCTGAAGGATTCGTACTGGGCTCCCCGCCATCATACACAACGCCTCGGCTGAGTCTTTTCTTGCCGGCAGCATCAATCTCAGTGAACTCAAAACAGAGATTGGAACCATCCTCATTCGACAAAGCCTTTGTCACCTTCATGGATTCTGGATGGGCAAGCCGTGCCTTGAGCATCAGAGAAGCGGCAACCCCCCGTTGAGATCGCCTGTCCTCAATCGCTTCCCGTTCAACCTGTTCAACCGGTTTCACAACTTCCTGAGACTTGTGGTACCAGCCATAAGCGAACAGAAGGATAATCACCCCAAACGCGATAAACATGTTTCGGCGGATTTTCTTGCCGCGTTTCGGGCCCAATGAATCACAGCCCGGACACTTCAGGGCATCTTCGTCAACATCCTTGCCGCAGACCTTGCACTTTACAATTGCCATAAAAACCTGACCTTCTGTTCTGTTACCCAAAAAATGTGAGTATACAATCAAACACCATCCCAGGAACCCGACAAGCCCTATTTCTTGCGAGCAACCATCCCCACTAAGGCAGATTTTCCTTGATGGCGTCGTCCTGCCGTGACTTCAGCATCCCAGCTGGCGAGCTCCAGAATCTCCATCCCTGCCGCATACTGGCGGAGCATGGCTTCCGTATAGAGATGCTCAACCCAGGGCGGACCGCCTGTTTTGTATTCAAGCTGTTTGGGAGAATACCCCAATACAAACAGTAGCCCGTCTTTTTTCAAAGTCTTGATACAATGATCAAACAAGAAGGTTCGCATGGCAGGTGTCGCAAACTGGCACATGATGACGGCAACGGCATCATAACTATCAGGAACCCATGACCAGTCATCAATCCCATGAACAGAGAAACTGACGGAAACACCATTTTCCCGTGCAAGCCGTTCCGCCTTCTGAACCGCCTTTTCAGAAAGATCAAAAGCATCAACCACCATACCCTTGCGGGCACACCAGACACTGTTCCGTCCTTCCCCATCGGCAACCATTAAAATCCGCTGCCCTTTTTCCAGCAAGGAATCATGTTCTGCAAACCAGGCATTCGGTTCTGTACCGAAAACAAATTCCTCTTCATCATAAACACCGTCCCAGAACTGGGCGGCAGCTTGCTTTGGATGCAATGTCATCAAATACCTTTCAATCCCAATCAGGTGATGACGGTCGGTTCCGTCAATCCTGTGAATGTCGTAATCCCCGCCACCTCATCAGCAGCCCTGATCAAATCACGCAGAAAATCCTGGGGATCAAGATCTAAACGGTCCGCATCATAACGGTCAAAATAGACTCGCAAGGTTGCGCCAACCGTCCCTGTCCCAGACAAACGAAAAATAATGCGGGAACCATCAGTGAAGAAAATCCGGATACCCTGATGTGCCGAAACAGTCCCGTCCACCGGATCAACATAGGCAAACTCATCAGCCCTGGCAACCGTCAATGCTCCAAAAACCTGTCCTGCCAGACTGTCCAGACGGTTCCGCAGATGCTCCATTAACGCATTGGCACGGGTGCTGTCAATACGCTCATAATCATAGCGGGAATAATAGTTCCTGCCAAAACGTGCCCAATGTTGCTGCACTATCCCGGCAACAGAATCCCCTGTTTTGGCAAGCAAGTTCAGCCAGAAAAGAATTGCCCAGATACCGTCTTTCTCACGGATATGCGAGGAACTAGTACCATAACTCTCTTCACCGCAGAACGTGATACGCCCATCATCCAGCAGATTGCCAAAGAACTTCCAGCCTGTTGGCGTCTCATAATGCGGAATCCCCAATACCTCAGCCACCCTGTCCACAGCTGCAGAAGTCGGCATCGAACGCGCAACCCCAGCAATCCCCTTCGCATACCCTGGCACCAATGCGGCATTCGCTGTCAGGATGGCAAGACTGTCAGAAGGCGCCACAGCCATACCCTTGCCAACAATCATATTACGATCGCCGTCACCATCTGTCGCCGCCGCCATATCCGCCGCATCAGGTCCCGCCATAAACGCCACCAACGTCCTGGCATTGACCGGATTGGGATCCGGATGATAACCGCCGAAATCAGGCAAAGGCGCCGCATGGACGACAGTCCCTGCCGGTGCGTCCAGCATTCCCTCCACAATACGGCGGGCATAGGGACCGCAGACAGCATGCATCGCATCAAAACGCAAACGAAAACCCCGTTTGAACAAATCACGAATCGCCTCAAAATCAAAAAGAGAAGCCATCTGGTCCGCATAATCCGCAACAGGATCAAACACCTCGACAGCCATCCCGCCTATCTGTGTATTCCCCAATACCGACAGATCCACGGCTGGTGCATCAATGATGCGATATGACTTGATGACACGTGAACGGGCATAAATGGCATCTGTCATCTTCTCAGGAGCCGGCCCCCCATTGCCAACATTGAACTTGATGCCGAAATCCCCGTCAGGTCCCCCGGGATTATGACTGGCAGACAAGACAAAACCACCAAAAGTACCGTATTTTCGGATAATACAGCTACAGGCTGGCGTGGACAGAATACCATCCTGACCGACCATCACTTTTCCAACACCATTTGCCGCAGCCATTCTCAGAATCGTCTGAATGGCAACAGCATTATGGAAACGGCCATCTCCGCCCAGAACTAATGTCTTGCCCTGGAAACCCGTTACCGCATCGAAAACGGACTGGACAAAATTCTCCAGATAATGCGGCTGCTGAAAAACAGACACCCGCTTACGCAAACCGGACGTTCCCGGTTTCTGTCCCTCAAACGGCTTCGTCTGGACAATCTGGACTGACATGAGCTCTCCTCTGCAAGCAATCTTGCCATGCTAGCAGAATCAATCCGGACAGACTAGAACCGATATCCTCCTGGCACTACATCTCTGGATAATTCGGTCCCCCGCCGCCCTCAGGCGCAACCCAGACAATATTCTGGGTTGGGTCCTTGATATCGCAGGACTTGCAATGCAAACAGTTCGCCGCATGAATCTGCAGATAAGGCTTGCCATTCGCACCAGTCACATATTCAAAGACCCCTGCCGGGCAATAGCGAACTTCCGGTCCCGCATACTTCGGCAAATTAACCGCTAGCGGCGTACTGGCATCCTTCAACGTCAAGTGTATCGGCTGGTCTTCCTCATGCTGGGTACCTGACAGATAGACCGAAGATGGGATATCAAATGTCAGCCTGCCATCCGGTCCGGGATAAACCATCTGCCTGGACTGGTCCGCCGTCTGCAGATAGACATAATCAGGCACATGGCGATGCAGTGTCCACGGGGCCTTGCCCCGGAAAAGCACCTGATCCATCCCAAACATCAAGGTCGCCCATTTCAGCTTCTTTTCCATCCACGGCTTGAAATTACGGACCGAATACAGTTCATCATAAAGCCAGGATTTTCGGAAGGCTGCCGGATAATCTTTCAGCACATCCTGATGGTGTCCTGTGATGACTGCCGGAACGACCGCTTCAGCCGCCAACATACCTGACTTGATGGCAGTATGGATGCCCTTGATACGTCCCCCGTTCAGGAATCCTGCCTCACAACCCACCAGCACACCGCCCGGAAAAACCACCTCCGGCAGCGCCTGCAATCCTCCCCCTGTCATCGCGCGCGCGCCATAAGCAAGGCGCTTGCCGCCCGCTAGGAAAGGACAGATGGCAGGATGTGTCTTGTAACGCTGAAATTCCCGGAATGGCGATAGCCAGGGATTACTGTAGTTCAACCCGACTGTAAACCCGATGGCAACCTTGTTATCTGCCATATGATAGAGGAACGAACCGCCATAGGTATAACGATCCAAAGGCCACCCCGCAGTGTGGATAACCAGCCCTGGCTGATGCACTTCCGGACGAACTTCCCAGATTTCCTTGATACCGATGGAATACGCCTGCGGATCCCGTCCTGCATCAAGACCGTATTTTCCGATGACCTGCTTGCCCAGCTGCCCTCGAGTCCCTTCTGCAAACACCGTATAACGGGCAAGCAGCGCCATGCCCCGCTGGAACCGGCTGGTCGGTTTGCCATCTCTGCCGATTCCCATATCGCCAGTCGCCACGCCCTTGACAGCACCATTTTCATCATAGAGCACCTCGGTAGCGGCAAATCCCGGGAACACCTCCACGCCCAATTCCTCTGCCTGAACGGCCAGCCAACGAACCAGCTCCGCCAGAGAAATGACATAACAGCCATCATTCTGCAATGCCTTTGGCATCATCCATTCCGGTGTCTTGGACACCTTGCTTCTGCCCAGGAACAGAAACCGCTCTTCCGATACGGCTGTCCTGACAGGCGCACCGCGTGTCTGCCAGTCCGGGAAAAGTTCGTCCAGGGCAACCGGATCCATGATGGCACCAGAAATAATATGCGCACCAGGCGCCGCTCCCTTTTCAAGCACACAGACAGAAACATCCTGCCCCTGCTGTCCTGCCAGCTGCTTGATACGGATAGCAGCAGACAAGCCTGCGGGACCAGCGCCCACCACGACAACATCATATGCCATGGACTCACGAGGTTCATGGCTGTCCAGTTCCTGCCAGGTCATTTTCCATTCATTCCAGACAATACAGGATAAAACACCCGATATGGCTTGAATTTCCAGCAATCGGCACCATGTTTATCCTATCGTTATGATTTAAGCATCAAGGAGCATATCACATGGAAGAGAATCCATTAATAGATATGAAACAGGTATTTGTTTCAAGAATTCCAATACGTTGGGGGGATATGGATGCAATGGGGCACGTCAACAATACCACATTCTTCCGTTACCTTGAACAGGCACGCATCGAATGGTATGGCAACCTTGGCCGCAGCGGTAAAACCGGCGTTGAAACATCCGTCGTTCACTGCTGGTGCACATACCACCGTCCCCTGCACTATCCCGGGGAACTTGAAGTCAGGACCTATGCCGGACATCCAGGACGATCAAGTTTCAAAATTGTGCAGGAAATCCGGCGGGTGGATGACCCTGATACAGTCTATGCCACCGGCGGATCCACCGTTGTCTGGACAGATGCGCTGACCGGCAAATCCGTGCCGCTTCCCCACAAAATGCTGGAACTGATGGCACCGGATAAACCGTGACAGACAGGCTAGGTTTCCAAAACGGACAGAGCCTGCATGCGCCATCCGGCGCATTGCCAGCCATCGGAAAATGTACCGCAGACAACAGAAAAGCGGAAACTGTTTGCTGTTTCCGCTTTTCTGCCGAACTTCCGTCTGACGGTCAAAAGACCGGCCAGCCCCATCTCAGTCAGATGACCGTGATATTGGAAGCCTGTTTGCCTTTAGGGCCAGTGGTGATATCAAAAGAAACACGCTGGTTCTCTTTCAGGGATTTGAAACCTTCCGCCTTGATGGCGGAGAAATGCGCAAACACATCCTCGCCGCCCTCATCAGGGGTGATGAAACCAAACCCTTTGGAATCGTTGAACCATTTTACAGTACCAGTTGCCATTGCTTTTTCCTATTTCAGTTGTTACAGGCATACGCCCACTTCAGATCGTTTGAAGCAGAAAAGAAATGACAGCCTTGACACCGCTCACCACCTACCCGGCCTCAAAAACGATTTTCAGAATAATAAACCATAATTCAAGGGATTACACCCTTTATCACACCATTTTTTCGGCATTCCATTGACCTGAGATAATTTTCTCCAACCAGAAAACACCGACAATCGTCTTCACATCCGTAATCCTGCCCTGTCTTATCCAGTCAACAAGCTCTGTAACCGGCATCCGGAAAGACTGGATGAATTCCTCATCATCCAGATGGACTTTCCCTTTCCGCAAACCTTTTGCCAGGTAAAGGTCAATATGCTCATCCGAATACCCGATAGCATTATGAATAACCGTCACAAAATACCATTCATCAGCAACATACCCGGTCTCTTCTTCCAGTTCACGTCGGGCAGTCTCCAGAGAATGCTCTCCCTTATCTATCTTGCCGGCAGGCAGTTCAATGAAAATCTGTCCCATCGGATAACGGAACTGACGTTCCACCAGCACAGTCCCATCCTCAAACAAGGGAATCACTGCAGCAGCGCCAGGATGCCGCATAAACTCCCGGAAAGCAGATGTCCCATCCGGCAGACACACCCGGTCTTTCTCGATACGGAAAAAACTGCCGGGATACACCGTTTGTCCATCAATACGCGTCTCAATCAGGTCCGTATCCGAAAAAAAACGCTGATCCTTATCTGCCTGCCCTGTCATTGTTCTACCTTTCCGCAGTCCATCAATCTGTCTTTCTCTCCATGGGAAGCCCCCAATTCTGGCAACCATACACCAAAACAGGCGGAATGCCATCCACCAAAATGGAAAAACGACGAAAGATTTTGATTGTCATCCCATCATCAGATAGACTTGTCCCCATCACCATCCATCAACCGCAAACCATGTCCGAAGCCCCTTTAGCAGAACGTTTACGCCCCCAAACCATTGATGATGTCATTGGGCAGCAACACCTTCTGGGAGAAGGCAAACCGTTACGGCTCGCCTTTGAGTCCGGCGAGCCTCATTCGATGATCCTCTGGGGACCGCCCGGTGTCGGAAAAACCACCCTTGCCCGACTGATGGCAGATGCCTTTGACGCTGAATTCATTGCATTGTCCGCCGTCCTCTCCGGGGTCAAAGACATTCGGGATGCCGTTGACCGTGCCCGCCTGGTCCGCGCCAATACCGGCAGACGAACCATTCTTTTCGTCGATGAAGTCCACCGTTTCAACAAAAGCCAGCAGGATGCCTTTCTGCCCCATGTCGAAAGCGGCCTGTTCACTTTCATCGGCGCCACTACTGAAAACCCCTCTTTCGAAGTCAACAACGCCCTGCTTTCCCGATCTGCCATCTATGTCCTGAAATCCCTGGACGCTGCCCAGCTGAACCGCCTGATCGACCGGGCGCTTGAACAAGAACTGACCACTGCCACCATCACCCAGGATGGCAGAGACATACTCATCAACAGCGCCGATGGCGATGCCCGCAAACTCCTGAACCTGCTGGATCTTGCCGCCCAGGCTGCCGCCCGGAAACAAGTCAGCATCTCTGCCGCATTGCTGAAAGAAACCTTAGGCGACGCTTTCCGGCGGTTTGACAACAAAGGCGATGGCTTCTATGACCAGATATCTGCCCTGCATAAATCCGTCAGAGGCTCTCATCCAAACGCCGCCCTTTACTGGTTTGCCCGGATGCTGGATGGCGGTGCCGACCCCCGCTATATCGTCAGACGGGTTATTCGCATGGCATGGGAAGACATCGGACTTGCAGACCCCCGTGCCGCCCAAATCGCCAACGAAGCTGCCGCCACCTATGAACGGCTCGGCAGCCCGGAAGGAGAACTGGCAATCGCCAATGCCATCATCTACCTGTCGATTGCCGCCAAAAGCAATGCAGGGGAGATTGCCTACAACGCCGCCCGAGCCTTTGTGAAAAAAGACCGCACCCGGGAAGTACCGATTCATCTGCGCAATGCGCCGACCAAACTGATGAAAGAACTCGGCTATGGACGGGAATACCGCTATGCCCATGATGAACCCAATGCCTATGCGGCAGGTGAAACCTATTTTCCGGATGGCATGGCGGAAATCCCTTTCTATCAGCCCACCCAATACGGACTGGAAAAGAAAATCCAGGAAAAACTGGACTGGCTGGCAGAATTGGACCGGCAAGCCGCCAAGCAGCGGAAATAATCGCTGTAGACAACAGCCATCTCTTAGCAACCGCAGGTTTTTAGGTATCCATATTAGAATGGGCAATTAAGGACTTATCAGAAAACAAAAGGCAATAGGCATGACACGTAAACTTTACAGCGACAGATGCGCCGCACAAGTAGCTGCCTTTTTCCTTTATAAAGCGGGCGGCAGGCTGACCATCCTTAAACTGATGAAATTGCTGTATCTGGCAGAACGGTTGTCATTGCAAAGATATGGAGAACCAATCACCTATGATTCCTTGGTTTCCATGCCCCATGGACCTGTTCTGTCAATGACACTCAACCATATCAATGGCATGATTGATTCCTCTCCGGGAGGATGGGATGAATGGATTTCAGACAGGGAAAACCGGGAAGTTTCTCTGGTCGACCCAAGTATGATCCGTTCCCCGGAACTGGACCTGCCTGCATTGTCAGAAACAGATCTTGAAGTCCTGTACGAAACATGGGATAGATTCGGGCATATGAGCGCCTCCCAACTGCGTAATTTCACCCATGACCATTGTCCAGAATGGAAAGACCCGCATGGTTCAAGCATCCCAATAGATTACCGCAGCCTTTTCAATGCATTTGGATTTGCTTCTGAAAAAACGGATGCCCTGATTGAACGGCTTGAAGGACATCGTTATCTCAACGAAGCATTTGCAATGACACCATGATCTCGGTTGGCAAGACATTTCTGATTCCACCAGAAGAAGGCAAAGAACATCTGTTTTTCGTTATCCTTGGTCCAGTCGAAGCGTAACCTGCTGTTTTACAGGACGGTAAAAACCTCCCCGGATAGCCTGTTTCCATTTTTCAGGAGAAGAAGGGGAATATCTGAATAATCAATTTCCTCATCTTTCATCGCAGCCAGCCTGCCAAGTACCTCGCGAGACACGGGTTCTAA
This sequence comes from Oxalobacter sp., assembly GCA_963618105.1. Taxonomy (GTDB): domain Bacteria; phylum Pseudomonadota; class Gammaproteobacteria; order Burkholderiales; family Burkholderiaceae_D; genus Oxalobacter. The sequence continues at coordinate 1,465 of CAVERB010000007.1, read as the reverse complement.
TTGATCCAATGTTTTATAAACCATTTTCATCATATTGCCGTTCCTTTCTATCCGCTTTTCTGGCACTGATGATGCGGATATATTCAATATATTCTCCAGAATCATCTTCTTGGAATACCGTATATGCTACAAGCAATAAGCATGAAAAAAGACTCCCCGAAGAGAGCCTTTTCATCTTTACCCCTATCAGAGGCTTCCGAAGAAGCCTCATCATCAGGTTCTAACCGAGATTAGAACTTGTGGGTAATACCGATCTGGACACCAGTGGTGGAATCCTGTGAAGCGTCGCCAAAGGCTTCACCGATGTAGTGTTTTTCACCGTTAACATCAAAGCCATTATCCCAATCGGTGTAGGAAACGATACCGTACAGGCTGGTGCGTTTGGACAGGTTGTAGGTATAACCAACAGCGACTTTCCAAGCATCAGAGTCAATCATGTCATAGTTGCCTTTACCTTCAGCACTCAGCCACTGGGCAGAAGCGTTCAGACGGCCTGGACCGACTTTCCATTCAACGCCCAACAATGCCTGCTGTTCACGAAGGCTGCCGTCTGTCCACTTTGCCCACTTCGGAGTGCTGTTCTGACCGCCGACAACACCTTTATCCAGGGTATTCTGATACAAGGCTTCCAATTTAACAGTATCCCAAGAGTAGCTCAAACCAACATTCCACAGATGTGAACGGTTGGAGTCAGCCAGCATCTGGTAGTTAGCGGTTGCGGCGAAACCACCGTATCTGTAGTTCAGACCCAGAGCATAACCATCATTGTCATTACCATAGGAATGATTGTATTCATCGACTAAAGCAGTACCCACGTCACGAGTCTTGGAATTCATGTTCTCACCCAGCATATAAGCAGCCTGGAAAGAGAAACCAGCCCATTCCGGAGAATCATAACGCAGGGTGTTGTCGGTACGGACACCACGCTGGGTAGAGTCAATCATGCCGCCAACGCCATACTGATAGAATGGGTCAAATTTACGGATGTTTTCAGTTGCGATACCGTTGACACGGCCCAGACGGACCCAGCCCCAGTCATCACCTTTCAAACCGACGTTAGCCGCACCTTCCCAGTCTTTATCAGCACTGGAGTTATTGGTACCGTCGTTGACGTTGAAACGTTTTTCCAACTGGAAGGTTGCTTTCATACCGTTGCCGAGGTCTTCAACGCCTTTGAAACCGATACGGGAGTTGACGTTTTCACCCATGGAGGTATCTTCACCGGTCTTCTTGATGTAGCCGGTATCAACGACACCGTAAATGGTGACGTTGGACTGTGCGTAGGCAACGCTGGAAGCGGCGCCCAGAACAGCTAATGCGATTAAAGTTTTTTTCATTTTATTTCCCTTTTTAGAAGGTACATCTACATGTAGATAAATCTTATTTTATGTCCAAGAAAGTTATCTTGCGCGCATCCAAAGATGAGATAACTTTCAAAGGTAAGCTCATTCTAGCTTTCCCTTTC
>CAVERB010000006.1:0-17321 GCA_963618105.1 Oxalobacter sp. | reverse complement strand
CTGGCAAGCAGGAAATTTCCAGATCGGATGCAACACGATGCAGACCACCAGCCTTGGCGGCAGGAGAGGCATCTTCATTGATGAAATGCAGGGGAACCCTGACAGTAATTGCCTGGTTAGGATCAACACGCTGGAAGTCAACATGCAGGATCAAGGGCTTGTAAGCATGAGGCTGGAAATCACGTAGCAGGACTTTTTCGATCTTGCCGTCAATTTCCAGATCCAGGATGGAAGAATGGAATTCTTCTTTCTTCAACGCATAAAACAGTTCATTGTGATCCAGCGTAATGCTGACCGGTTCGGCATTGCCACCATAAACGATACCAGGTGCTTTGCCAGCAGCACGCAGGCGGCGGCTCGCTCCGGTCCCTACTTCTGCTCTAGCGGATGCTACGACTTTCATTGATAACTCCAATTAAAAAAATGAGGGATTTCCTCTCTGTTAAGGAATCTCCGCGACCAGAGATTCCAGAAAAACTTACCAAACTTTCTTGTCCAGTTCATCAAACAGGGACATTACGGATTCCCCGGAACTGACCCGACGCAGGGTTTCTGCCAGGACTGCATCACAGGAAAGCTGACGGATTCTGTTGCTTTTCCTCGCACTTTCTGACAGGGGGATGGTGTCAGTGACAACCAGTTCGTCCAAAGAGGATGCCATGATACGTTCAACGGCTGGTCCTGACAAGACTGGATGAGTGCAATAGGCAGTAGCAGTTTTCGCTCCGCGTTCTTTCAAGGCTTCTGCTGCCTTGGTCAAGGTGCCTGCCGTATCAACGATGTCATCCATGATGATGCAGTTCTTGCCTTCAACGTTGCCAATCAGGTTCATGACTTCTGATTCGTTGGGTCTTGGACGGCGTTTGTCGATGATGGACAGTTCACAGCCCAGATGTTCCGCCAAAGCTCTGGCACGAACAACCCCGCCGATATCAGGAGACACAACGATCAAGTCTTTATTATGCCTTTCAGCGATATCTTTCAGCAGGATAGGTGAGGCATAGATGTTATCGACAGGAATATCGAAAAATCCTTGAATCTGTGCTGCATGTACATCCATGATGATGACACGGCTGATACCGATACTTTCCAGCATGTTTGCAACCACACGAGCAGAAATCGCAACACGGGTGGAACGCGGGCGCCGATCCTGGCGGGCGTAACCAAAGTAAGGGATGCAGGCTGTGATACGTTCTGCTGACGCGCGTTTCAATGCGTCTGCCATCAGCACGATTTCCATCAGGTTGTCATTGGTCGGCGCACAGGTTGACTGGATGATGAAGACATCCTTGCCGCGGACCTTTTCGTTGATCTCAACACGAACCTCACCATCTGAAAATTTGGTGACCAGTGCCTTGCCGAGCGGCAAACCAAGTCTGGCGGCGACTTTTCCAGCTAGTTCCGGATTGGCATTTCCGGAAAAAATCATAAATTCTCTGTCCGACATGATTCTGCAACAATCCTGTTAAAGCCTGTCTTCCTATTTTGGGGCCTATGGAAAATGGCAGGGGTAGGAGGATTCGAACCTCCGCATGTCGGGATCAAAACCCGATGCCTTACCACTTGGCGATACCCCTACAATCGGATCAATATCCTGTCCTAGAAACTTTCCAGGGTATATGGTCTGCCTCAATCCTGAACAGGAACCTCAAATGGATGGACCTGAAGGGAACGGGCAACTACAACATCCCATCGACCTGACAGTGCCGTGGCAACTTTTTCCGCCTCAGGTTCCTGCTCAAATCGGGCAAACACACAGGCCCCTGATCCTGTCATTCTGGCATTTCCATATTGCCCCAAATCATCCAACGCATCCTGTATTTCAGGAAAAAGAGAGGACACCACAGTCTGCAGGTCATTCTTTCCTGCCCGAATATAGGAATCGCAGAAATTTGGATAGCTTTTCATTATGATGGGTTCCGTATTCCTTGTCAATTCACAGGACTGGAATATCAGGCCTGTTGAGATGGAAACCGGTGGTTTAATCACAACAAACCAGCCTTCAGGTGTCTGGATAGGCATCAGTTTCTCCCCAATACCTTCCGCAAAGGCATTTTGCTGGAACAGGAAAAACGGAACATCTGCTCCCAATCTCACGCCCAGGTCAATCAGTTCTTCTTTCGAGAATCCGCATTCCCATAACCGATTCAATGCCAAGAGCGTTGTTGCCGCATCGGAAGAGCCTCCCCCCAAGCCGCCGCCGAAAGGAATCTTTTTCTCAATCTCAATCGCTACGCCTGGTACCTGTAATCCTTTTTTGTCCCTTACTGCGTTCTTCAAAAGTCTTGCAGCACGGATTGTCAGGTCTTCTTGTTCAGCAATTTCTTCAACAGGTGTCAGGCGCCTGATTTTTCCATCTTCCCGACAGGTGAAATGCAATAAATCGCAGAAATCAATTAACTGAAATGCCGATTCCAGCAGATGATAGCCATCCGGGCGTTGTCCAACCACATGCAGGAACAGGTTCAGTTTGGCTGGTGCAGGACAATTTCTATATGAGCGCTTACTGTTATCAATGGTCAGAACCGCCATTCGTCAATCACCAGTTTTATATTGATGTCAAGGTCCGTTGAATCCTTGCCTTTGATCAGGTTGATGCGTTTCGGCAACGGCATTGTCGGACCATCAATCCAGGAAACATAATCAATCTGCCATTTGTCCTTGGTGATGACCGATTTCTTTTCCGGAGAGGCGATGAAAGACTTGCCTTGCGCATCAACAGCACAGCCCTGCAGCCATTCTTTCATGCCACTGACTGGCAACGTCCATCCCAGCTGTGACCTGATGAGGCTTTCTGCATCCGGTGCTGATTTCGGTGGTTTGCCAGGGACCGAGAAGGTGGTGAGCTGTGGCATGATATCAATGGTTGCCGCAACTTGTCCCAAAGGTGACAGCAAGGTGATTGATGTCAGTTCCGGGGTTTGTTCCCATTCAAAGCCACCATGCACTCCTTCTTCTCTGTCATCAATTTTGTAATAAATTGAGAAGCGTCCCTTTATTCCCACCTTGTTGACACAGGCACGGGGTTGCGGTTTCAAGAAATAAGGTGCCGGAACTTCTTTTTCTTTCGGTTGGAGGAAATCAAACCCTGCACAACCGGACAGCAGGATACTCCCTGCAAGCGCAGGAATCGCAAGGCGGCAGAAACGGAAAAAACAGGAACTCATGGATTATCGATTGGAAAGGAATCCTCAAATAAATTGCCCACAGGCACCCAAATACCTACTGGAATATGACAAGCATTCTATACCATGCGCATGGCAATCCTGTTAAAAATTGAAAATGGCGGAGATGCTTCTTTCATATGGTAAAAAGCCATTCCAAAAAGCGAAAGGGAACCGAAGTTCCCTTTTTTGCCAGAATCCTCTGGCGGGTGAGCTTAAAGCGGGGATCAGACCGCTAACAGCCAAGGTTTATTGAAGTACAAGGGTAAAGAGGTATGTGGAATATCTTTGACTTTGGAGAGAGTCTTGTTCAATAGACCCGATGCATGATGCATCGCGCTGTCAATGGCACCCTGAACGTCTGAAGCAAACTTGGTTACGACAATTGATGGCAACCCTGGCAGCTCCAACTGGATAAGGCAGCGTTTTTTCAACCCTTTCTTGATCCTGTTGGTGTCTGACAGCCGTACGGTAATGGAGCGGATACTGTCCTGAGAATAGGAAAGCAATCCTTTAAGTTTCTCCATTACGTAGTCCTGCATGGCCTCCCCGGCCTTGATTCCTTTCGTAATAATAGTAGGAGTCATTTCATCACCTGATTAATAAAACAGCTATCTTCTCAAGATTGGGCTTTTTTCCTTAAAATCAAGCCCCTCCGGAGAAAATACCAGCTATCTCAAAGTCTGGCAGAACTTACACGTTTTGTCCAATATTTCATAATCAAATCAAATTGATGCACAATGACAATGTTTTCGTAATCTTGCCAGGACATGTCTAAAAAATCTCAGGAAGTTAAGCCACTGCCCCATCTACAGACTTTTGCCCAAACGCTGATTGCTTGGCAGAAACAGTTTGGCCGCCATGATCTGCCATGGCAGAACACCCATGATGCTTACCGTATCTGGCTCTCGGAGATTATGCTCCAGCAGACACAGGTTTCTACGGTTATCCCCTATTACCAACGGTTTCTTGAGCGTTTCCCAGCCATTACCGATCTAGCTGCTGCAGGACTGGATGTTGTCCTGCAATACTGGAGTGGTCTTGGATACTATTCAAGGGCACGGAACCTGCATAAATGTGCGCAGATTATTGTTTCCCAATACCGTGGTTTTTTTCCAACAACCCCTGAAATCCTGGAAACGTTGCCTGGTATCGGACGTTCAACTGCTGCTGCAATCGCTGTTTTTTCAGCAGGCAAAAAAGCTGCCATCATGGACGGGAATGTCGTTCGGGTCTTTTCACGGGTGTTTGCCCTTACGGACACCATCACTGATACAGCCGGGAAAAATCGGCTCTGGAACCTAGCTGAAACTCTTTTGCCCGATGCAGAGATAGAAAGCTACACGCAAGGACTCATGGATCTTGGGGCAACTATCTGTACTCGTTCCCACCCTCAATGCCCGCTCTGCCCTTTTGCCAGTACCTGTCTTGCCAGGCAGGAAAACCGCATTGCGGAACTGCCCGTCAAAAAGGAGAAGAAAAGTCTGCCTGTTCGGGAAACCATCATGCTTGTTGTTTTGTCAGAAGAGGGCATTCTGTTGGAAAAACGTCCTGACAAAGGCATCTGGGGAGGTCTTTACGCCTTGCCGGAATGTTCTTTTGTCCCCAATCAGTCTGTTGAAGATGTGGTTGGACAATATGCCAGGGCATTGGGAACTGTCCGCGCCTACGAACCGCTTCAATCATTCACACACGTGTTTACCCATTTCAGACTCAACATCACGCCTTGCATTGTGAAAATCGGAAAACCGTCAGAAGTTCTTGCCGAAAACCAGATATGGCGCAGGCAGAAGGACGCATTGGCTTTAGGCCTGCCAACACCTGTACGGAAATTGATCGAATCAATCGGAAGTCTGTGCCGCTTATTCTGAGGAAGGCAGGTCCCTATGGCGGATGACTACTTCCCATGTCTTGCAGAAATAAGCTGCCAGACGTTCGATGATGTAAACGGAGCGGTGCTGCCCTCCTGTGCATCCGACAGCAATGGTCAGGTAGCTACGGTTATCCTGTTGGTAAGTCGGTAGCCATTTTTCAATGAATTTCCTGATATCGGTCAATAGTTGCCCAACTTCTGGATGGGTATCCAGGAATTCCTGGACAGGTCTGTCTTTCCCTGTAAGGGGCCGCAGTGTCAGGTCGTAATGGGGATTCGGCAGCATCCGGACATCAAACATCAAGTCTGAATCCAATGGAACGCCATATTTGAAACCGAACGATTCAAACTGCAAGATCATGGGGGCCTGTTTGATGTTCACCAGTTTCTTGATACGGTTACGGAGATCATTTGCCCGAGAGTTGGATGTATCTATGACATTGCTGATGTCCTGTATATCCGCCAGCATTTCTCGTTCCGCACGAATTGCTTCAATCAATGTGCGGTTATCCTCATCAGGCACAGCCGGATGATTCTTATGGGAAAGCGGATGGCTCCGGCGAGTCTCTGAAAAACGGGTAATCAGCGAATTGGTGTCGGATGTCAGGAAAAAGACATGGACATCATGTCCAGCATCTTTCAGTGACTGGATGGTTTTCGGCAGACTGGACAGCGAACCAGCGCTCCGCGAATCCACGGCAACCGCCAGACGGTCCGCGTTTTCAGTCATTCGGGTCTTGACCAGTTCAGGCAGCAGTACAGGGGGCAGGTTATCGACACAGAAATACCCTGCATCTTCGAGCGCATTCAATGCGACCGACTTGCCTGAGCCTGAGATGCCTGTAATCAGAACAACCTGCATTGTTTTCAACTATCCAAAAACCTGCCGACAGAAATACCTTACCACTTTTCCAGCCTGACAGCATCCGGTTTTTCAGAACTGGACTTCAATTTTTGGACATTGCCTTACGCTGGCGTTCCATGAATTCCTGCATGGAGTCGAAACCCCGCAACTGCATGATGGTATTACGGACTGCGGCTTCCACCAGCACGGCAATATTGCGTCCGGCAGCAATTGGAATGGTCACTTTCCGGATGGAAAGTCCCAAGACATCCTGTGCCTGCATATCCAATGGAAAACGGTCAATATCATCCTCACCGACCTGACTGCGGATAAGATGCACAATCAGGTTCAGACGCATCTTCCGGCGGACAGCCGCCTCTCCGAAAATGGCACGGATATCCAAGATGCCAAGCCCTCGGACCTCCATCAGGTTCTGCAGCAGCTCTGGGGCACGCCCCTCGATGATGTTTGGAGCTGTCCTTGAAAATTCCACCGCATCATCCGCAACCAGACCATGGTTACGGGAAATCAGTTCCAGCCCCAGTTCACTTTTGCCCAGTCCAGATTCACCGGTGACCAACACTCCAACGCCAAGGACATCCATGAACACACCGTGCATCGTAACCGTCGGGGCAAACTGCCTTGCCAGGTAAACCCGCAGGAAGTCGATAACTTCTGCTGCTGTCAAGGGTGTCGTAAATAGCGGGATATCATTGTTATTGCAGATATTGCGTATATTCGTCGGGACATTCAATCCCCGTGCGATGACCAGCGCAGGGGGATTGCCATCAGCGATTTCCTGCACCAACACCGCCTGCTGCACCGGGTCAAGCCGTTCATAATATTCAATCTCCCGAACGCCCAGCACGTGGATTCGCATCGGGTGGATCATATTGAAATGACCGACCAGATCTGCAGCAGAGGAGGATGTGGCCGTTATCTGGTTATTACCGCCATCAAGCCCGGCAAACCACGTCAGCTGAAGCTGGTCGCGGTTACTGGCATAAAGCCGCTGTATGGTAAGGGAAGTTTCATTTGCCAAAATATCAACCTATCAATCCAATCTCTAGCAGGAAATGCTTACCATCAGTCTCGGTATTCCGTCTTTAAGCTGATGATTGCCCAAGTTGCCTTACCTTTCCAGGTATGGGGCTTGGCCAGTGCGGTGAATGGCCCAAGGATATCTGAAGGTTCTTCTGCGTTGTACACATACCCCTTCATCTGGATATTGCCATCTGGAAGTTTTTTGGCATCAGTGACCTTTGCATAATAGGTTGGATCGCCATCACCAAGCTCAAAATAATAACGGACGCCATCAGAATAGTATCGGTAAGGTTTGCATTGTGGACACTCAGACAGGTCTGGATTGCGGACACTCGGCAGACTCTTCAGGTCATAATCAAAATAGCGTTTCAGACTTTCCTTCACATAAGACCCATCAATCGACGCATCACCATATTTACTGTTGACCAGCTTGATGACCCGATGGAAATTATTCACATAATGATGCCAGATGCCGAAACGGATCATCTCAAGCGGATGGTTGGGATCCAATACTTCTGCCGCCGTAAAATTATTCATCCTGACTTCAGTGAAATTCGACAGGAAGGTACTCATCTTCTTCATTTGGGCAGCAGAAAAATCCCCCGCATGGGACGGCAATGTCACCAATACCGAGAAAAACATCACTGCAATGAACGACAACAGTTTTTTCATACCCACCTCCTTGTACCGGTGTTTTATAAAAGGTTTCCTCTGATTGGAACCAGATTGCCAGTTTCCCTAAAACCTATGAACAAACTCTAACAAGGACCTGCCATGTTGTCTATGCGCCTGCTGTAAAAATACTGAAAAACGGGAGCCAACGATTTCAGCTGTCACCCCGCAAGCAGTTTCCAGACTGTATCCCTGTCGTTTTCACCAAGCATCTTCTGCCGGAAATCGCTGTCAGAGAAATAGGATGCCACTTCGGAGAGAATCCCCAGATGCAGGTCTTCCTCATTCTGAGGTACCAACAAAGCAATCACCAAACGGACAGGCTTTCCGTCAGGTGAATCAAAAGACAACGGTTCCGCCAGACGGATGAAAGCCGCAACGGCATTGTCCAATGCTGAAATACGTCCATGTGGGACAGCAACACCGCATCCCAACCCTGTGGATCCTGCCTCCTCACGCTCGGCGATTGCTGTTGTTGCAGCACTGGCATCAACATTGTCATTTTTTTCAAAGAGTTTGCCCAGCTGATGGAAAAGGTCTGGTTTGTCCTGGACATTGAGGTCCAGGACGATATTTTCCAAGGACAGGATACGTGAAAGAGCCGTTGCCATTGAGGTTTTCCTCCCTGCTGTCATTGACGCGCCGTGCGCGACCTCTGAGGATGATGGCGGGTTGAGAAATTGGTTCGCCAAGGGTTGATATCAATGCCGCCACGACGCGTGTAACGGGCATACACACTCAGATGCGGAGGACGGCAGTAATGCTTGATATCCAGCCAGATGCGTTCCACACACTGCTCATGGAAAGCTTTCTCTGTCCGCAGGCTGATGATGTATTTCAACAGATATTCCTGGTCAATCTGTGGTCCTGCATAATGGATCTGCAATGTTGCCCAGTCAGGTTGCCCAGTAACCGGACAGTTCGTCCTCAGCAGATGGGAAACCAACACTTCTTCAACAGGTGCTTCTTCCATATTGCTGCGCAACAATTCTGGTGCTGGTTCATAGATATCCGTTGAGATATCCAGACGGTCAAGCAGCAATCCCTCCATTTCCTCAATTTTCTGCTGTTCGAATCCGTCAGGCTGGGTGATTGTCACCATCACTATGGCATCAAATGCCTTGCTCAGATCCTGATGGATTACTTGGACCAGGTCATCTTTTTCAATCCTATGCTGTGAGAAAGCATTCAGGTACAGCTTCAATGACTTCGATTCCACGATGTTCTTCGAATCTGAAGACACCGAAAAACGCAGGAGACCGACCTGGGGCTTGCCCCTTGTATTCAGCCAAGACAGTTCATATCCATTCCAGAAATCCATCCCGTAAAACGGATTGGAACCCGTAATCCCCAATTCCTCACGCATCGGCTGCCTGGGGATTGGAAAGAGGATTGCTGAATTGTATTCAGACGGTGCAATAATCTGCCTGCCAAGCGGTGACTCATGGATATCAACCGTTTCCGGCACACCTTCTCCCGGGATATCCTCCAAGGCTTTCTTTTCTTCTTCTTCCATTAAATCGCTTTCTTCACAGGAACAGTTTATAGACAGGATTGCCCGTTTCATTCCAGTATGGGTAACCCAACGTCGAAAGGAACCAGTTGAACGCATTCATTTCTGCATCCGGCACCTGAATCCCCACCAGAATCCGGCCATAATCCGCCCCATGGTTCCGGTAATTGAACAGGCTGATGTTCCAGTTCGGCGCCATGGATGTCAGGAATTTCTTCAAAGCACCGGGACGTTCCGGAAACACGAAACGGAACAGCTGCTCATTTCCGGCATACGGACTCTTGCCGCCCACCATATAACGGAGATGCATTTTGCCAAGTTCATCATCCGTCAGATCAAACGTCTTGTAACCGTGGCTTTCAAAGGTCTGAATAATCGCTGCGGTTTCTTCGCGGTTCTGCACCTCAATGCCGATAAAAACATGCGCTTCACGTTCATTACTGATACGGTAATTGAATTCTGTCACATGACGTTGGCCGAACAGCTCACAGAAACGGCGGAAACTGCCGCGTTCTTCCGGTATCGTCACCGCCATCACGGCTTCTTTGTCCTCGCCGACATCCGCTCGTTCCGCAACGAAACGCAGGCGGTCAAAATTCATGTTTGCTCCAGAGGTGACCGCCACCATGACTTGATCCTTTACAGGGTTTCCCGCCTTTGCTTCACGTTCGATATAAGCCTTGAGCCCAGCAACCGATAGGGCTCCCGCCGGTTCCAAAATACTGCGGGTATCCAGGAAAACGTCTTTAATGGCGGCACAGACATCATCCGTATCGACCAGCACCACCTCATCCACATACTGCTGGCAGAGCCGGAAAGTTTCCTCACCGACCAGTTTCACTGCGGTCCCATCCGAAAAAAGTCCAACATCGGGCAAATTCACTCGTTTTCCCAAATCTAAGCTCTGTTTCATCGCACAGGAATCAACCGTCTCAACTCCAATCACCTTGATATCTGGGCGGACCAGCTTCACATAGGCAGCAATGCCTGCAACCAATCCGCCGCCGCCTATCGGCACAAAAACCGCATGGATCGGTGCGGAATGCTGACGCAGGATTTCCATGCCAATGGTTCCCTGACCAGCAATCACATCAGGGTCATCAAACGGATGAATGAATGTCAGCCCCCGTTCTTCCATCAGTTTCACAGCATGCTCATACGTATCCGAGAAAGATTCCCCATGTAATACAATCTCGACATTGCTGCCGCCATGCATTTTCACGGCATTGACCTTCACCGGCGGTGTCGTCATTGGCATTGCAATCACGGCCTTGCATCCCATCTTTCTTGCTGAAAGCGCCGTACCCTGCGCGTGGTTGCCTGCGGAGGCACAGATCACGCCCCGCATGCGCTGTTCTTCCGAGAGATGCGCCATCTTGTTGTAGGCACCACGCAGCTTGAAGCTGAACACCCGCTGCATATCTTCCCGCTTCAGCAGGACCTTATTGCCGGTTTTCCCGGAAAGACCCGGGGCAGCATCAAGCGGAGATTCGATTGCAACATCATAAACCCGTGAAGTCAGGATTTTTTTCAGATAATCAGTCATAACGAACTTGGAACAATTCCTGTAAACTTCCACAATTATAATCCGCGTCTGATATGCTTGAGTTTGTTTTAGAGGTTTCTCCCATATCAACGGACAGCGCAATGGAATCCTGACAGACAGGGAAGTGGACAGAATCCATGATTGAATCAGCTGTTTACTGGCTGCTCGACTGGCTTGCCGTACCGGGCATCGGGCTTACAGCCGTCTTTGTCATCTGCTTCGTATCGGCGACACTGCTTCCTCTTGGATCAGAACCAGCGGTATTCGCTGTTGTTGCCGCAGACAGAAGCCTATTCTGGGAAGTCATCGCTGTCGCCACTATCGGAAACACCTTGGGCGGTCTGCTCAATTACTGGATAGGCTACTGCGCCAAACAGACTTTCGCCAAGGAACGAGAAACAAAATGGTTCAAATGGCTTGAGCGGTTCGGTGCCAAGACCATGCTGCTGGGATGGATGCCTGCCATCGGTGATCCCCTTTGTACTCTGGCAGGCTGGCTCAAACTGCCGTTCTGGCCTTGCACCGCCTATATGACGGTCGGCAAATTCGTACGGTATCTCGTCATGACATGGATACTGCTGAATATCCCTTCCGACTCATGGCGTTCATTGGCTGGATTACTGGGATAAGGTTGATGAAGAAAATGGAAAACTGCGTACTTTGTGAAACAGACGGTGCCGAAACCGTTTACCGGTCTGAGAAATGGCGGGTCCTCCTTGTCGATGATGCCAACCTGCCAGGATTCTGCCGTGTCGTAATGAATAACCATATTGCCGAGATGACCGATCTGCCAGCCGCTGAACGGACAGCTCTTATGGAGGTTGTCTGGATTGTCGAGCAGGCTGTTCGGGATGCCATGCAGCCTGACAAAATCAACCTTGCCTCCCTTGGCAATATGGTTCCCCACCTGCATTGGCATATTATCCCACGCTATAAAGATGATGCAGCCTTCCCCGATGCTATCTGGTCCACGCCGCACCGTACGGTTCCGGCAGACATCCTCGCATCGCGGAAACAGCGGCTTCCCTCCTTACGCAGCCTTCTCAGGAAACGGCTCTCTGAACGTTATGGAGAAACTCTCCAGCCATAAGAAACCATGACAAAACTGACTCATTTTGGCTTTCAACAGGTCGAAGAAGATAAAAAGGCAGGCAAAGTTGCTGAAGTCTTCACTGAAGTTGCTAGACACTACGACCTCATGAACGACCTGATGTCCGTTGGTCTTCACCGGATATGGAAAGCTTTTGCCATCAACCAAGCAGGTATCCGGAAAGGATTCCGGATCCTGGATGTTGCGGGCGGAACCGGTGATATGGCTGAAGCTTTCGCCAGACAGGCCGGACCGGAAGGTGAAGTCTGGTTGACCGACATTAATGAATCCATGCTTCAACAAGGGCGTGACCGTCTTCTCAACAAAGGTATTCTGTTGGCTATCACCGTGTGTGATGCGGAAAAACTGCCTTTCCCGGACGGTTATTTCGACCGGGTCATGGTTTCATTTGGACTACGGAACATGACTCATAAGGAAATTGCCCTTGCTGAAATGCACCGGGTACTCAAATCCGGGGGCAAAATGATGATTCTCGAATTCTCCAGGATATGGGCACCCCTGCAGCCAGTCTATGATCTTTATTCATTTACGGTATTGCCTTGGCTTGGCAGATACATCGCCAACAGTGAGGACAGTTATCAGTACCTCGCCGAATCTATTCGCATGCATCCCGACCAGGAAACCCTGAAAAAAATGATGGACGATGCGGGATTTGTCCTGACCCGATACCATAACCTCAGTGCCGGCATTGTTGCCTTGCATACCGGCATGAAACTGTAACCTCATTATTGAAAAGAACGCTATGAAAAAAAGCCTGTTCGTATTCCTCATGATATTCTGCCTGCTGGCCACGGCTGTCACCGATGCCGCCGCAGCACGTCTTGGAGGGGGCGCTTCCTTTGGACGTATGTCTACCAATATTGGACGTCCTGCCCCGATGATTTCCCCGTCTTCTGGGGGAACCCGGACAATGGATTCACGGCAGGAGAGATACCAGAACCAGAACACTCAGACGCAAGGGGGAGTCATGTCCCAGCGGCGTACCGGATTTGGCGGCGGCATACTCGGTGGCGCACTGATGGGACTGGGACTTGGCTATCTGCTCAGCAATATGGGGTTCAGTCCCGGTGTATCCAATGCCATCAGCACCTTCCTGATGCTTGGCATCATCTTCTTTGGTCTCCGTTTCTTCATGCGGTGGCTTGCCAACCGGCGGCTCCAGAAGCACCAGCAGGATTACTACCATTATTACCACCGGAATGACCACCTGAACAACAACGACAATAGTGGACATATTGATACACCGGACATCGGTTCAGGCATCAACAGCAACCCTCAAGCCTATGAACAAGGTCCTGGAACATGGGGTATCCCCGCTGATTTTGATGTCCCGGCTTTCCTGCGTGCGGCAAAATCCCATTTCATACGGCTTCAGGCTGCATGGGACAAAAACGACATTAACGACTTGCACCAATTCACTTCTCCAGAAATGTTTGCGGAACTCCGCCTGCAACTTCAGGAAAGGGGAACAGTACCCAATGTCACTGATATTATTGAACTTGACGCAGACCTGCTTGGCATTGAAGTCTGCGAGAATGATTACGTGGCAAGTGTCCGTTTCACCGGTAAAATCCGGGAAGAGGTCAATGGGCCTGTTGAATCATTTGAAGAAATTTGGAACATGACACGTCCCATCTCCAAGAAAACCGGCTGGGTTCTTGTTGGTATTCAACAATCTTGAAGGGATAGAAAAAACATGCGGAAAATCTGGCGGCTCATCTCAATCTTCATCATCATGTTCCGATACGGACTTGATGATATGGCCGTCTCCTACTTGTTCAGCAACCGTGTTGCTTCTTTCTACCGCAGGCTTTTTCTCTGGCGGGGACTTTCCCGACCGGCAGCTGAGCGCTTTCGCCGAGCTCTTGAGGAACTTGGTCCTATTTTCATCAAACTCGGTCAGGTCCTTTCTACCCGCCGTGACCTTTTGCCAGAAGACTTCGCCGATGAACTTGCCAAACTGCAAGACCAGGTTGCCCCTTTTGATGCCAATATCGCCATAGCCCAGATTACCGAAAGCCTCGGTTCTCCCCCTGAAACGCTTTTTGCCAGTTTCGACCGAAAACCTGTTGCCTCCGCGTCAATTGCCCAGGTCCATTTCGCTGTACTCAAAGACGGCCGTCAGGCCGCTGTCAAGATTTTGCGCCCTGACATCCTGACCCGTGTTGAACGGGACATTGAGCTGATGTATGTTTTTGCGGCTCTTGGCGAGAAATACTGGCAGGATGGCAGACGGTTGCGCCTGACGGAAGTCGTCCATGAATTCGACCATTCCCTGCACAACGAAGTTGATCTGCTCTGTGAAGCTGCCAACTACAGCCAGCTGCGCCGTAATTTCTCCGGATCCGACAAGCTCGTCGTCCCTGAAATCTACTGGGAATACTGTGCAGCAGAAGTCATCACCATGGAGCGCATGGAGGGTATTCCTATATCACATATTGATAGGCTTCGGGAAGCGGGCTTCGATCTCAAGCAGCTTTCCCAGAACGGCGTTGATATTTTCCTGACCCAAGTCTTTGACCATGCCTTTTTCCATGCGGATATGCACCCGGGCAACATCTTCATTTCCACCATGCCAGAATCATGGGGCAAGTTTATTGCTCTTGACCTTGGCATTGTCGGTATGCTTGATGATTTCGACCGGGAATATCTTTCCAAGAACTTCATCGCATTTTTTCGGAGGGATTACCATCTTGTCGCTCAAACCCATATCGAATGCGGTTGGGCACCGCCAGAAACCCGCGCCGTAGAACTTGAGGCCGCCATCCGAACCTGTTGTGAACCGGTATTTGACCGTCCCCTGAAAGATTTTTCTTTCGGACTTGTCCTGATGCGCCTCTTTCAGACCTCCCGGCGTTTCAACATTGAAATCCAGCCCCAGCTCATCCTGCTGCAGAAAACCCTGCTCAATATCGAAGGGCTTG
The DNA here is from genome assembly GCA_963618105.1 of Oxalobacter sp. Lineage (GTDB taxonomy): Bacteria > Pseudomonadota > Gammaproteobacteria > Burkholderiales > Burkholderiaceae_D > Oxalobacter. The sequence continues at coordinate 2,630 of CAVERB010000006.1, read as the reverse complement.
GCAGACAGCTTGATCCAGATCTTGACCTCTGGAAGACGGCAAAGCCCTTCCTGGAAAACTGGATGAAACAGCAGCCAGACTTACGGAAACTTTTCCAGCGCATCAAGATGGAATCCATCAGCTACAGCCGTATCCTGCCAAGACTTCCCCTTCTTATCCAGCAGGTTTTGGAGAAAAATGCACTTGGCGGAAACCAGACAGACCGCCAGACCAAATTGCTCGAAGAATTGCTTGAACGCCAGAATCAACGCCAGCAGTTCCTGCATCGGTCGGCCTGGTTTGTTATCGGAATTGGTGTCGGTATCATCTTGGTCTACCTTGCCCATCTGCATGGGTTTCTCTCCTGAAATCCGTCAAAGAAAAAAGGAAGCACAGACATGAAATTCAAAGCAGCGCTGGAAAATACAGCGCTGCTTATCTTTCCTCTGTTTCTGAAATAATACACTATGCTATCTCTGATAGAGAATATCGCTCTGTCCATTGGAATTTTCCCTGTTTTTCCCTGCTTTTTCCTGCTTTTTCCTTATAATTGTTCTCCATCTTCAACAATACCGTTTTCCTATGCCTTTACATGAATACGCTGGTCTGGTTTGTCATCCTGTACTGGGTCGCATCTGTCGGTATCGGCGTTTTTGCGGCACGCTTTGTCAGAAGTTCGCGTGACTTTGCCGTCGCAGGGCGAGCGCTTCCCCTATACGTTGTGACCGCCACGGTATTTTCTACCTGGTTTGGTTCCGAAGCGGTACTTGGCATTCCGTCAACTTTTGTTGAAGAGGGTTTTGTCGGCGTCATCTCTGACCCTTTCTGTTCAGGCTTATGCCTTATCCTGGTCGGTCTCCTGATAGCAAGGAAACTGTATCGCATGAACCTGATGACCATCACCGACTTCTACCGCAACCGTTACGGCAGGACGGTTGAAGTCATTGTTGCTCTCAGTATCGTTGTCTCGTACCTTGGTTGGGTTTCTGCCCAGATCAAGGCGCTTGGCCTTGTCTTCAATATCATTTCTGATGGTGCCGTGTCCGTCAATATCGGCATGGTCATCGGTCTTGCCTGCGTTCTCATCTATACTTTGCTTGGCGGGATGTGGTCTGTTGCCATCACCGATTTCATCCAGATGATCATCATTGTCGGTGGCATCATCTATATCTGTTTCGAGATTGCCGGTATGGTCCCGGGAGGTGCCAGCCATGTCATCAGCCATGCTTATGACGCAGGCAAGCTCAGTTTCGTTCCTGAGATGAATGCCGCTGCCATCTTCGCCTTTGTTGGGGCAGGGCTTACCATGCTTTTTGGTTCCATTCCCCAGCAGGACATCTTTCAGCGCGTCGCTTCCGCCAAAAATGAGGATGTTGCCCAGCAAGGTTCCATCTTCGGCGGCGCGTTCTACATTGCTTTCGGCCTGTTCCCAATGTTCCTCTGCTATGCCACTACTCTGCTTGACCCTGAATTGGTCGCTGAACTCATGGATGTCGATTCCCAGATGATTGTCCCTGCGATGATCATCAAATACATGCCGATGTTTGCCCAAGTCGTTTTCTTCGGCGCCTTGCTCTCCGCCATCCAGTCCAGTGCGAGTGCAACGCTCCTTGCGCCTTCCATCACCTTTTCTGAGAACATCCTCAAGGGATTTTTCCCCAATATGTCCGACCGCCAGCACCTGTTCATGATGCGGGCTGTCGTTTTAGGGTTTGCTGCCTTTGTCCTGAGGTTCGCCATGTACACGGATTCCAGCATCTTTGAAATGGTCGAAAATGCCTATAAATCTACCCTTGTTGTCGCATTTGTGCCGCTGATGGCTGGCTTCTTCTGGAAACCTGCCAATAACACCGGCGCATTGGTTTCCATGATTGGCGGTGCTATTGTCTGGATCCTGTTTGAAATCATTGATCCTGAAGGCACCATTCCACCACAGCTCTATGGTTTCGCTGTTGCCGTTGTCGGTATGTTTATCGGTTCCCTCTTCTTCAGACACCGCAGACCGCCTGCAACGCCTGCATCTTCCGGCTTGTCCTGAATAAAGTGTCATTCTTCAAGAAAAGTTTTATAATCTAAAATTCGGAAAAATTTTGGGAGCAACACTGTGCCGATCTATGCCTACCGATGTGATGACTGCGGCTTTACAAAAGACATCCTGCAAAAACTGTCTGATGCCCCGCTGGAATCCTGTCCTTCCTGCGGGAAAAATGCTTTCAGGAAGCAGGTGACTGCCGCTTCAGTCCAATCCAAGGGAAGCTGTCCTGCATCCGTTTCCTCTCCTTGCAGCTGCTGCTGTGCAGCAGGTCCTGGCGGTACGCCCTGTGCCTGACGGCAACACCGAAAACAGCGCCGCATAGCCTACCCTGTGACGGCATGAAACCAACCGAAGAAAAAGAAAACAGTTATGTCCATGCGAACCAACTACTGTGGCCTTACAACTGAAGCCCTGCTTGGTCAGACAGTCACTCTTTGTGGCTGGGTACATCGCCGCCGTGACCATGGCGGCATCATCTTCATTGACCTGCGTGACCGTGAAGGCCTTGTCCAAGTCGTCTGCGACCCTGACAGGCCGGAAGTTTTCAAGACAGCGGAATCCATCCGCAACGAATACTGCCTGAAAATCACTGGTCGTGTCCGTTCCCGTCCTGAAG
>CAVERB010000005.1:0-12417 GCA_963618105.1 Oxalobacter sp. | reverse complement strand
TACCAAATACGTGAGACATGATGAAAGCTAATGTCCATTAACAATCATTAATGGAAGTAAACGCCCTTTTCCTGTGGTTGTTGTATTCCTCATACATCCTTGACAGGGGATAACGACCAGTTGTACCGATATCTGGCGAAACGCCGGGGCATATCACGGACCAGTCCGATGTTTGTTTCTTATGGACACAACAATATGGGAAAGCGGTTGTCGTCACGAAGCATCAGCCGAATTGTGAAGCAATCGATGGTGTCGGTGGGTCTCAATTCTCCGAGACTAACCGCGCATTCACTGCGCCATACAGCAGTGACATTGGCGCTGAAAGGCGGTGCGACGTTGCAGCAGGTGCAACAGTTTGCCCGCCATCGGCTGATTGGGACGACTTTGCGCTATGCGCATAATCTGGAAGCTATGCTAAACCCTTGCTCGCAGTTGGTGATGAAGTTGAGCGGCAGGCTGGATTATTCAGGAATACCGATTGGGTAGTAACGTCTTTTTAGATAACACAACAGGGATCTGTTCTTCCTGACAGGGAGGAGAAGAGTCAGAAAGTCACTTTGGGGTTGCGGCGGGTGATTTTCCGGCAGAATTTTGCCCAATGCCTGACCGTTTTTTTACGGCAGACACTTTTGAACCAGTAGGATAACGGAATCAATTCGGTTCCTCCCAGTCCATCAATGATAACAAGGCGCATGCCGTCTTTGTTTTTCTGAATCACGACATTGGAAATCTGAAGGTCGCTGACTACGATGTTCCATTTCATCAGGTAGTTCTTGAGATGCGTCAGTGCCTGGTGGAGTTCTGCGATGTCTGCATCTGATAAGGGCAGGTCAAGGTATTCTCCCAGGCGCAAAGCGCGTTCTTTTGAATCCGGGAAATCAAGAATCAGTTCCTGTTCGATGCCGATAAACCCATCTTGTTCAAATTTGCCGTAGAAATGGGGGATATGGTCGAAAGGGATGTTATGGTCAATCAGGTATTGATAGTACGCGATTTCACGCAGCGTCTGCTTGGCATTTTGTTTGGGACTGATCTTAATCAGGTGTGCAGGATTTTTGGGGTCCTGATAGCACTTGCGCTCAGAACCTTCGCCAATAAACCGCCAAGTTGTCAAGTCAATGCCAGTCATAAGAATGGTGCAGGATAATCCATTATGGTCGTTCGGATAACCATTAAAGCCAACAGGATAATCTATCCGGTTATTATCTGGCAATCACATACATTCATCACTTCGGCTGCTTTGGGAGTCTGGTTTGTCTGTGACAGCTGCTTTCTGGAAGGAAAAAGAGGGGATCAGGTTGATGAAGAATGAAGAGGCGACCCCGATCAAGGTATCAATGATGCGGTTGGTGGCAAATTCGGTAATAGTTACATCACCGCCGTGGGTGATGGTGACGCTGAGAAAAGCGATACAGGTAATGTTGGTCAATGTGCTTTTTTTCAGAAAATCAATAAAGACTTTAGTCCCTGGAAACAGGTTGGTTTCATCCCAACCGATGGGAATCCTGACTTTCCGAATGATATTTGCGATATACATCAATGGGATGATGCAGAGGGTAATCAGGGCATAACGCAGGATGGGGCGGCTCAGGATGTAATAGTTATGGGTCAGATAGAGGATTCCCATGCCTGTGACCCCGCCAAGCAGCGTGCCGACGGTACGGTTGAGCCCTACACGGACTGTACTTTTGATTTCTGATTGCAGACAGATAACCGCAGCGATTCCCGCATAAAAGGGAATACCTGTCCCGATATCAAAGAACTCATACAAGAGGCAACAGATGAAAACCGCAAGGGTTGCCCTGATGATGACCTTACCCATAAAGCCCGCAATCCAACAAGATAAGGGCATATCATATGCTGAAAATACCGGATGGTTCCTTGACCTATGTTTTGTTTTTAAATCATCAACATACTCAAAAAACGTGATGTCTTGACATAGGTCAAGCATGGAGATGATAAAGTGAGCAGATTCCTGTTTTGCCAAACATTTTTAGGCATTGCAGGGTATGATGAAACGTCTCTTCCGAAACAGTCCAATGCCAGAACAGTGAAGGAGGTTTCATGGTTAAGCGGATTTTAAGGTTTCTGGGCATCGCTGGCATACTTGGCTTTGGGATTGCCTCTGCTTATGCTTTCAGTTTTGGGGAATTTTTCGGCATGGAACAGAAGGAAACACCTGTAACAACATCAAGGGTCTGGCTGTATGAGACGCAGCAACACCATATTTACATGCAGCCATTTGCAGGAAGAGAATATCAAGGGCAGCATCCATCTTTATGCCGATGACTGTATTTACCAGGCATGGAAGAAGCCTCGAACGATGGCTATGGGAACGCCTGATCTGGAAATCAGGGATGGCAAAAAGTTTTTCGAGCCGGCCACGGACACAGACTATTTCAGTTTCAGGGACCAAAACCAGCATATTGTGGTGAAACATAAAATCGGCAAACCAGACATGCTTGAGATTTATGCCAATAATCAACTGACAAAACTGCCTATCCGCCAGAAAAATATTAATGGCGCCGAATAAAAGCAATTTCAGCTTGATGTTTCAGTCTTTAATTTGATAGGGGTCTTCAAATCCCAGCTTTGCAAGAATGGCGGTTTCCAATGCTTCCATTTCTTCCGCTTCATTGTCTTCAATATGGTCATAGCCTTGGGCATGCAATGTGCCGTGAATGACAAGATGAGCAGCGTGTTCCATCAGAGATTTCTGCTGTTCTTCGGCTTCTCGCAGCAAGACATCTGTACAGAGCACAATATCGGCGCAGGCAACCGCTTCAGCTTCATCTGACGAAACTTCTGCATCATCTGGCACTGGGATGAAACTTGAAGGGGCTTCATAAGGGAAGGTCAGGACATTGGTGGCATAGTCCTTGCCCCGATAGGTACTGTTCAGCGCCAGACCTTCTTCTGCATCGACAAACCGCAATGTGATGGCGGTTGGCATCTGCAATGCAGATTGTACCCAATGTCTTAACCGCCAGCGGGGAAGAACATCTTTCAGCCGTGCATCGGGATATTGGATGGATAAGGAAAGTTTTGGTTTATGCGTTGCCATGATTGAAGAGGGGAGTCAGGTCAGTCAGCGGTTTCATAGGAAAAGGTTGTTTCAGAAGAAGCCGATTGGTTGCCGCTATCGGCTTTTCGTTTGTCAGAACGCTGTTTTTCGACATGTTCATAGGCATCGACAATCCGGGCAACTAATGGATGACGGACAACATCGGCACTGTTGAATGTTGAGAAGGCAATGCCCCGGACATCTTTCAGGATATGCATCGCATCCACCAGACCGCTCCGCTGATTGTGCTGGAGGTCAATCTGTGTCACATCACCAGTTACAACGGCGCGGCTGCCAAAGCCGATACGGGTCAGAAACATTTTCATCTGTTCTGGTGTCGTATTCTGGGCTTCATCCAGAATGATGAAAGCATGGTTCAATGTTCTGCCGCGCATATATGCCAATGGCGCAATCTCAATGGTTTGTTTCTCAAAGCATTTTTGGGTACGTTCAAAACCCAGCAGGTCATACAGGGCATCATAGAGCGGACGCAGGTATGGGTCGACTTTTTGTGCCAGATCACCGGGCAGAAATCCCAAACGTTCACCTGCTTCAACCGCAGGACGCGTCAGAATGATGCGCTGTACCGCATCTCTTTCCATCGCATCAACGGCGCAGGCGACTGCCAGATAGGTTTTACCGGTACCGGCAGGACCGATACCGAATGTAATGTCATGTTCAAGGATGGCTTTCAGGTAGGCTACTTGTCTTGGTGTTCGTCCCCGAAGGTCAGTCCGGCGGGTCTTGAGGATGGGATTGGTCATTTCCGCCTCGACCAGTTCTGAAGCAGTCATCCCTGATGCCAGATGCTTTGTCATCGCACGATGTTCCACCAGCGCCAACTGAATGTCATTGAGCTGAATGGGCTGACTGGAAACGGCATAAAAGTCTTCCAGAATCTGCTGGGCAGTCGCTGCATTTTCTCCTTTCAGGATGAAATTGTTTCCCCGGCGGGTAATATCAACATCCAGAGCAGAAGAAATCTGGCGGAGGTTTTCATCAAGTGGTCCGCAAAGATTGGAGAGCCGCTCGTTGTCAGACGGTTCTGGTGCATAATGCAGGCTGTCTGGAGACGCTTGAAATGGGCGATTCACCGTTTTCCTTTCTTTTTAGCATTAAAGTTAAATAACAATTTGTATTTTTAACACATTGTTATTATTTAAATAATTGTTTATCAATCAGCAAATTTTCCACGGAGCGAAAAGTTGACTGATTCAGTTATCAACACACGGCGCATCTGTCCGATGAGGTCGATTGGATTGCCTTCGACCGGAATATGGACAACCCGGTTGTTGTCTGTTTTTCCTTGGACTGCCTGTGCGTTTCGGTGTGAAACTTGTTCAATCAGCACTTTCTGAACACTGCCGACCATCTGTTGATTGTAATAGCGGGTATTTGCATCAATTTTCGCCTGAAGGATTGCCAGCCGTTCTTTCCGAACATCCAGCGGGATGTCAATCGGCAATGACGCAGCTGGGGTACCAGGGCGGGGGCTGTAAAGAAAACTGTAACTGTTGTCAAAACCTACGTCTTCAATCAGTTTCATCAGGTTGTTGAAATCTTCATCGGTTTCGCCCGGAAAGCCAACAATGAAATCACTGGAAACCAGCAGGTCAGGGCGGATGGCTTTCAACCGTCTGATAATGGATTTGTATTCAAGCGCAGTATAACCCCGTTTCATTGCCGCCAGAATCCGGTCAGAGCCATGCTGGGCAGGCAGATACAGGTGACTGACCAGCTGGGGAATCCGGTCATAAACATCAATGAGCCGTTTCGTAAATTCCCGGGGATGGCTGGTCACAAAGCGAATACGCTCGATGCCCGGTATTTCAGCGATATATTCCAGCAGCATGGCGAAATCGGCTGTCCCGCCTTCTTCAAGACTGCCGCGGTAAGCATTGACATTTTGCCCGAGCAGGGTGATTTCCTTCACGCCTTGTTCCGCTGCTTCAGCAACTTCTGTCAATACATCCTCAAATCCACGGGAGACTTCAGCTCCACGCGTATAAGGGACGATGCAGTAACTGCAATATTTGCTGCAGCCTTCCATGATGGAGATATAAGCTGTTACACCTTCAATCCTGGCAGGCGGAAGATGGTCGAATTTCTCGATTTCCGGAAAACTGATGTCAACCTGAGGTTCGCCAGTCTTTTCATAAGCACGGATCATTTGAGGGAGTCGGTGCAATGTCTGGGGACCGAAAACCAAGTTTACATAAGGCGCCCGTTTGACAATTGCCTTGCCTTCCTGAGAAGCAACACAGCCGGATACGGCAATCATCATATCCGGCCGGTCTTTTTGGATGCGTTTGAAGCGCCCCAGATCAGAAAAGACTTTTTCTTGCGCCTTTTCCCGAACGGAACAGGTATTCAGCAGAATCAAATCCGCTTCTTCCGGAATATCGGTGCGGATGTAATGTCCATCGGCTTCCAGCAGCGCCGCCATCTTGGCGGAATCATATTCGTTCATCTGGCAGCCGAATGTCTTGATGAATACTTTTTTGGGCATAGTTAATTGAAAGCATGTCAGTAGGGACGGTCAATTCTCAAGTCTAACCGATTTACACTGACTCGTGCCATAGCCTTTGATGGTAGTCAGTATAGACTGTCCCAAGGTTTTGAAAGGGCAACCGCACATTGGATGATGCCCACCATGGCAGAGGTTGATGGGAAAGCGCCTGTCAATGAATGGTCTTCCTGGGAAACGGCAGCAGAGAGTATCCCCAGATAATTCCGATAGGCGAGAATTTTCTCGAAAGCATTGAGCGCCTGTTCTTTTCTGCCCAGGGCATACATCGCAAGGATCCACCAGCATGTACAGATAAAGGGCAGATTGCCTTTTGGCGCAGTTCCCGTTGCTTGCTCGCTGGGCAGCAGAAAATCGCCTTTCAGCAGTTTTTGAGTAATCCGGTCAACCGTTTTGATAATCCGTTCGTCATCAGCAGGCAGGAAATGCAGGTCAATCATCCGCAGCAGGCTGGCATCCACGGTATTGCCATGCCAGACGGCAGTGAATGTCTGCTGTTCGGGATTCCAGGCATTTTCAAGTACCCGTTCATGGATAAGGGAAGCCCGTTCTGCCCATTCCTTTGCCTGTGTAGTCAGGTCAAGTTTTTCCGCAATCCGTGACAGGCGGTCACAGGCTGCCCAGCACATCATGCTGGAATAAGTATGAACAGCGGTTTCTCCATAGCCCCAGATATCCAGGTCTGGTCTTTTGTACCGTTCAAAGGCAGTTTCCCCCAAGCGTTCCAGTTGTTCAAATACCGTTCTGTCAGCGGGATGGTAGAGTCGTTCATCGAAGAATGCCTGCGTACAGGCAAGCACTGCGGCACCGTAGCTGTCATGGTGTTCCGATATCTCCCAGAGACCAGCATCGTTCCTGGAAACGATGGTACGGTGATGAATATCATAAACCGCCTGGAATGGCAGCCCGTTTGCGTCAGCAATGACATTCAGCAGGTACTGCAGGTACCGCTCCATGGTTCCAGTCGCTCCCAGACGGTTCAATGCGCCAATGACGGAACAGGCATCCCTGACCCAGCTCAGCGATGCGGCATTCCTGGAAATCGCCTGACAGCCATCATCGAAAGTACCATGTCCGGCGACGATGGCGCCAGTGTCATAAAAGGTATTCAGCCGCAGCGTGATAGCGGCACGGATAACCGCATCCTGCCATTCCAACGGGATTGAAATGTTATGAATCCAGCCATGCCAATAAGCGATGGTGGCATCATAGGCAGATCGACCGAAAGTTTTGGGAGCGGTTTCCAATGCCTGATCCATTCCCATCACCAATGTAATGCTGTCCTCAAGATAAAAAGCCTGTTCTCCCAGAAGAGCGGAAATGGAGGCATCCGTAGTGATGCGGAAATCCTGATCGCTTCCTTTGAAGGTGATATGGTTGGTACCGATGGTTGTACGGAAGTCCTTGTCATCTGGCAAGGCAGGGCGGATCCGGATGGCGATACGAGGTCTGCCTGCGATTCTTCGGATGATGCGGACAATGATTGGCGGCGTGAACAGGCGGCCATACTGGATATAGCAGGGGGCAAAATCCACTGTTTCAATCACGTTATGGGCATTGTCGGCGAAGCGGGTGACAAGGGCGGGCGTATTCTTGATGTAATACTGATCTCTGCTGCGGACCTTTTCAAACAGCACATCAATGAATCCTGTCTCATTAGCTTTCCGACAGCAGGGGGAAGTCATGGCATTGCAGAGCGGAGGGCTGTCAAACACCGGGAAACACCACCAGACAATCCGTCCGTTATGATCAATGATGGCACTTGTCCTTGAATTTCCAACCAGACCCGAATCGTGCAGCTGCATACGTTTTCCTGAAACCAAAAAAATAAAGGGCAAAAATATTTTTTCCCTGGAGACATGATGCCATTTTTCCCAAAAGAAAAACGGGTAACTGCAAATAATTGTAACTGCTGGACTTTCCCTCTGTACACCGTTTGCAGATACCGTCATACTAACACTATCCAGTCTTGGTTTTGATTGAAAGGGAGATATTGCGTGAGAGCTTTCCTGTTGGCTTGTTTTCTGGCATTGCAGATGCCGCTGGCTTTTGCCGAGTGGTCAGGGGTCGTCGAAGAAGTGGTTTCAGGCGATACGCTGAAAGTCAATTACGAGGGAGGGCTCTATCATGTGCGCCTTTATGGTGTTGCCGCCCCGAAACTGAACCAGCCATACGGTCTTGCGGCCAAGCATGCAACCAGTAATCTGGTATTGGGGCGCTCTGTAGATGTCCATCGGATGTATGCCGATGGCAATACCGATGTTGCCGTTGTCTATATCCATGATCAATACAGTATCCAGGCGTATCTGACGGGCGCAGGTCTGGCTTGGGTGCATCCTGCAACCTGCAAGGATGACATCTGTGCGCGGTGGCAGTCGATGGAAACGCAGGCACAGGAAGCTTCGCATGGACTATGGGCGGGAAGCAATCCGGTACCGCCCTGGCATTGGGGAGTCAAGACGCTGGCAGCGAAGAAAAAGCCTGTTGTCAGGAAAACCAGAAAGCCTGTCAGAAAACCGGTGAAACGGATGGTTTCTAACCAGGAGCAGCAAGACAAAACCATGGAAAACACGGTGAATCCGCCAGAAATGCAGAAAGCGTCAGCACTGACTTCGTCGTCTGTGCCGCTTCCGACACAACCTGCTCATTGAATTTCAAATGACTAGGAACAGATTAGTTTCTGTTGTTGCCTGGCTTGCAGGATAGCCGATTTCTGATGACAGCCATCTATTCCCAGTCAGACAGCGACAGAAAGCCCTCATGCAGATGCCACCCAGGAAAATCAAAGCTGTCTTTTTTGATATTGATGGCACTTTAATCAGTTTCAAAACGCATTCGATGCCGGAGTCAACCCGGCAGGCGCTCCAGGCTTTAAGGGAAAAGGGCATCCGGTTATATATTGCAACGGGACGTTCGCCCAACATGATGCCGTTCATGGATCAGTATTTCAGGTTTGATGGTTATGTCGTTTTGAATGGCCAATACTGTTATGGATCATCCGGTGTTATTCGGAAACATACGATTGATGTTGCTGATATTCGCAGGCTCAAATCATTGATCCGGGAATACCATTTCCCCTGCCTGTTCATCCATGAAAAGGGCGGGAGTCTCAATATCATTGATGACCGTGTCAGAGAACTGTACCGTATCATCAATCATCCATTGCCTGAACCTGCTGACCTGGAGGCATTTCCTGAGGATGAGGTGCTTCAGTTTGTTACTTTCATGCCGGAAGGAAAAGAGAATCTCATCATCCGGGAACTGAAGCATATTGTGATGACCCGTTTTCTGCCGATTTGTTTCGATGCAATACCGGTTGGCGGCGGCAAAGATGCCGGTATCCGGGCAGTGCTGGCATACGAGAACATCAAATCGGAAGAAACGATGGCATTTGGAGATGGACATAATGATATTGGGATGCTGACTTATGCCGGGATTGGTGTGGCGATGGGATCAGCGGAACAAGCCGTCAAAGACAGCGCAGATTATGTCACTGCCTCAGTGGATGAAGACGGTGTCGTACGCGCGTTACGCTATTTCGGTGTCCTGTAAGACGGGATGGAAAAAGTCCCAATCAGAGGGAATTCTGGTAGTGCTCCTCTTTTTGGTGCAAAAAGGCAATAAGAACGGAGTAATTACGATATAATTCATAGTTTATAGATGGATAGGATGCCCTTGGCATGCTGTTGGGCTGACTTGATGGATTTGAATAAGATATGAGCGATTCTGTAATGAAAGCAACGTTGACGTTTGAAGACGGAACCCCATCCGTTGATCTGCCGGTATATAAGGGCACAATGGGTCCAGACAGCATAGATATGCGTCCTCTTTTCCAGAAGACAGGCAAGCTTTCTTATGATCCTGGTTTCATGGCAACTGCATCCTGCCGTTCATCCCTGTCCTATATTGATGGCGATAAAGGCGAATTGCTTTACTGCGGTTATCCGATTGAGGAACTGGCAAAGAAATGCAATTTCATGGAAGCGAGTTACCTGCTCCTGAATGGTGAGCTGCCAACACAGGCGCAGTATGACAATTTCATCAAGGATATTGCGGAATATTCAATGGTCCATGAACAGATGCACTTCTTCTTCAGGGGCTTCCGTAGGGATTCCCATCCGATGTCATTGCTGGTGACGATTGTCGGGGCGCTTTCTTCTTTCTACCATGAGCAGGTGGATCTCAATAATCCGGAACACCGTGACCAGGTGGCGATCCGACTGCTGGCGAAGATTCCGACATTGGTAGCAATGTCTTACAAATACACGGTGGGACAGCCGTTTGTCTATCCGCGCAAGGATATGTATTACACGGCGAATTTCATGCGGATGATGTTTTCTACGCCGATGGAAGATTACAAGGTGAATGATGTGCTGGTTCGTGCGCTTGACCGTATCTTCATCCTGCATGCTGACCATGAACAGAATGCCTCCACTTCGACAGTCCGGCTGGCAGGGTCTTCCGGTGCCAATCCTTTCGCCTGTATTGCTGCCGGGATTGCAGCGTTATGGGGACCTGCACACGGCGGAGCGAATGAGGCGTCTCTGGCGATGATCAGACGTATCGGATCTGTCGAGAATGTCGCACCCTATGTCAAATCTGTGAAAGAGGGGACCGCTGGCAACCGATTGATGGGTTTTGGCCATCGCGTTTACAAGAACTATGATCCGCGGGCAACCCTGATGCGTGAAACCTGCCATGAGGTCCTGGATGAACTGGGATTGAAGGATGATCCGCTTTTCAAGATCGCGCTTGAGATTGAACGGGTCGCACTGGAAGACGATTATTTCGTCAAACGCCGTCTGTATCCGAATGTTGACTTCTATTCCGGCATTGTCCAGTCCGCCCTGGGCATTCCTTCCTCTTTCTTTACAGGCATTTTTGCCCTGGCAAGGAGTGTCGGCTGGATTGCGCAATGGAAAGAGATGTTTTCTGATCCAGACCTCCGCATTGGTCGTCCCCGTCAGCTGTATACCGGTGCGGTGCGCCGCAGTGTGCCGAATCGCAACATCAAGTGACCTGATAGTGATGATTTGGAAAACCCGTTTAAAAACCTCTGCCCCGAAACAGCAGAGGTTTTTTTGAAAATATGCTAATCCAGGCAAGGACGGGCGGCCTCAGAACCCCCTGCTGGAATACCGGAACCTGTCTAAGCACAAACGCAAGCAGTTGCGGGAGAACAGGTTGAATAGTCAGCTTCAGCGAGGTGATATTCAGTGAATAAAGATCCTTTTAAGGAGTATATAAAAGAATCCGAGCCGGACAAGCGGGATAAAGGTTATGCGTGGCATACAGCTATTGGCCTGCAGGCAGTTGATGGATTAAAGACTTCAGAATATCTGGTGCATACAGCTGTCCGCAATATCGAGGGCGAAATTTCATTTGATGAGGCAAATGCGCTTCTTCAATCCTATTATGAGGAGAATCCTGTCCGTGATGCGGAAGATCGCACAGAGGAAGCGGACAAAGTTTCTGCCAAAATTGCGGCACTTCTTTCAGAAAAGGCTTTTACCTTTGCTCCGAATGAATATCTCTCCATCCACAGGAGGCTGTTCACCGGTATCTATTCTCATGCCGGACGCATCAGAGATTACAATATCACCAAAAAGGAATGGGTGCTTAACGGTGCTACGGTGCTTTACGGCAGTGCTACGGAGCTGCGAGCAACATTGGACTATGACTTTTCCGAAGAAAAAAAGTTCTCTTATAAAAATCTTACGATGGATGAAATCATCCATCACCTTGCGGTGTTCATCTCAAGACTGTGGCAGATCCATGTCTTTGGTGAAGGCAACACCAGAACGACGGCAGTATTCTTAATCAAATACCTGCGCACACTTGGCTTTGATGTCACAAATGACATCTTTGCTGAGAATGCGTGGTATTTCCGCAATTCCCTTGTTCGGGCAAATTATAACGATTTGAAAAACGGTATCCACGAGACCACAGAATTTCTGGAACTGTTCTTGCGAAACCTTATCCTGAATGAGAACCATCCGCTCCATAACCGGACATTGCATATCAGCGGAACGTTCAATGAAACTGAAAAACCGGACATTGATGTCATAAAACCGGACATTGATGTCATAAAACCGGACATTGAAAAAATATTCCAGCCGAAAACGGCAAGCCAGATTCTGAAGCTCCGTGAGGCGTTTCCCGATAAGGCGATCTTCGGACGCTCGGATGTGATGGACGTAATCGACATTAAACCATCAAGAGCATCGGAGCTTTTGAAAAAAATGGCAGATAAGGGAGTCATAGAACCAGTATCCGGCCATGGTAAAGGAAAGTATAGATTCCGACAGCGTGAAAGATAAATCACGGGGCTTGTCGGCAGTCCCATTCATCACCTTGTTTCCATTTGTTTTGGAAAGCATAGCATATTCAAAACTTCTTATTCATTTTCCAGAGTTAAAACATCCATCCCAGAATCAAAAAATCCGCCATGCTATCCAGCCGGGATAGCTGCATAGACAATAATAGTGAAAGATTCCAGAAAGCGCAGTGTGCCGTTACCCAATCGGTATTCCCGAATAATCCAGCCTGCCAATCAGCTTCATCACCAACTGCGGACAAGGGGTTAGCACAGCTTCCAGATTATGCGCATAGCGCAAAGTCGTCCCAATCAGCCGATGGCGGGCAAACTGTTGCACCTGCTGCAACGTCGCACCGCCTTTCAGCGCCAATGTCACTGCTGTATGGCGCAGTGAATGCGCGGTTAGTCTCGGAGAATTGAGACCCACCGACACCATCGACTGCTTCACAATTCGGCTGATGCTTCGTGACGACAACCGTTTTCCCATATTGTTGTGTCCATAAGAAA
>CAVERB010000004.1:0-7703 GCA_963618105.1 Oxalobacter sp. | reverse complement strand
TGCTTGTCCAGGATATCGATACGGTCAGGCATCGTATACAGATGATAATCAGCAAACGACTCTTCAGATGCTGTGTCGTTTCCCATCATTGCACCGGCATCCATTGATTTTGCCGCCATCATCACCCCGAACTGGGGATAACGCGAAACCTGTTCCTGCTTCCCAGACATCAGCTGTACCTTGGCATTCCGGTAATCCACACCACTGCTGTTGCCAATCACCGCCCATGAAACCAATGACATCACATCATCATGTCGTCCCACGACAGCCGTGTAATCCGCCTGCCATGACAATCCCCCTGTCAGGTAGTTGAAAGTCATGTCCTGCCTGCTGCCTGAACCGCCCTGTACATCCAGCACCAGGACAGGTGATGGATACAATCCCACAGGCACCTTGTCAAAAACAATCCTGTCAGCAGACACCGTTTCCACATGTCCATCCACCTGGACAATACCGCCGCCGTTCATCGACAGCAGCTTCGCACGCCTTGCCGTTTCCTGCCCGGTTGCCGGATTTGTATGGAGCAGAGTCACTTCCTTGCCAATATAGGCCTTCATCAGATTGTCTGGTGTCAACAGGGCAGTATTGAAAGTCGCACCAGAAAGCCGTAAACGTCCGCTGGATTCCAGCATCAGGGTTTCAGGCTGTATTCGTTCACTCACATCCTGCACAACCAGATCGAAACGCCCCGATCCGGTCTGCACACGGCGAGTATCACGCACCAGGGTCTGAGCCTGTTCATAGACAGTCAATGACAGCCCCTGACGGTCTGTTGCGCTGGTTTCATAAGTTGCGGCAGACACCACCAAAGGACTGAATGATGCCAACAATGCGATGGCAAGACGGTGGAGACGGTTCATAAAGACTCCTTCAGCAAAAACAACTTTTCAAAGTTTACCAGAACCCTTTATCAGTCCCGCAAACCTGATTACATTTTGAAAAGACAGCTCGGTCCGTTGTTTCCCAAAAAACAAAAATAGCAGATGCTTTTCAGCACCTGCCGTCAATGTTGTCAAGGCAGGAACCGTTCACTCTGCCCAGACGACCCAACCATAATGGGCACTGACCAACACAAAGATACCGAACGCGATGCGATACCAGGCAAAAGGAATGAAATTATGGGAACTGATGAAACGCAGCAGCCAGCGGACGCAGAAGAAAGCGAAGATAAAGGATGAAACGGTACCGATTGTAAAAAGCGGAATGTCAGAAGCCATCAACAGGTCGCGCTCCTTATAGATGGAATAGACAGAAGCACCGAACAACGTCGGCATCGCTAGAAAGAAAGAAAATTCTGTCGCGACCTTACGGGACAATCCAAACAGCATACCGCCGATAATGGTCGCACCTGACCGGCTGGTGCCGGGAATTAAGGCAAATGCCTGGGCGATACCGACCTTCAGGGCATCCATGAAAGTCATATCATCAATGGATTCCACACGGGAATGGCTCCGGTTATTGTTCCGGCGTTCAACAAACAGGATGATGAGACCGCCAATGACGAATGCAGCGGCAACAGGCACTGGATAAAAGAGAAAAGCCTGGATTTTCTTGGCAAACAGCAGACCAAGTACTGCTGCAGGAATGAACGCAATGATGACATTAATGGCGAACCGGCGTTCCTTTTCCTGGGTGAACATCCCAAAAAGGACAGCCAATATCTTCTGACGGTAAACCCAGACAACGGAAAGCATTGCGCCTGCCTGAATCGCAATGGAAAAAACCTTGATGTTTTCCCCGGTGAAATCCAGCAGACTGCCTGCCAGGATCAGATGACCTGTCGAAGAAATCGGCAAGAACTCTGTCAATCCCTCAACAATCCCCATGATGAAGGCTTTTACCGCTAAAGCGAAATCCATGAAATATCCTGTGAAATATAACCTGCCCAAAAAAGCGACATCATACTCCCATTGGACAGGATGCGGGCGAAGAAGACTGGAAAAAACGATATTTATGATTTTAAATCAACGTTTTTTGCCCGATATCACTATAATATCCGACTGAATTGTAACAAGCTGTTGATTTGCTTGAGCCCATTCCAGAAAAAACCTACCTTAACGCTGGAAAGTGGAACGAATGAGATTGTCATGCCCCCGTTTGGCAATCTCCATCAACAGCCGTCATCTGACTTTCAGATGAAAAAAATGCAGAACAAGTTACGAATAAATCATGCTTGATAGACTCAAAAACTTCAAAAGACCCAAAGTCTGGATCCCTGCCGCAATTATCCTAGTCATCATCATTGCTCTCCTGGCAATATGGCTCTCCAACCGAAAAAGCAATGTTACCTATATGACTGAAAAAGCCCGTATCGGCAGCATCCGGCATGCCGTTGAAGCAACCGGCGAAATCAGTGCCGTCAACCTAGTCACTGTCGGTGCGCAGGTCAGCGGTCAGATCAAGAAACTGCATGTCGTATTGGGACAGGAAGTCAAACAGGGGCAGATGATCGCTGAAATTGATTCCACCACTCAGGAAAATGCCCTGCGTACCGACAAACTGCGCCTGGAAACCTATAAAGCACAGCTGGCAGCCCGTAAAACCACCCTAGAAGTCGCTAAACGTGCCTATGACCGTGAACGGGCATTGATCCGGACAGATGCCACCTCCAAGGAAAACCTGGACAATGCGAGAGATGCCTACGCCATTGCAAAAGCGAATGTGGACGAAACCGCTTCCCTCATCAAACAGACCCTGCTGGCGATCAACACCGATGAAACCAACCTGGGTTACACCAAGATCCGTGCGCCTTTGGATGGCACTGTCGTCTCTGTCCCTGTCGAAGAAGGCCAGACCGTCAACGCCAACCAAACAACCCCAACCATCATCAAGATTGCCAACCTGAATGAAATGGAAATCGACATCCAGATTTCAGAAGGGGATATCACCAAAGTCAAGCAGGGGATGCCAGTTGACTATACCATTTTGTCTGAACCAAACACGGTTTTCCATGCCACATTGGATTCCATTGACCCTGGCCTGACAACCCTGAGCGACGGCAGCTACGACAAGAGCAGCTCCAGTTCTTCCAGCAGCTCCAGTACCTCCGCTGTCTACTACTATGGCAAAAGCTTTGTTGACAATCCTGAAGGCAAACTGCGTATCGGCATGATGACCCAGTGCACTATCCTGGTGGCAGATGCTGAAAATGTCCTGGTGGTTCCCAGCATTGCCGTCACCAGCAGCGGCGGCAAGTACTACATCCGCATCCTGAAAGACAAGGACCAGGTTGAGAAACGTGAAATCAAAATCGGTATTACCGACGGCGTCTATACCGAAGTCCTTTCAGGCGTTTCCGAAGGAGAAGAAGTCATTTCATCTGAAGTCAGCGAAGGTGAAAAAGTCGGTGCCACTTCCAAGATGCGTGGACCAAGGATGTAAGCCATGAACATCATCGAACTGCGCGGCATCAACAAAATCTACGGCACTGGCGGCAGCAAGGTCCATGTCCTGAAAGACATTGACCTTGATATCGAATCAGGGGATTTTGTCGCCATCATCGGGCAATCCGGTTCCGGGAAATCAACGCTGATGAACATCATCGGCTGCCTGGATACCTCCACCTCAGGTGACTACAAGATTGCAGGCGAAGACATTGAAGGCATGAGTGCTGACGACCTCGCAACCCTGCGCAGCCGTTATATCGGCTTCATCTTCCAGCGTTACAACCTGTTGACCTCTTTATCCGCCAAGGAAAATGTCGAACTGCCAGCCATCTATTCCGGTGAGAAACAGCAAGTCCGCAAAGCCCGCGCAGAACAACTGCTGAAAGACCTTGACATGGGTGAACGGGTCGAGCACCTGCCCTCTGAACTCTCAGGCGGCCAGCAGCAGCGTGTCTCCATCGCCCGTGCCCTGATGAATGGGGGAGACATCATCCTTGCCGACGAACCGACCGGCGCACTGGACTCCAAGAGTGGTGAAAACGTGATGGAAATCCTGCAGCAGCTGAACAATGCCGGCCATACCGTCATTCTGGTCACCCATGACCAGAAAATCGCCGCAGCGGCAAACCGTGTCATTGAAATCAAGGATGGCCAGATTATCGGTGACGAACGGCTCAGACCGAACAAGAACAGTGCCAAGGTCTATGAACTGAAAAGAGATATCCGAAGCACCTTTGAATACCTGAAAGACCAGTTTGTCGAAGCGTTCAAGATGTCCATCCAGGCTATCCGTGCCCATAAGATGCGTTCCATGCTGACGATGCTTGGCATCATCATCGGCATCGCTTCAGTGGTCTCTGTGGTGGCGCTGGGCAAAGGCTCCCAGGAAAAAATCCTGTCTGACATCAATTCGATGGGGACGAATACCGTCGTCATCATGCCTGGACATGGCTTCGGTGACAGAAACTCAAGCAAGTACAAGACCCTCACTGTACATGACTCGGACCTGCTGGCAAGGCAGAGTTATGTCGCAAGCTCAACACCTGCCGTCAGTTCATCCGGCAACATCACCCGGGAGAACATCTCTGTTACAGGTCAGCTGCAGGGTGTTGGTGAACAGTATTTCGATGTGAAAGGCCTCAAGGCAGAAGCAGGACGGCTGCTGACGAAAGAAGATATCGTCAAAGGCAATGCCGTCGTCGTCATTGACCAAAACACCAAGAACAAACTGTTCGCCAATGAGCACAACAGTGAAATCCTGGGACAAACCATCATCTTCAACCGGCATCCCCTGAAAATCGTCGGCATCTCTGAAAAACAGAACGCCAACTTCGGTCCACAAGATACTCTGCAAATGTGGTCCCCCTATACTGCTGTGATGAACCGCATTACCGGCGATAGGAACATCTCATCCATCACCGTGAAAATTGTCGATGATGTCAGTATGACGGCAGCAGAAAAGAACATCATCCGCTTCCTGACCGTCAAGCATGGCAAAGAAGACTTCTTCACCATCAACACCGACAGCATCCGCCAGACCGTTGAAAGCACAACCGGTACGATGCGTCTGCTGATTTCCTGCATTGCACTGATTTCGCTGGTTGTCGGCGGCATCGGTGTCATGAACATCATGCTGGTATCCGTGACTGAGCGTACCCGTGAAATCGGCATCCGCATGGCAGTCGGTGCCCGGCGGAGCAGTGTCCTGCAGCAGTTCCTGATTGAAGCTGTACTCATCTGCATCATCGGTGGTTTCCTGGGCATCTTCTTTGCATTCGGCATCGGTTTCCTGTTCTCGATGTTCGTCAAGATGTTCACCATGTCGTATTCCGCCGCATCGGTCATCCTTGCCCTGTTCTGCTCTACCATGATCGGTGTCATCTTCGGCTATATCCCGGCGAAAAACGCGGCGAAACTCAATCCTGTTGATGCCCTGAGCAGTGATTGAGAAAGGATAAATGACACCTCATATGGACTGATGGTTTTTTTGACATTTATAGAATGGATATACAATGCGACTGAAACGGCTGATTCCGACAATCCTGCTCTCTGCAATGCTGGCAGGCTGTGCCACAAAAATGGCGGAAATCCCTGACAGCGGCCTGATATCCCAACAAGCGATTGCAGAACAATACCAGGTTGACCGTGCATGGTGGCACATCTATGGCGATCCAAAACTGGATGCTCTGGTTGAACAAGCGCTTGCCAACAACATCGACCTGCGTAAAAGCGCCATCAATGTCAACAAAGCGCTGTACGAAGCCAACCTGCTGGGAGAAGACCTGATTCCCTCATTCTATGGTTCCGCAGGGGCTGGTGCGGAAAAAAACCTGAAAGAAGGCCGCACGACACACAATTACAATGCCCAACTGGGTGTCAGTTATGAAATTGACCTCTGGCACCGCCTGCGAGATGCCGCATCTGCACAGGAATGGGAATTCAAAGCAACCCAGCTTGACCTGGAATCTGCCCGTCTGGCACTTATCAACAATGTCGTGGACAGTTACTTCCATCTGGTTTACCTGAACAATGCCATCAAGATTACCCGGCAGAACATTGACTTCTATTCCCGATTGTTGACCATCTCCCGGAACAAACACCGGGTTGGCAAGGTGGACATTTCTGAACCCCTGAACGCAGACAAAGCATTGCTGACCTCTAAAAACAGCCTGGCGGCTTTTGAGACAGAACATAAACAAGTAGAACAGACGCTCCGGAACCTGCTGAACCTGCGTCCGGAAGATCCTCTGGCTGTCTCCAATGACAACCTGATGGACACCCCGCTCACAGATGTTGATCTGAACGTCCCTGTCGCGGCATTGGGAATGCGCCCTGATGTCAAGGCTGCTGAATTCCGGGTCCAATCCGCATTCCTGGACTGGGAAGCCGCCAAAGGAGACCTGTACCCAAGCATTACCATCGGCAGTACGCTGGGGGTTTCCTCAAACCGCGCCCGAACCATGTTCAACGCCCCGATGCTGGGCGGTACGATCAACCTGAACCTGCCATTCCTGCAATGGAACAAACTGCGTTGGAACATTCGGATGTCTGAAGCAGAATTTGAAAATGCGAAACTCGGACTGACCTCTGCCATCAATACAGCACTGAACGAAGTAGATACCTATTACTATACCTATCAGCGGACCCGTTCCCAGCTCGGTATCCAGCAGGAAAAATACACCAATGATGTCAAAATCAGCCATTACAGCCAACAACGTTACCAGGTCGGCACCTATGAACTCAAAGACTGGCTTGAAGCAAGATGTTCAGAAAACCAGTCGCTGATGTCCCTGTTGGAAACCAAATACAAAGCCATCAATGAGGAAAACGCTATCTACAAGGCCTTGGGAGCCCGGATTGTTTCCGGTTCCTGACCCCGTCTGACAAGATGCACAGACAGGATGCCCTTTGCTAGAATACACTTCAGGTCTTTTTCAACGGGAACCCATGCTTGATGCCTACCACAACATGATTGAAAACCAGCTGCGGGCAGGTGGCATTCACCTTCCGCTGGTTTTCGAAGCATTTGATGCTGTTGACCGGCAAATCTTTGTGCCGGAAGCCTACCGGAACTATGCCTATGCCGAAATACCGGTTCCGTTTGCAGACGGACAACAGATGCTCCTTCCCTTGACTGATGCGAAAATCCTGCAAGCCGCAACACCCCTGAAAACTGACACAGTCCTTGAGATTGGAACCGGGACGGGCTTCTCTACAGCTCTGATGGCCCAGCTGACCCGTTATGTCACCACTCTGGAAATCAATCCCCAGTCTGCCCAATCCGCAAAGACCCATCTGGAACAACAGAGAGTCCACAATGCACAGGTCATTTGCGCTGATGGCTTTGCAGTTGACTTCCATCAGATGGGAAAAACTTTCGACATCATCCTCTTTTCAGGCGCAGTCACCTACCTGCCAGACAGCTTCTATGAAATCCTGTCAGACACTGGACGGATAGTTGTCTTTCGGAAAAAACCTGCACTGACTCAAGTCGAACTGATTGAAAAAACGGCCGGAAAAGACCTGTCCACCCAGATACTGTTTGAAACTGACGTAACACCGCTCATCCAGCCAAAACAAAGCAGTTTCATCTTCTGAAAGACCGGGATACCTGAAAATCTGCCGGAGAAAAGTATCCAAACCATCTGAACCAAACCGTTCGCTCAGATATCCTCGTTGCTGAAAAAAGAAGTCCTTGCCATTTCCAGAATGACTTTGTAGAATTCTTTGTTCCAGAATGTTATTCATCTGTAATGGTGGGAGTAGCTCAGTTGGTAGAGTCCCGGATTGTGATTCCGGTTGTCGTGGGTTCGAGTC
>CAVERB010000003.1:0-12874 GCA_963618105.1 Oxalobacter sp. | reverse complement strand
GAAACCAGCCCAGTTAGGGGAGTCGTAACGAATAGTGTTGTCGGTACGAACACCACGCTGGGTGGAATCAATCATGCCAGCAACACCATACTGATAGAATGGATCGAATTTACGGATGTTTTCGGTGGCGATACCGTTCATACGGCCCAAACGAACCCAACCCCAGCTGTCACCTTTCAAACCGACATTGGCGGCACCTTCCCAGTCTTTATCTTGTTTGGAATTATTAGTACCATCATACAGGTTGAAACGTTTTTCCAGATTGAAAGTGGCTTTCATGCCACCGCCGAGGTCTTCAACACCTTTGAAACCGATACGGTTGTTGATGTTTTCGTCCATCTGAGTGTCGTAACCGGTCTTCTTGACATAACCGGTGTCAACGATACCGTAGATGGTCACGTTGGACTGTGCATAGGCAACGCTGGAAGCGGCGCCCAGGACAGCTAAAGCAATAAGAGTTTTTTTCATTTTAATTTCCCTTTTTAGAAGGTCGATCTACATGTAGATAAATCTTTAATTCCAAAGAGGCATCCGATTTATCAGCTGATACAGAGACCTCTCGGGTACGAAAAATTCTACCCCCCCCCCCCCTTTGTCACGTCAAACGTGCAGGTTGTTGTAAATTGTTCACACAGGAAGTCCTAACAACGTTAAAAAACGGTGTTTTTGTTACGAGGAAAGGGGTTTGTTGGAATTTTTCAGGAGAAAAACGGTTCAAGGAAAATTTTTCTGGAAAAGATTGACATGGCTGGGAAAAGGCTGGGCGGTTGGTTGTCAGTCATGCTTTTTCCGAAAGCATGATGTGCCGAGAGGCGGTTAAACTGATTGCGTTATCACGGTTTCGTGATAACATTAAAAACAATAGGAATAGAGGTTGCAACGATGCCAGTTTTATCGAGGTTTTACGGGATTATTATCCGTATGTATTTTCAACAAGCGGAACATAATCCGCCACATATTCATGCCCTTTATGGTGACGATATGGCGGCTATTGAAATCCGAAAAGGCGAAATATTGGAAGGGCATTTACCGCCGAAGGCATTGGCAATGGTGCGGGAATGGGTAGGTATCCATAAGGATAGTCTTCTGGATATTTGGGATACGCAAGAATTCAAGTCTTTGCCTCCCCTCGAATAAATGAGATTGTCTCTCTCTTTTGTGAAAAGTTGTGGTGAAAGGAGATGATGCGATGTTTCATAAGGTGAAAGCAGTTACCGCTCTGCCTGACTACCGTTTGAGTGTGCAGTTTGCAGAGGGTGTGACCAAGATTTATGATGTCAAGCCCTTGTTTTCTAAATGGGCATCATTCAAAGAACTGGAAAATACGCCTGAATTGTTCTATGGCGTAACAGTCGATATGGGCGGTTACGGGATTGTCTGGAATGATGATCTTGACTTGTCCTGTAATGAACTGTTTGAAAATGGCAAAACGGTCAAGACGCCTTTTGATGGCCTGATGGCTTTTACAGATGCAACCCAGCTTTGGGGACTGAATGAAAGTACCCTGCGCAAAGCGATTTCTTACGGCAAATTGGTCAATGGTGTCGATGTTTGCAAATATGGCAAGCAATGGGTCATCTCTACAGAAGCCATGAAACGGGAATATGGTCAACCAAAGATAGATCGGATTTGACACACCAACAGCTGGCAATAAAAAAGGGCAGGGAAAAGGTTGGACAGTGATTACCAGTTATGCTTTTTCCGAAAGCATTGTGTTGCAATGATGGGTATCACAGTCTGGAAAATTTTTAATATGTCATATGCAGAAAAAATCGAGTATGTTATCCAGGCTATCCTTGATGTCATCAAGGGGCAGGAACATAAGCATGAAGAAGACCGTACCTATACTGCGGAAGAAGTGCTTGGATCCCGGAATCCTGCAACGATTCTGCGTGGTTTTCGTTACAGGGAAGCCTTAACCCAGAAACAGCTTGCTGATGCATTGGGAATCAAGCAACATCGTATTTCCGATTTTGAAAGGGGTGTCCGGAAGATTTCTCCAAAGATGGCAGGCAAATTGGCAGATTTCTTTGGCACATCTGCTTCAGTTTTCTTGTGATTTGTTAACTTGTCAATGATGTTGTGAACCATAAACAGAAAACAAAACACGGGAAGAAATTCTATCATAGGATTTCTTCCCGTGTTTTTACCAGCTTATGATTGGCAGAAAAAGTGTTAAGCTGCCGCCAATGCCTGGTCAAGGTCTGCCAGCAGGTCATCAATATTTTCAATACCGACAGACAGGCGGATCATGTCTTCACTGACGCCGGCTTTTGCCAGTTCTTCAGCACTCAGCTGGCGGTGGGTTGTTGATGCGGAATGGGTAATCAGCGAACGGGTATCCCCGATATTGACCAGCCGCGTGAACAGTTTGACGGCATCCAATACTTTTGCCCCAGCTTCACGGGGACCGACACCAGCAGACGGCTTGACCCCAAAGGACAGGATGCTTGGTGATTTGCCGTTCATATATTTCTGGCAAAGCGCATAGTCACGGTGTCCTTCCAATGCGGCGCAGTTGACCCAGGAAACTTTTGGATGATTGCTGAGGAATTTGGCAATGGCAAGGGCGTTTTCTGAAGCACGGTCAGCACGCAGCGGCAGCGTTTCAATGCCTTGCAGGATCAGCCAAGAATTCATTGGGGACAAGGCGCCGCCAGTGTTGCGCAGGGGCACAACACGACAGCGGGCGATATAAGCGCCTTCACCAAACACATCGGTATAGACCACGCCATGATAAGAGACATCCGGTTCCTGTAAGCGCCGGAATTTCTTCGGATTGGATTTCCAGTCAAATTTTCCGCTGTCAACAACACAGCCAGCCAGGCTGTTTGCATGGCCTGCCATGGATTTGGTTAACGCATGAACCACAATATCCGCGCCGAATTCGATTGGACGGCAATGGTAGGGACTGGGTACGGTGTTATCCACGATGAGCGGGATGTTGTGCGCATGGGCAATTTTCGCCAGTTTTTCAATATCAGTGATGTTACCCAGGGGGTTGCCGACTGATTCGCAATAGATGGCTTTGGTCCGGTCGTCAATCCGTGCGGAGAAATCATCGTCTTTCAATGGGTCTGCAAAGCGGACTTCCAGACCATATTGCGGGAAGGTATGGGCAAACAGGTTATAACTGCCGCCATACAGGGTAGAAGATGCGATGATGTTGTCGCCTGCTTCGGCAATGGTCATGATGGAATACATGACAGCTGTCATGCCGGATGAAACGGCCAGTGCACCGACACCGCCTTCCAATGCGGCAACCCGTTTTTCCAGCACATCCGTAGTCGGGTTCATGATGCGGGTGTAGATGTTGCCGGGAACTTTCAGGTCGAACAGGTCTGCGCCGTGCTGGGCGCTGTCAAACGCATAGGAAACGGTCTGATAGATGGGAACCGTCACGGATTTGGTGACAGGATCTGGTGTGTAGCCGGCATGGACAGCTAAGGTTTCAAATTTCATGGTCGTTGTCTAAGGATTCGGTTGGAAACAATCTGTTCATTATACTGCGGTTTTTTGGCTGGTTTATATGCCGACCTGTGCGAGCCAGAGCTTGACAGGTTCTGCCTTGGGGGATGGAATGGATTGGATGATGCGAAATAGACCTTGGATATTTGCGGCCTGAACTTTCCGGTTCTTTCCATCTGCGGCTCTCATTTGAACCGGGGTACAAATTGTACCCCAGTTGGCGTTCAACTCTGGGTCACGAATCCGCATTTTCTTGATGTATTGCCGCGGATCAGTACTGTCTGTTAGTACCTGGACAATATCAGCAACAGAAAAATACCATGCTTCTTTTTCTTCATCCCAGACAGAACGTATCTGCCGGTCTTCAAATAATTGGAGTTTGTCTTTCATCGTGTTTCTTTCCTAACAGATCAGCCGCTGGCCATTGGCATAGACGGTATAGTCTTCACCACGGACAAAGCCAAGCAGCAGCAACCCGGACTGTTCTGCCATGCGTATGGCAAGGGCGGTTGGCGCAGAGACAGCGGCAAGGGTCGGAATGCCTGCCAAGACGCATTTCTGCACCATTTCATAGCTGGCACGGCTGGTGACGAGTGCGGCACCGGTTGACCGGTCAACCAGCTGTCGGCTGAGAGCGCCGATGAGTTTGTCAAGGGCGTTGTGTCTGCCGACATCTTCACGGACAAGGGAAACCATCCCATCTTCTGCCAGCCAAGCTGCGGCATGGGTTGCTCCTGTTTGTTGTTTAAGGGATTGCAGGGTTTCCATCTGGATGAAGCCGGCAAGGATGGCGGTGATTGCAGCAGATGGCGTTTTGGGGAGTTTTGGCAGGACCTTGACGGCCTGTGCCAGGGAATCTGTTCCACAGAGACCGCAGCCTGTTCTGCCGGTCAGGTTGCGGCGGCGTTCTTTCAGGCGGATAAAGCGTTCACTGGCAATCTCAATCTCAACCCGGATGCCGTTGAAGGCTTCTACAACCTCAATGTCATAGATTTCTTCAGGGGAAAGGATGATGTTTTCCGTGAGGGAAAAGCCGATGGCGAAATCTTCCAGGTCAGCAGGTGTTGCCAGCATGACAGCATGGGAAACGCCGTTGTAAACCAATGCGACCGGGACTTCTTCGGCAACGGTATCGGAAGTGTTTGCCAGCTGTCCTTTTTTCTGGCGCTGGACAGCCAGGGTTGAGGCGACTGGGTGGTGTTCCATGGCAGTTTTCCATTTAACAGTCGTTATGGCAAGGCGACAACAACGGCGGACTCATCCACGGCTGCATAGACGGTATCACCGATGTCAAGGCGTTTTTCGGAAGGCGCAAAGCCGACCACCTGCATTCCAGGTTTCAGTTCAAGGGTAATCTCATCACCGCTGGCACCCCGGGAAACACGGGTGACGGTGCCTTGCAGATGGTTAGCGGATGTCATGTTTTCAGAGGGGGCTTCGTCAGATACCTTAACGGCCATTGCCTTGAACATGGCTATGACAGAAAGACCGGCTTCCAGACCCAGCAGTTCAGCGCTGGTGCGGGTGATACGGGAAATGATGCCAGGAATTTCATCGACCACTGCCAGACAAACCCGGACTACCTGACCATTCATTTTCAACCCGACAACATGACAGGGCAGGTAATTGCGCATACTGGTCCGAATGCTGAGGGTAGAAACCCGGTGCTGGCCGCTGGTGGTCTGGTCGTCCTGAAAATGTTTCAGGACTTCGTTGCGGTTTTCCAGCAGGACGTCCGCGATTTCCAGCAGGCGGTTCCCTGCTTCGGTCAGTCTGGCACCGCCGCCGCCAATGCCGCCGACCGCTTTTTCAACCAACGTGACACCGGTCAGGTTGGTCAGGGTGTCAATGGCCTGCCAGGCAGCTTTGTAACTGATGCCGGTTTCCCGGGCAGCTTGTGAGATGGAACCGGTTTCCCCGATTTTGCGGAGTACCTCAATACGCTTGTCCGACAGGGTGTTGCTGAAGGCATTGGCTAAAGAAGAAGCAGGATCACGCATTGTAAAAACCTTGTCCAGAAGAGAACAGAATAAGAGGCATTGTAAACCATTCCCTTTTCAATAAGTATGGTGTTAAAATCGCTATTACTTTTATGAATAGCGAAAGGAATCAACATGTTGAAAGCAGTCAAGTTACCGAAACTCCTCGTTGGTCGGATGATGGCAGCTGCCGCTGCTGTGGCATCTGCGGAAAATGTCAGTGTTGCTGTTGCCGCCAACTTCAAGGAGCCTTTGCAGGATATTTCCGCAAAATTCCAGCGTGCAACTGGTCATACGGTTTCCATCTCCGCAGAAGCCAGCGGCAAGATTGTTGCCCAGATCAAGAATGGGGCTTCTTATGACATCTTCCTGTCCGCTGATGAAGCAAAACCGATCAAGTTGGAACAGGAAGGCGGCATCGTCCCGGGTTCCCGTTTCACCTATGCCATCGGTAAGCTGGCATTGTGGTCTGCTACCCCAGGCTATGTTGACAAGAACGGACAGGTCCTGAAAACCGGTTCTTACAACCATATCGCCATTGCAGATCCCAAGCTGGCACCTTATGGTCTGGCAGCAACTCAGACTTTGCAGAAAATGGGGCTGACAGCGGCGGTCAATGACAAACTGGTTGTCGGCAAGAATATCGGTACGACATTTGGTTATATCGAAACAGGCAATGCGGAGCTCGGTTTTGTTGCGATGTCTCAGATTTACAAAGATGGTAAACTGACGCATGGTGGCTCTTATTGGCTGGTACCTCAGAGTTATTACAAACCAATCCGTCAGGATGCCGTCCTGCTGCCAGGCGGTAAGAACAATCCTGCCGCAGTGGCTTTGATGAAATATCTGAAGTCTCCTGAAGCCCGCAAGGTGATGAAGAGCTACGGTTATTCCAATTGATCGGCTTGAAAGTATTGGACGATGCCAGGGGTTGACTGGTCAGCGGTTATATTGACACTCAAGCTGGCGACGTTGACCACCCTGATCCTGCTGGTGGTTTCGACGCCGCTTGCCTGGCATCTTGCGCATACCCGGGGATGGTGGCGCGGTCCAATCAATGCGGCGGTCAACCTGCCGTTTGTTCTGCCGCCGACGGTATTGGGTTTTTATCTGCTGGTCCTGATGGGGCCCAAGGGACCTGTCGGAAGTCTGTGTGATGCAATCGGGATTCCCCGCCTGCCATTTACATTCTATGGCTTGCTGGTTGCTTCTGTCATTTATTCCCTGCCGTTTGTGGTTCAGCCGCTCCAGAATGCGTTTGAGAGCATTGGCAGGGGACCCATTGAAGCCGCAGCGACTTTGCGAGCGTCTCCTTGGGATACTTTCTTTTCAGTCATTGTGCCGATGGCGAAATCCAGTTACATCACGGCAATCGTGATGGGGTTTGCGCATACTGTCGGGGAATTCGGTGTCGTGATGATGATCGGTGGGGATATCCCGGACGAGACTCGTGTGCTGTCGGTCACGATCTATGACCATGTTGAATCCCTGGAATTTACCCAGGCGCATTATCTGTCAGCAGGGCTGTTGGCATTTTCGTTTATCGTGCTGTTGCTGTTGTATCTTTTCAATCCAAACAGGCGGCGTGCATGAACAGCCTGCAATTCAGGGGAACCGTTACTTTCCCAGGGTATCAGTTGTCATTTGACCTGACATTGCCAGGTGCGGGTGTCACGGCGTTTTTCGGGGAGTCTGGGGTTGGCAAATCCACATTGCTGAGGGCGGTTGCCGGGCTGGAACGTCCAACCGATGGTTTTATTCGTATCAAAGGGAATGTCTGGCAGGATGATGGCAAACGGCTGTTTCTGCCGACTTATCAACGGCCGTTGGGGTTTGTCTTTCAGGATGCGAGGCTTTTCGGGCATCTGAACGTCACTCAGAACCTGCAGTTTGGCATGAAGCGGGTGAAAGAGGGGCGTCATGCGGTTTCGCTTGAACAGGCAGTTGAGCTGTTGGGCATCGGACATTTGCTTGACCGAATGCCGGACACTTTGTCTGGCGGTGAGCGACAGCGGGTTTCCATTGCCCGTGCGTTGGCAACAGGGCCGGATATTCTGATGATGGATGAACCGATGGCGGCACTGGATCAGAAGCGCAGGCAGGAAATCCTGCCGTACCTGCATCGGCTGAATACTGGACTGAGCATTCCAATCCTGTATGTCACCCATTCACTGGAAGAGGTGGCGGCGTTGTCAGACCATCTGGTGCTGCTGGAACGAGGCAGGATTGCCGCCTATGGTCCGACCAATGAGATGCTGACACGGCTTGACCTGCCATTGGCGCATTATGATACGGCTTCGGCAATGATTGCCGGACAGATTGTGGAGATGGATGCCGCATTCCGGTTAAGCACTTTCCAGTTTGCTGGCGGGCAGGTTTTCCTGCCGACAGAAGATAACTGGCAGGTGGGACAGCCTTTGCGGCTGCGGGTGCAGGCAAGAGATGTCAGTCTTTCTATTGAGCGGCCTGGAGAGACGAGTATTCTTAATGCGATTGAGGCGGTGGTGGTAGACCTGTCTGACAGCGGAGATGGGCAGGTGATGGTGGAGCTGGATGCTTCTGGTACCCATCTGTTGTCCAGAATTACCCGTAAATCAGCGGTAGTACTGGGTCTTGAACCAGGGAAACCAGTCTTTGCGCAGGTCAAGGGAACCGCTGTCATCGGTTGATTGGATGATGTTTGCAGCCTTGGTTTTTCCAGACTGAACCTGCCATCAGCAGACTTTTGGGAATATTGCTAGAATGAAACTCCAGGAGAAGCTCGTGGCTGGAAATGCCAGGAATGGATAAAAAGGAAGGATTGTGAAAGAAAAAACGGGGCAGACATTCTCGATTCCACACGATAATCCGATTGTCCCTGGATGTACGGTCTCAAGAAGTATTTATAGCGGAAATGGCTATGATGTTTCATATTTTTCACTTGCCCAGGAAACAGATATAAGTGCTGAGACCTATGAATATCCAAAGCTTTGTGTGGTCCACTCAGGGGAGATGGATGTCTATACAGATAAAGGCGATGTCTGGAAGCTTGAAGAAGGTGGATTGATTGTTCTCCCGCAGAGCAGGCCTGTGGGTATGCGGACGCAGGAAAGCTGTATTTATACGGAAATCGCAATAAAAAAGGATTCAAAGATGAATAGGGTATTGGAGGAAGGCAAGGTTCTGAAATTGGCGGAATTGCTGCCATATCAGGAAGGTAGGATTGTCAATATGGATTTGATCAATGATTCCGGATTGAAATTTGTCATTATGAGTTTCGATGAAGGAACTGGGCTTTCCGAGCATTCGGCTCCGGGTGAAGCATTGGTTTTTGCCTTGGACGGCAAAGGAATCATTGGTTATGAAGGAAAAGAATTCCATATAAAAGCAGGTGAAAACTTCAAGTTTGCCAAGAATGGGAAACATTATGTGAAAGCTGATGGAAAATTCAAGATGGCTTTGTTGTTGACGTTAGGATAAAAACAGATAAATCAATGATTTAATAGCGAAGTAAAAAGAAGTTGAAATTCAACAAACAGATAGGAACTCTTATAGAACACCAGATTCCAAAGTATGAATTGCTGATTGATGGGAAATGGACACCAGCGGAAAACGGTGAATATTCGACTATCATCGATCCCGCAACAGAAGAACCGATTGCCTATGTTGCGGCAGGGAACACGGTGAAGCGGCTATTGAAAACTTCACGGAACCGAAAACCATCTGGCTCAATCTGACGAAACGGTAAGGTGTTTATTTAATATCTGCTGTTGATGGATGCCACATCCTGTTGTGCTGGATGTGGCATTTTCATGGATACCGCAAAACCCCTTATAATTGCCTTTAAATGAGGCTATCTTCGTTGATTGTCCTGTCAAACAACGGTTTCCTTCATCCAGTCATACAAGTCATTGACCCAGTTGACGGCTTTCAGGCGGGTCTGCCTGCGGATGGTTTCTGCTTTCGCATAAAGGATCTGGAAATCAACGGAAGGGGCTTCTTTGAAAGCCAGGGCGACCAGGTTGCCGCCATCTACTTCGCCTAGCCAGACAACCGCATCAAAACAGACCTGAAGGTTGGCAATGGTCTGTCTGCGGTTGGATTGTTCCCCGAAGATATTGAGGGTCAAGATGCCTTGCGGTGTCATGGCATCGGCGCATTGCTGGAAAAAGGCAATGGTGTCGAAAACAGGGGCTTGAGCGTGTTCGTCGTATAAATCAATCTGAAGGATATCAATATCATTTTTTCCCTGACTGGCGCTGATGTAATCCGCAGCGTCTGCCTGGATGACAGTGAGGCGGTCATCGTCTGCGGGCAGATGGAATGTCGCACGGCAGATATCAATGACATTGGGATTCAGTTCAATGGCAGTCACACGACTTTCAGGAAAATGGTGATAGCAGAACCGGGTCAATGAGGCAGCTCCTAGTCCCAGTTGGACGATATGGTTGGGATGTTCATTGAACAGCATCCATGCCATCATCTGCTGCACATAGTCAAAGACGATTTCATTCGGACGGGCAAGCCGCATTCCGCCTTGTATCCAGTCAGTCCCAAGGTGCAGGTTCAGAATTCCTTTGGATTCAGTCATTGTAACGATTGGGTATTCTTTATCCTGCTTTAAGGTGAATAATTTATCTGATGGGTTCATTTATTCAATCTTTGGAAATATTGGCATTTTCTGTCAATGCGTATGATGACAGTTTTTGTCTGCTGTTGAACTGCAGGTCCTGACCGGTTATGGGATCAATGAAGGCGATGGAGCGGGCAATCAGTTGCAATGGCTGGCGGTATTCTTCTGCCAGCATGGTTTCAGTCACCGCTTCTGGCTGGTGGATGGGATAAATCCGGTCGTTTAGGATAGGAATCCCCATTGCCATCATCTGCACCCGTAATTGGTGTTTTCGCCCTGTGTATGGTTCAAGACGGTAAAGAGCATGGTCTTGGTTGTGTTGGATGATGCTGATCAAGGTTTCCGCATTGGGCTCGTCGTTGCCGACAATCATTTGCATGAAGTTGTCAGGATGTTGGCATAATTGGTGGCGGCAGAGGGTGGGAGATGTCAATTCCTGGCGGTAACGGGCGATTGCCTCATAAACCTTTGAGACAGCCCGCGTCCTGAACAATTTTTGATAGTCATTCCGTTCTTCTGGCCGTACAGAGAACAGGACCAGCCCGGCAGTTTCCCGGTCAATGCGGTGGATGGGAGACAGGGTATCAATGTTCAGTTTACGGCGCAGACGTACCAGCAGGGTTTCCTGGATATACCTGCCGGAAGGAATCACCGGCAGGAAATGGGGTTTGTCTGCAACAACCAGGTGGTCATCCTGATAAATGACAGTTTCCTCAAAGGGAACAGGCCATTCGTGTTCCAGATAACGGTAATAGTAGAGTTTCCTGCCTGCCTGATGGCGGGTGCTCAGTCTGATGGGCTTGCCCGCTTCATCCAGCACCTCACCGTTCAGGATGCGTTTTTCCCATTGTTCCCGCGAGACAGCAGGGATGCGGTCTGTCAGGAAATCCACGCAAGTGAGCCAGTCTCCTGGAAGCATGGCGATACGACTGGGACTGACCCCGTTCAGGCAGGGAATCGGCTTTTTCATTTTTGGGGCGTTTTCGTTGGTGGTTCAGCGTCTTCTGCAAAATGATGGAGCCAGTTGTATTCCCCTTTACAGCCGGTCGAATAGGGTTCTGTTCGGTTCATCAGGATGGACTTCCTCGTCCTTTGCATCACCATACAGCTTGACTGCCCCGTCTTGTGAGCCGTTCAGGTAAAACCAAGCTTCTGCATGGGCTGTCAGGGATTTTTTCAGCATGGCGGTGTCAATTTGGTGTTATAAGCATCTGGCGGATAACCTGTAAAGCATATCGCAGAAAAAACATATCCCATTCTATCAAAAAACGATAACACCAGTTTTGATTATATTATTCCGATTATTGTTATTTATGGGAATAAAATAACGCAAAAAATGCATTGAATGTTACAATTCATTCCTAAAATGACAATGACACTTCAAGACGGTGGATTTCCATGGCATACATGAAAGTCTCTCAAATAGCCAAGAAATGGGGCATTACACCAAGGCGCGTCAGGGTGCTGTGCGCTGAAGGTAAGGTTCCAGGTGTTATCCGGAAAGGCAACCTCTATATGATTCCGGAAAACACACCCAAGCCCCTAGATGGCCGTAAAGCCCATACGGGAATCTTTGCTGAAATTGAGGAAAAACGTGATCGGTTGGGCAAAATGCGTCCGCTGACACCCGGGGAAGTCAAGCGTTTACGGGACGAATTCATGGTGGATTTCACCTATAACTCCAACGCTATAGAAGGAAATACGCTGACACTCCAAGAGACGGCAATGGTGCTTGAAGGTATGACGATTGACCAAAAACCGTTGAAAGACCACCTTGAAGCTGTTGGTCACCGTGATGCATTCCTGTATATCGAAGACATTGCCAAACGGGAAATCCCGTTGAGCATATCAGTCATTAAGCACATCCATTCCCTTGTATTGATGAACCAACCAGAAGATAAGGGGGTATTCCGCAGGATTCCTGTCCGGATCATGGGTGCCTACGCTGAACCAGTGCAGCCATATCTCATCGAACCGAAAATCACAGAACTGTTGTCGGTCAATGCGGAACGTAAACTGTCGATGAACCCTATCGAGCGTATCGCACGGTTCCATTTGGCATTTGAGGGTATTCATCCTTTCATTGACGGCAATGGTAGGACAGGCCGACTGATTATAAATCTTGACTTAATCCGCTGTGGCTATCCCACCATCAACGTGAAATTCACCGACCGGAGGAAATACTACGAAGCATTTGATGCTTATTATCGCGATGGTGACGCTGGCGTTATGGTCAATCTCATTGCTGGATACGTCAATGAACGGTTTGATACATACCTTGAACTCTTGTCTGCTGAGAAAGGCAGGTGACATCTCTAGCGCTACACTGACTTTCTCGAGTGTCAGGATAAGTCGCTTTCCTGTTTTCCGCGATGAGGTACCCTGACAGGAATTCTTGATGATTGTTAAAGCTGCTGTTGCAAGTCTCAATGCGCCATAGTTTTGAACCTTGCGTGGTGATATACAGAAACAGTCCGTTTCCATCATGCAGGGAATAATTCTTAGCTTTGCTCTTGGCTTTGTTGATTTGGGTGAGTGTCAAATTTTTTACTATCTTCATAACAAATTTCCTTTCAAATAAAATGTTGCGAAAACCACACAGACATCGTTTTACAGGAAATGCCAAGCGATGAAATTTATCTAAGCCTCAAATGAGGCTCAGATTGATTTTAAGGACACTTTTTTTCTGGACTTTCTTCAAATGTCCTAAAAGTGTCCTTATTTTTCGTGGTTTTGGATGGTCGAGTATGTGACAGTATTTTGCCTAAAATCTACTAATTCATTGATTTTAAGCAAAAAAATAGCCGCCCTTGGG
>CAVERB010000002.1:7163-15384 GCA_963618105.1 Oxalobacter sp. | reverse complement strand
CATGAAAACAGGTCCTTAAAGCCTCTGTCAAGGATGTATGGGAAATGCAACAACAATGGGAGAAGGACGTTAATGTCCATTAATGATTATTAGGAGACAACGCCTGACAAAAACAAGGTGTGTTGGACAAAGTCATGAAACATCAGTCAGCCATTGTAGCCATCCCGTAAAATAGGTGCATGTAAAATTGGAGTTCTCTCCTATCAGGAGAACGAAGATGAAGAAATCAAGATTCAGCGAGACCCAGATACTGAACATCCTCAAGGCAGTCGAGTCAGGCAGGACAGTCAGGGATGTCTGCCGTGAGAACGGCATATCGGATGCGACCTTCTACAACTGGCGGGCTAAATACGGCGGCATGCAGCCGTCCGACCTGAAGAGGCTGCGTGAGCTTGAACAGGAGAACGCCCGCCTGAAACGGATGTATGCGGACGCCTGCCTCGACAACCAGATACTGAAGGAGATAGTCGGAAAAAAGTTCTGAGTCCCGCACAGAAGCGGGAGACAGTCGAGCATGTCAGGCAGGTGCTCGGTACCAGCGTAAGAAGGACATGCCGCCTCTGCGGCATCAGTGTCTCAGTCTACCGTTATCAGCCAACAGGGCATAAAGATGAGGAAATCTCCAAGGTGCTGAAGGAACTGGCACAGCCCGGCATACGGCTTCGCCAAGCTGTACCACCTGGTCAGGAACATGGGGCACAGATGGAACCATAAGCGGATACACCGGATTTACTGTGCACTGAAGCTCAACTTCAGGCGTAGGGGAAAAAAGCGGCTGCCCAGCAGGCATCCAGTTCCCTTGGAAGTGCCTCAGAAAGAAAACAGATGCTGGTCGCTGGACTTCATGAGCGATGCATTGAGCAACGGCAGGCGCTTCAGGACATTCAATGTCATCGATGACTACAGCCGTGAAGTGCTCGCCATAGAGATAGACCTGAGCCTGCCATCAAGGCGGGTCATCAGGGTACTGGAAAGGCTTGTTGAATACAGGGGAGCCCCGATGAAGATCAGGATGGACAACGGACCGGAATTCATATCGGTCGAGCTGGCGGGATGGGCGGAACAGAAAGGCATCCTGCTGGAATACATCCAGCCAGGCAGGCCGATGCAGAACGGTTATATCGAGCGTTTCAACAAATCCTACCGGACGGAAGTCCTGGACATGTACCTGTTCCGGACACTGGATGAAGTCAGGGCAATAACCGGGGAATGGATGACCGAATACAACGAGGTACGCCCGCATGAATCGCTGGGCAATCTGGCACCGAGGGCATTTTTGATGAAAAACAACAGGGAAGTCTCTAATTTACCGTGTGCCTAAAATGGGGAGGTTTACAAATCCCTTTTATTTCAGGGATAGTCTCAAACGTCTGATGGCTCAAGAATCACTGAGGGCTATTTGCATCTCAATCCCTTTTATTTCAGGGATAGTCTCAAACAATTCAGAACAGTTCAATCAGGCAATCGGCTACTACATCTCAATCCCTTTTATTTCAGGGATAGTCTCAAACATTACAGCTGGTTGATTTTCTTACAACGGACCATCTCAATCCCTTTTATTTCAGGGATAGTCTCAAACAAACGTCACTTTAACGTCTACTCAAAAAAGCAGATTATCTCAATCCCTTTTATTTCAGGGATAGTCTCAAACTATTGCAAAATGTCATTTTAATTGCGATGGAAAATCTCAATCCCTTTTATTTCAGGGATAGTCTCAAACTAAAACTGGTTCTTTTTCTCCGATAGCTCGCACATCTCAATCCCTTTTATTTCAGGGATAGTCTCAAACATCATTATGAAACAGACTTTACAATGTACTTGCCATCTCAATCCCTTTTATTTCAGGGATAGTCTCAAACTGCATATATCAGTTTTCTCTTTAGAATTCAACAAATTATATATGAGACTTCCAAAGAAAACAAATTTTTAAAGAGCTGTCTCAAAAAAGTCCAGTTATTTGCTTAAAAAGTGGGCAAAACTGTACTCTTTTGTCCGTTAAGTTTCTTCAACGGTATTATCTGAACCATCAGAATCCTTTCGGGGGAAGGTCAGTTGGTATTTTCCGAGACCAAAGGCTGCATTTTTGCCAATGTGCAACCACTGTCCAAGATTCAGATACATCAGAAGTTCTGGTGTCAGATGGTTCAATTGCCATTCTCCAATTACGCCACCCAGATGCATTTTCTGGTGCTGGCGAGAGGAGTATCGGGTCCAGTTCTGCCATGTCAATCGCAAGGAAGATGTCGCCTGTTCAGCCAGAGCAGAAAGTCCACTGAAATCAACAGTACTGTCTCTCCCCATATAAAATTCCTGAAGAAGGCTGATACGTCTGACCAATGCCATCAGCAAACGCCTAGCTGTGACTTCTGATGGGGGCAGGGCGCGTCCATTTTCCTGTAAACGCAGGGGCGTGTAAATCAGGAGTCTTGCAGTATTTCCTGTTATTGGTTCCAGGAACAATGTGGCATCGTGTGGCAGTATTTTTTGGCTTTCTGCGTTGTAAATGCTTTGTCTTTCATCACCCTTTTCCAATTGGATATCCTGCAGTTCAGCAGTGCCATGCCCAACATCATGCAGGAAAGCCCTTTGCCAGCTGTAAGCGACCAAAGCAAGCTGTTGGATTGCTGTTCCAATCAGGACCATGGCAAAGTTCAGGGTTTCACCAGGTTGGTATATCCTGCTTCCCCAACCTTCCGGTTCAATGATATATGGAACGGGTATCTGCGAGAATTTCTGCAATGGATGGTTTTCTGGCGGACATGGTTCAAATAGATTGGTATAAGGACATGTTTTTCGAAGTGGGCACTCATGGCATTCCCGCATACGGGTCATACAGGCTGTCCGGCGTAATGCACGTCCAAATGCTCCCCGCAAGGTTGACCCGGCATAGTCTGGCAACTTGATAGGGGTCAATACCTTGAAGAGAAAATGGTAGCGGGCGATAGGGTAACTGGGCATGCTGGCTGTCAACCTTCCAGTTCTTTGAAGAATTCCTTGTTCTTTTTACTGAGCAGTTCTTTCTGCTTGAAAATGGTTTTTACAGCGGCAATGCATTTTTGCCGTTCATCTCCCGACAGGCGTGCTGCAGCTTCTTTTAAGCTGTTCTTGGCTTCACTGACAGCCGTGTTGCCACTATCCTTGGCTTTGACGGATTTCAGTTTGCCAAGGATTTCTGCGGCAGTCCTGTCTCCCTCAGACATAGCGGCCAATTCAGCGGCCTTTTCTTGTGCCGCTTTTTCTTCAGCCAAACGTTTTGCTTCCTGTTTGGCTTTTTCTTCTGCAATGGCTGCTTTGCGTTTCAGGTCGGCTTCTTTCAGCTCTTTGAGCCTCTGACGGAGTGCTTCACTTTCCAAGAGGGGGGCCTGATGCTGGCTGCACCAGTCTTTGAGGACACCAAGGTCATTTTCAGGTGCGATTTCAATCAAGGCCCAGCCAAAGGGTATATTGCCATAACCACAGTCGGACAACCACATGGTTGTGGTGGTACTTTCATAGGTAGCAGGCTTGTTTTTGCCATGCATGATCTTGATTGCAGCCACATTGCCATTATAGGTTTTGCTTTCAGCACCACCATATTGGCCAAGTTTGACCAAGAAAGCCTTTCCTGCATCCAGTTTGGGGCGGATATCATCAATCAGTTTGGTGAAGCTATTTAGCCATTGCGAAGAGACAATCCGTGCATTCTGAAGGCCGTCCAGAACCGTTAAATCACGTTCCAAGTGATAGAGGTAGTAACGGTTTGAATCGCGGGCAATGGCTTGGATGTCTTTGATGGTCAGCGCAGGGATTTTCTTGCTGTCAGTTTTGATGCCAGAAAGGATTTGTAGGTTGATATTGCCTGAGAAGACCCGGTACTGTCCCGGCATGATGACCTGTTTCCTTACAGGGATGGTGCTGCTGTCTTGCTTCTTGCCTGGGGAGACTCGTTTTTTATACTGGCGTGCCATGACAATCTGATGGATAGGATTATCTGCAACGAGGTCACTGACTTTTAGCAGGCGGAAGGCTGACTGCTCGAATTTGTTACCGTCCATTTTCAGCAGGTCGTTTTCCCAGCGGGACGCATTCTTTGCTGGGACATTAGGTATACGCCCATTGTTCAAGCGGTCCAAAATAGCGGTACGGATGGCACCTTTTAAGGAACTGCCTGGTAGGTAAGGTATCCCAGAGTGCGGATGGCAGGTTGTCCGGTCAATGGTTTGCTGGTTGAAAACCTTATTGCCATTTTGGTCTTGCTGCATGGCTTTCCCAATTTTCTGGCTATAGTCTTTGCTGATTTCTTCGGAGACTCGGATTGCCTGGTTGGCATGGGCGACAAAGGTATCCGCATTGCTTTTGAAGAAATTCTGGATAGCCAGCAGGTTGGCCTCATTGGCCAACCGAAGGAGCTGGTTACGCTGTGAATCAGTCAGGGTAGCCAGGCTGGGATCAAATGAAAAGAGCACGTTTCCGTCAATCACATAATTGGTCGGCTCAAATGTTTCACCACAACCGACATGGATTGGTGTCAACGGAGTGAGTGCAATACGGGAAGCCTGCTCAAATGGTGTCATACGGATTCTCCCTCAATAGTCGGCAGGTAAACCACGGGTGCATAGCCTTGATGGACAGTTTTTGCATCGGCAAAAGAGACGTTACCGATACCTTGGCCAATCCAAGGTATGTTGCGTTCAGCTTCCAGTGAGAAAACTGCCCCGGTCTTAGCCATCAGCAATGGGCGTTTAAAAGGGTTTTTTCCTTTGGCTGCAATATCACCGTGGCGGCCAAAGCGTGACTGCGGCTGGTAGTAGCTCTTTTCTGGTATAAAACCCAGTCCCTGTGGTGCACAGGATGCCAGCGTCATGCAGGATGAGCCTGACTGACGTTTCCATTGCCATGGTTCGATGGCTTCAAGGCTGAATTTACCCAAGCCAGTGCCTGCATCACGCCCATAGCCCGTTTGGCCAATGGTCTTGATGGCTGTTTCAAAAATCCCTTTATCAAGACGTGTTTCATCCAAAACGGCATAGAGATGGAATGTTGCCTTTGAATCGTGCCAGGTCTGTGGTTGGGTAAATGGTGCAAATTGGTCTGTTCCAGTAGTGCCAGAAGACCGGTTGATGGCATTATGCGGCTGCATTGCATGCAGCGCCGCTGCATCGGCATCCTGGTCATTTTTGGCAGACTGTTGCCATGATGGCAGGGGACTGTCCAGTTTTTCGACCGGAAACCAACGCATCTTTTTCAGCACTTTGGTATCCGCATTACTGTCACGGCGCCAGACCCGGGAGGGCAGTGTTGGCAGTGGCAGGTAATCCGCAGGGAATGCATCAGACAGGACGGCAAATGGTGAACCGTCCGTGTAACCTTCAAGGAGCTTTTCCAGCTGGTCGTTGCCTAATTGGTAGCGCAACGTCCAGCACAACTGCCCGAAAAGGGTGTCACCTACCAGCGGTGTTCCAAAGGCTGTCTGCGGTTTAATGGTGAGACGGTATGTCTGCATAGGTCAGTTCAATTCAAATGGTTTGATGGATGCAAATTTTTCAGTAGCGTCTTGCCCATCAATCTTGATGTTCTTGAAAGCTACCTTGCCATACCCCCTGGAACCGCTCCCCCCTAAGCTGTCCATTTCCAAGAGCTTGAGCCCTGCCAAGACTGTATCCAACAGGTCGCCAGAGTCGGTATCCAGGTTCTTGACCGCCAGTTTGAAATCAAATTCAGCACCTGCAGGAACGCGTTCGGAAAAGCGGGGGTTTTGGGCAGTGCCAGAAATACGGTTGATGCTGTTTTCACTCTTGACTTCGGTAGGCAGCAGGTTGTCTTCATTCAAAGCGTTTGTCCATTCTTCATTCAATGGGCAGTCCCAGAATGCCAAGCGGGTTGGTCCAATCTTTGCGGCTTCAGCATCAGAGAGTTGGTCAGAACCGCTCGTACCAAAGAGCTGCAGGATTGGCAAAACATACTTTTCATTGTTGTCGTTTACATCCTCATACTGAAGGGGGGCTTCTTGGACAGCACCGCTACGCCATTCCAAGAGGCTTCGGATTTTGCCTTTCAGGCTAGATCCCGGAATATAGGGTTTGTTCGTCAAAGGGTTTTTGATAACAGTGTTGTCGATGCCGCCAATGTGCATTTCCGTGTCACCAGCTCCGATATGCAGACCGGTCTTCAGTTCAATGGTGGCGGTAATGGTAGAGATGTTCTTCAGTTTCATCGGGTAACCTCTTTTGCCTTTCTGAAGCCAATCATGGCTTCCATAAACAGTTTGCAATGACGGAGTGTTTCGTAGCCTTTGATTTCGTTGATGCACTGTGTAAGGATTTGCACGAAGTTTTCATCCAACAGCTGACGACTCTGTGCATAAGCCGCTTTTGCTTTGAGCATCCGGATGAATGGTTCCATTTCCTTGAAGCGTTCTTCACGTTCTTCACGTTTGACAGCCTGGATACGGTCATTGAACAAGACCAGTTCATCGTAAAACTTGCGGAGCTGGCTCGATTTATTGGCATTACGGCTTTGGCTGATGAAGTCAGCAGCTTCTTCAGCAATGCTGCTGAAGATTTCTGCCGGTAGTTTGCCAAATTGAATCTTCTGTATATTCATAATAGGTTCTTTCAGCGTTGGCGGTAAAAATAGTTGGAAAGGGGAATCCTGTAAGCGGCACGATAGACATTGATACCTTTTTCACCGATTTCCGAGACAACGTGCCTTAGGGCAATCTGTTTTGCCTGTTTATCTTTGATTGGCAGGGTTCGGATGGTACGGTAAGCCAATTGGCTTCGCCACATGGCAGCCTCAATCTTCTTATCTGTTTTTTCACTCTCAGCAGCATCGGTCAGAGTGAACAGGCTATAAAGGTAGCTGGATGACAGACCGTAGGTTTCCTTGAGATCCGCAAGCCTTTCTTCAGCCTGTTCCAGATCATGCCACGTAGTCCACTTCACAGGGATGTTGAAGATGTTCACTGCATCTTTGCCTTCAACCTGTTTAGCCGCAGACAGGGCGTCTTCAGCAGATTCAGCCAGTGCATAGACAGGATAGCCCGGTTTTGTGATGACCATGCCGATTGAGAAGTGGATTTCTGAATTGTTGGCAACATACAGCTTGAATGCTGTTGCCAGGTCTCCAGCCAGCTTCTGGGTGCTGTACCAAGGACCAATCAAGAAGAAGTCATCACCACCGGCAAAGACGGTGTATGTATTTGGATACCGGCTCTGGCAGAGCGTTGGCAAATAGACCGAAAAGAAGGCGTTCATCTGGCGGGATAAGGAAGCCATCTTGGCAAAGGTCGTCCTTCTAAGTCCTGACTGGAAAATCTTACCTAGGTTGTCCACATCACCTTTGAGCGTCATCAAGGCAAGCAGCCCTTTCAATTGGCCGTTTCCGACTATCTGGCGGTCTTCACAGGCAATGTGGTTGAAGGTTTTGATCTGGTCAATGACAGCCTTTTCATCCACACCGGTATATTTGTCTTTTTGGATTTGGTCTTCATCCGCAAAATAGGGGACGTACCCGTTGATGTTTCTGCGGGCATAGCCGTTCCAAAGGACGGTATCAGCGTCTTTTGGTAGGGAAAAGTCCCAGCAACGGCGCAGGGTGCCATTCTGGGCCAGCTGGGCAAACTTGCCGGTGATGTCTTCATCTTGTGTGAAGGCAATCCGGTAACCAAAGACCGGTAGTTCACACACCGTTGTTTTCCCACCCTGCAGGATGTCTGTTGCGTCATTCAGCAGTAAGATGCGTTCGGTTTTGACGATTTTTTCTCCTATCAGTATCTGGTCACGGCTGATGGCTGCGGAAGCAAGCGTACTGCCGTCAGCGGTTGTTTCTACCTTGTCTGCCGGTAAGCGGCCATGCCAGGCACAAGGACTGTCGAACTTGTCCATTGGCATGACAGGGGAAGGCTGGTTGCAGAGGTTAAACCGCTGAAGTTTGGCAACCTCCAACTGCTCAAAGAGTTTTTTCATCAAGGCAGAAAAACCTTTGCCTTCTTCTTGGGTCTCCAAGAAGTCATTACAGCAGGCACTCTGCCAGGCCAGCCCGATCCCAGCAACGCCGTAGGCCTGCTCAATAAACCATTTATTGAGTTCTGCTTGGATGGCTTTGAGTTTT
This sequence comes from Oxalobacter sp., assembly GCA_963618105.1. Classification (GTDB taxonomy): domain Bacteria; phylum Pseudomonadota; class Gammaproteobacteria; order Burkholderiales; family Burkholderiaceae_D; genus Oxalobacter. Next base: position 7,293 of record CAVERB010000002.1, on the reverse strand, counting down.
TCAATGGTTTCAGGCGTGTTCTCAGCCACAATCAGGCATTTACCGGCGGCATTGATGATTTGGCTGGTCGATGGCAGGTCAAGGGCTTCAAGCACTTTGATGGCAGCAGCTTCCATCAGCATGGAAACGT
>CAVERB010000002.1:0-7153 GCA_963618105.1 Oxalobacter sp. | reverse complement strand
TAGAAAGAACGGCCACGCAGGAGTTTGGCTGCCTGACGGTTGGTCTGGTTGCCTTCCGCAAAGATGAAATCCTGAATCCCAAAGAAGTCGCCCTGGATGAGCAGGAATTTCTGTTCATTCCAATCAGACCGCTCAGCCATCTGTTTAACGGCTTCAGCATCTTCCTTTTGGTGCGCATGATGGTAACGCCACAGGGCAACAGCTAAGGCGGCAGTTGTCTTGCTATGGTCATAAAGTGATACGTCCGGGCGCGTACCGAAGGCCGTGGCAGATGGTATCGCATGGGTGTAAGTCAACCATGCTGTATCAAAGTGATCCAGCCAGAGTGGCCACGACTTGCGGTGGCTGGCAGGGATTTTCCTGAGACCTTCACAGAAGGCATTCCACAGGGCACCGTACGGCTTTTTGGCTGTTGCATCGTCCTTCGGTTCTTCAGAGGCTTTTTTGACAGGGAAGATGCTCCTTGCTGAGAGGGGCTTTAAGGGATAGCAGTATTGCAGTGTCTTGGCATCTCGTTTGCCTGCCTGGGCATTCGAGAGGCTGATTTGTTCAAACAATGTCAGCTCACGGGACTGCAGGTAGTTTTTCTGTTCATCGCTCCGGTTGTATTGGTCGAATGTTTCACGTTCAAAGCCAGAGGCAATCCGGTCAGCTGTTGCAATGATCCATTGCAAGAAAGTCTGCGGGTTATGGTGCATTGCGGCTGCATTGACTAGGCTGTCAGTAATCTCCCAGCTATCCGATTGACGGCTTGCGAAAGGGAACATGTCGCCTTTGATTAAGTCTGGCGCATTCTGTTCGATGATGTTGAATGCCAAGCCCGTGTAGGCGGCATGTATGTGGGAAAAGTAATTGCCTTCTTTATGGTATTTACAGTAAAGCTGGCGGTGAGCGTCTTTCTGCTCCGGAGTGCAAGGGATATCAGCACGCTGGCTGAATTTCCCCAAGTCATGGACCAGCGCCGCAAAGGCGACACGGCATGCTGCGTTCAGTCGGTTTTCATCCATAATCAAACCTTCTTCCAGTTAATTCGAAGTCACTCTAACATAGTTCGAGAGGCGATTTCAAAAGTCACAAATTTTCGTTTTTTCTTTCGACAAAGGCAGCGTGATGCTTTCCGGTAACATCGAAATGCCATAGCTGCCCTTGGCGGGCGTCAGGAAATTCGCACCAAACGTGCCGCCCATCTCATCACTGACAGCTTTTTTGATTTTGGAAATACGGCTGGCCATATACCGCTTCAAGAAAATGACGTTTTCATTCCTTTGAGGGTTATTTGTCTGGAACTGCTTGGCAGCATGTTTCAAACGCGCTTCAGTGCTCTTTTCAACCAGGTTTTCATAGGCTGCAGAAAACTCGGTAACGGTTTGCGCATAGTAGATGAGAAATTCTTGGAAAAGCTCACCTGTGGTGTCTTCATCAGGAATGATGGCAGGCAGTCTCTGCCTGCGGCGGTTGGCCAGCCATAAAAGGATGGCGAACTGCGATGCTTCCAGTTTGACAGGGTTGTGCCCACTGAACTGGACAGAACGTTTTTTAACGTCCAACCGCATTTCTTGAGGCAGGTTATCCTGCAAAGCATGAACTGTATCGGAATAGTTGCCGCTTGTCAGGAATTGGTCGGGCAGGCAGGAACGGAGCCGTACCAAAGGAATATTTGCCAGGATGACCTCTGCTTTCTTGGCATCCACCTGGATGCCGTTGTTCAGTGTTAGCAGGTGAGGAGACTGAGAAGGATAGTAAAAATCGCGGCAGTTTTCGTACTGTTCAGAAACGAGGACGTGTGAAAGCCTGTCCTGTTCACGGGCAAACAGGGAGAGAGCGTAGCCAATATAGAATCCCATGGTTTTCCTGCCACCTGCCATGGAGACATGGAGAGCGCAGGACTCATCTTGGCAAAGCTGACGGACAATATTGACAATCCGGTCTGCTGCTAAGGTGTTTTCTTCAAGTGTCCTGATATCATCCAGTGGGTTGCTGTCCCGGTCAGTAATGACATCGATGCAGGATTCATCGAAGCGGATTTTCCCTTCTAGCCGGTATTCCCGGCAGAAGTTGTGGAAATGGCTGTTCTGGCTGTTCAGCAATCCATTCATTACATGGTTTTTGCCACGGGTTGTGGTAATCAGCCGGATTTCCGTTGGGATGAAAGCATGTTTTGTCACCAAGGCGTACAGCGTCTCGGTCACAATCTGCGGAGACATGCCAGTTACACACAGCAGAATCCGTTTTTTATATTCACTAGGGGTCATTGACTGATCCAAGTCCTGATCTGGTTTTCTAAATTCATCAGCTGTTCTGCACCGATGACTTTGACTCGTAAGTCTTTGGCACGCTGTAATGTGTGTGGGTCTAGTTCCCTGAAGCTGACCAGCATAGCTTTGGTATTTAGACCACCCAAATCACTCAGGGAATCCAGTTTGTAGAGGGTATCCCGCCCTTTGTCTCCGTCCTGGTCAAATTTCCTGGTCTTGCACTCAATCAGGTGCAATCGGTTCTTAGCCAGGAAGGCGACATCCAACTCGTTTTTGGAACCGAACCGGTTGCTTATAACCTCAATGTTCTTGGCGCAGTCCTGTACGGCAATCGTTTTGACAATATCAAAGACGTAATCTTCCATCCAACCACCGTTGGCAAAGAAACGGGCATCTTTGTTAGAGAATGAAAGGACATAACCTTTTAGGTTGACAAGCCCTGCGTCACTAAAATAGCGGATGATTTGGTTGAAATTCGGATCATCCAAGACATTTTTGGGGACGATGACTTTGAGCGAGTTGGCATCTTCTGCCTGTTTGGCCAACCAGTTCAGGTCTCCGATTGCTTTGGAAAACAGTTTGGCATTGGTGACCAAAGTTTGCATGAGTGCTTTTTGAGATGACGGTTGCTTGTGGTTTCCGTCTTTAACCGTCTTCATGGTATAGCCATGGGCATTGAGGTAGTCCCGCAATGTCAGTTTGATGGTGGGGGTTATTTTTGTATCGCCTGATTCGGTATGCAGCTGGATTTCATTGTTCTCGTAATTGACGTAGAAGTAGGGCTGGTTATTGAAGTACGCTACGCCCTGTGCCGCAATCGCCATTGGTTTGGTGCTACCTGTTACATTGAAAGCAATGGATTCTCCCTTGTTCTGTTCAAGCAGCTCTTCCATGCGGGCATGGATGGCGGCAATGTCAAATGCATCGTCGATATTGATGAGGTCACATTTGACGGCATACCGTTCAATGACTTGTTTGAGCCATTGGACCTGCTGTGCCTGCTGTGGCGAAACAATCAATACAACCTTTTTAGGGCGCCATTCCGAAGCGAGAATAGGTGTCAGGTTTGGGTTGGTCAGATACCAAACAGACATGAATGTCGTAATGGGTGTTGAAACTAGGTGATTCATTCGTTGCCATAATGATTCCTTATCTTAAACTGCTGGATTGATGTGCTTCTGCTGTGGCAGGGAGGTAATATTATATTCTGCCAGAGAACAGCCTGCCTGAAGCAACTCATCGGCTGTGAGTTCCTTGCCCCGTTGGTCAGAATGGAGGTTCAGCTTTAGGAAAAAGAAGCGTGCTCCTTTTTCACAGACGGCTCCAGCCAAATGAATGGGTAGAGTACCGATAACAGTATCTCCTTCCTGAATGTTATTCAAGTCTAGGTGGGTTATCCAATGGTCAACAGCAATCCCTTGTTGCTTTGCCCAGTTGATGGCGCCTTGATGACGTGAAATAAACCATGTTGTCATGTCTGTTTTTATGCTTCTCTGTTGGTTATTACTAAAAGAACATTTTAGGAAATCAGGTAGAACAATGGGAAAACCGCAAATTTGCGGATTGGAATACAAATCAGATAATGGTGGTAGGCAGTCCCGTCCAGACAATGCCTGCTGGCAGCACTGCTTTGCCAATACGGAATTGATGTCCCCGTAGTGGTAAAGGATAACAGCGGATGTCGTCTTCCTGTGGATTCATCAGGGGCAGGATTTCATCTAGGCAGTTCTGGACATCCTTTTCACTGCCTTCAAGTAGGAAGATACTGTACTGAATGGGCGTTGCATGGGCTTTCATGGCACGGTATATGCGGCAGAGACGTTTAGGGCTGGCGATGTCATAACCGATGATGTAGTTGCCCATTATTGTTTCTGGAGACTAAAAGGATTCGTTGTCCGGAGACGGGGATTTGTTGGCCTGCGGAAATATGATGTCGGTCTTTGCGCGGATGACATCGCAGATGTCATGGATGTTTTCCGTGATTTTCCGCCGAATGCTCTCAATGAACAGTTCATAATGCTTATAGAATGATGCCCGTCCGGTTTTGCCCATCATGCAGGCATCCCCTGTCTTTGTGAAGTCTTCAGGTCTGAGGGTCTTCTCCCTGAAAAGTTTCAGCCCGAACCGGTCAACATCTGTCCGGAATGCTTCCACTAGGTCGCAGGCAAGGGATTCCCTGCCAAAGTCCAGGGCATGGTAGAAACCGATATAAGGGTCAAGACCGGCTCCATGGAGTGCCAGGACGGTTTCTGAGTGCAGCAACGTGTAGCCCAATGAAATGACGACATTGAATGGGTCACGGGGTGGCTGACGGTTACGCCCTGAAAAGTGGAGGCTTTCAGGCAGGATGGCGGCAAGACCGGCGAAGTATTGGGCGGCAGCATTGCCTTCTGCGCCACGGATAGCAGGGATATCCTGCTGTTGTTCCAGACTTACCAGGGTTTCCCTGATTCGGCGGATACGTTGGGTGAGTTCATAACGTGCGGATAGTTTTTTCTCGCGGAGTTCTTCCAGCAGGATAAGCTGGCTGTTGATTTTGGATTCAACGATGCATCGCGAGAAATCCACACAGAAGGTATTGTCTGTTGAGAGATGGTATTGGGTGACGCGCCTAGCGGCATCATTATGGGGTTTCGAGAGCAGCAGGCTGACGTTGCCTTTCCGTCCTGACAGCAGGACGACACCAGTTCCGTTTTCTCCCATTTTCCCAAGCAGGTTTGTATGCAGGGTGATGTCGCCGCGCAGGAAAACCCGTTCAACCGGGGCAAGGGGGATGGTGCCGCACCGTTCATTGTTTTCGTAAAAAGCAATAGCGTTGCTGTCGAGTTTCAGTTCAACATTCTTGCGGTCGATATAAAGGCTGCTCAAGGTTCTCTCCTAGATGATCAGGAACGGTGTTGTTGACTGGCGCTCTGCTTTTCCGAAAAAACGGGGTTCCTGTCTTGGGTCAAGCTGGAAAAAATGGATACGGTCCGTGGTTTCATCAATTAGGTTGGCAAGATCTGTCTCAAGGGATGCCCGTTCAGAAGGCGTCATCAGGCATTCGTAAAAGGATTTCTGTCCACTGATGGCAAAGGCTTTGACCAGTTTCAATGCCTTGTAAAGCCGTTTAGGGCTGGCGATGTCATAGCAGACCAAGTAAAGTGTCCGATTCAAGTTTCTTGCTGTGTCAAACGATGATGGATGCCAGTTTATTGGAATGATGGGAGGAACCGTAGAACCGCAAATTTTCGGTTCTGCTGCCATCGGACTTCTTAGTGGATAATTCAAATCAACGGAACCCAGAGTTTTTTCCTTCCTGTTTTTTGATAGAGGATGTAAACCTCCCCATTTTAGGCACACGGTAAATTAGAGACTTCCCTGTTGTTTTTCATCAAAAATGCCCTCGGTGCCAGATTGCCCAGCGATTCATGCGGGCGTACCTCGTTGTATTCGGTCATCCATTCCCCGGTTATTGCCCTGACTTCATCCAGTGTCCGGAACAGGTACATGTCCAGGACTTCCGTCCGGTAGGATTTGTTGAAACGCTCGATATAACCGTTCTGCATCGGCCTGCCTGGCTGGATGTATTCCAGCAGGATGCCTTTCTGTTCCGCCCATCCCGCCAGCTCGACCGATATGAATTCCGGTCCGTTGTCCATCCTGATCTTCATCGGGGCTCCCCTGTATTCAACAAGCCTTTCCAGTACCCTGATGACCCGCCTTGATGGCAGGCTCAGGTCTATCTCTATGGCGAGCACTTCACGGCTGTAGTCATCGATGACATTGAATGTCCTGAAGCGCCTGCCGTTGCTCAATGCATCGCTCATGAAGTCCAGCGACCAGCATCTGTTTTCTTTCTGAGGCACTTCCAAGGGAACTGGATGCCTGCTGGGCAGCCGCTTTTTTCCCCTACGCCTGAAGTTGAGCTTCAGTGCACAGTAAATCCGGTGTATCCGCTTATGGTTCCATCTGTGCCCCATGTTCCTGACCAGGTGGTACAGCTTGGCGAAGCCGTATGCCGGGCTGTGCCAGTTCCTTCAGCACCTTGGAGATTTCCTCATCTTTATGCCCTGTTGGCTGATAACGGTAGACTGAGACACTGATGCCGCAGAGGCGGCATGTCCTTCTTACGCTGGTACCGAGCACCTGCCTGACATGCTCGACTGTCTCCCGCTTCTGTGCGGGACTCAGAACTTTTTTCCGACTATCTCCTTCAGTATCTGGTTGTCGAGGCAGGCGTCCGCATACATCCGTTTCAGGCGGGCGTTCTCCTGTTCAAGCTCACGCAGCCTCTTCAGGTCGGACGGCTGCATGCCGCCGTATTTAGCCCGCCAGTTGTAGAAGGTCGCATCCGATATGCCGTTCTCACGGCAGACATCCCTGACTGTCCTGCCTGACTCGACTGCCTTGAGGATGTTCAGTATCTGGGTCTCGCTGAATCTTGATTTCTTCATCTTCGTTCTCCTGATAGGAGAGAACTCCAATTTTACATGCACCTATTTTACGGGATGGCTACAATGGCTGACTGATGTTTCATGACTTTGTCCAACACACCTTGTTTTTGTCAGGCGTTGTCTCCTAATAATCATTAATGGACATTAACGTCCTTCTCCCATTGTTGTTGCATTTCCCATACATCCTTGACAGAGGCTTTAAGGACCTGTTTTCATGGGGCATTTCAGTGACAACCCTTCGAGGTTTTTGTATGAATTTCTCAGCTATCACCACTTGGGAAACCGCTCTGTTTCCCCGTTTTTTGTCCGACTCTGATTTCAAGCCAAAGACTCAAATGACGTTCCGCGCCGCACTCAGAGCGTTTGTCTGCTGGTGTAAAGACAACCAAGTAACAGCGCCGGATGCGGCTTCCCTGAATCACTGGAAAGCTTCGCTGCTGTCGAACTGCCAGACCGCTACCG
>CAVERB010000001.1:0-36581 GCA_963618105.1 Oxalobacter sp. | reverse complement strand
AGGCAACCGCTATATGAAGCCCCCTGCGTCAAACATGCAGGGGGCTTTGGCTTTTGTGCTTTTGTGGTGACCATAACCAGAAATCCTGCTGAGCCATTGCATCATACCTGTGGCAATCCTTATCATTGGCTTTATCAATATCCTGCTTTTATCCAAGGAGAATATAATGAAAAAACTGATGATTGTCGGGGTTGCCATGATGTTTGGGTTGTCCCAGCCTGTTTTTGCCTGTGGTGATGGTCCCTTGACCGGGGATTATACGACTGGAGAAGTCAATGTCCGTATTTCGTTATTAGGACGATGTGGTTCTCCTTTCCTTTATCAGGCATGGAATGCGCCGAGAAAGATTGGTCAGGGGAAAGCTGACTGGGTGATGCAGGGAACGGATGTTTACAGGAATGATATTTACCGTATTGACTTCAAGAGGGGCAATACTACTTTCCGTGTGATACCGGTTGGAGATTGCGATACCCTTGATTGCGATGCCAATCTTGATATCTACATCGATGGCAGGAAGAAACAGCATCTTTTGCTACATAGAATCTATAATCAATGAAATGCCAGTATTGGCGATTGATTTTTCAGGAGTTTATATGCGTTCTGCTGTACAGATGAATATTGCCGACTGGTACTGCCAAAAAATTCAGGAAAGTAATGAATCCTGCCAGGAAAGCACTTATCGGGAAATCCGAAAAGTTGCTGTTGATTTGCAAGTGATGGGCGATATGATAAAAGCTATCTTTGAAGACGGTTCACAGATGATTTTTCCAGCATCGCTCTTGCACTGATCCGACTGAATTGAATGTTTCTGGTAGTAGTGGTTTCTTTTGGGAAGAAACATCTTGAAAAAACCAGTCAGCCACCACTTATGAACGGTAAACATAAGGGGGTGAGGGCATTGGCTGACTGGTTGAAAACGCTATGATTTGTTGCTTAAGGAAACCCAGATGGTTTTAGGCTCAGTGAAATTGTCAATGGCAGCATCTCCATGTTCACGGCCGAAACCTGATTCACCTGTCCCTCCCCATGGCAACCGGACATCTGTATAACCATAAGTATTGATCCAGACAGTACCTGCTTTTAAAGCGTGTGAAACACGGTGGACCCTGGCGATATCTGCACTCCAGACACCGGCAGCAAGGCTGAAGGCAGTACCGTTGGCGATTTCAATCGCTTCTTCTTCTGTCTCAAATGGCAGCACACAGGCCACAGGACCAAAAATCTCTTCCTGGGAAATCCGCATTTCATTTTTGACATTGGTGAAGATGGTCGGTTCGATGAAGTAACCTTTTTTGCCAACACGGTTGCCCCCATAAGCGATTGTTGCACCTTCGCCTTTACCGATATCAATGTAACGCAAGACGGTTCTCATCTGGTTTTCAGAAACGACAGGTCCCATGATGGTTTCCTTGACAGACGTACTGCCCATCTTGATTTGCTTGGCGCGCTCGACCAGCCGTTTGACAACCTCATCATGAATATCTTTCTGGACAAGAATACGAGAACCTGCGGAGCAGACCTGCTCTGCATTGAAGAAAATACCGGAAGTGGCAGCACGCACAGCACTGTCAATATCCGCATCATTGAAAATGATGTTGGCAGATTTACCGCCAAGTTCCAAAGTGATTTTCTTGAAGTTAATGGAGGCTCCCTGCATGATGCCACGACCGACCCGAGGTGAGCCAGTGAACGTGATTTTGTCAATGAGCTTATGGGCAACCATGGCGTCTCCGACGACGCTTCCCTTGCCGGTAACGATATTGAGGACACCGGGAGGAATACCTGCTTTAAGTGAGAGTTCTCCAAGACGGATTGCCGTAAGCGGCGTGATCTCTGCAGGTTTGACTACCAGCGTGCAGCCACAGGCAAGTGCAGGTGCGATTTTCCAGATACCAATCATCAATGGGAAATTCCATGGCACAATCGCACCGACAACGCCAACAGGCTCCCTGACAGTATAGGTCAAGGCATCTGTCCGCGCAGGAATCACTTCGCCCAAAATCTTATCTGCCCAGCCTGCATAATAACGCAAGGTATCAATAGCAGCAGGCATATCCTGGCGGAGAACACTGGCAATCGGTTTGCCTGCATTCAGGCTTTCCATCTCAACCAGTTCGTCCTGATTTTCTTCCAACAGGTCTGCAAACCGGTTGAGGATTTTTCCACGCTGGGCTGCGCTGATGGCATTCCATGTCTCCAGGGCTGCTTTCGCTGCGCGTGCTGCCAGATCAACATCCCCGACACCACCAGCTGCCACTGTTGCAATCACCTCTTCGGTCGCAGGATTCAGGATGGTTGAATACTGTTCCGTTTCAGGACTGATCCATTGGCCGTTGATCAAGAGCTCATATTGCTTGATGCTTGGCTTGTTTTTTTGTCTTTCTTGTTTTTCATAAATCATGCTTCCTTAAAGGTTCTGGGAACCATATTCCCTGTTGATGGTATTCTTTGAAAGACCGTTATTCGTTTTATGAACAGCGGTATTCTATCAGAGAAAAACGGAAAAGTTGTAAAAGTAAAGCAATAATTCCAAAAGTACAGCTTGGACCGGAATTGTAGCGGCAGAAAAAGCCATGCAACCAGGCGTTGCATGGCTTCAGTTAATCAGGATACGGGTTATGCAGCGGGTTTCAGAACATTGTCGGCAGCATCCGCCAGACGTCCCTTGAGCCGGTCATATTCCTCAACAAGGTATTTCTCTGCCCATTTCTGGTCATCGATTTTTTCAACCCGGACAGCACTGTATTTGTATTCTGGTGTTTTGGCTGTTGGGTCAAGGTGTTCGACAGTTAGTTCGTTGCAGGCACCGATCCACCACTGATAAGTCATATAAATAGCTCCCCGGTTTGTCCGTTCCGTGACATAAGCACGGGTGATGACCTTGCCTCGACGTCCTTCAACCCAGATAAGTTCTTGATCCTTGATATTCAGTTCTTTTGCATCAATTGGATTGATCTGAGCAAATCCGGGTTCATCAGCCAGTGTTGCTAGCGCAGAGCAGTTTCCGGTCATTGAACGGCAGGAATAGTGACCGACTTCACGGACAGTACACAGGATGAGAGGGAACTGCTCATCTACCAGGTCATGAGGCGGGCGCCAGTCAGCCGGAATCATCTGAGCCCTGCCGTTTGGTGTCAGGAACTTACCGCCACGGTACATCCAGAGGTTACCAGGGTCATCCAATGTTCTGCATGGGAATGAAACCCAGCCTAGTCCTTCCATTTTTTCATAGGTTGCCCCGTAGAACAGCGGGCAGAGTTCCCGGATTTCATCCCAGATTTCTTTTGTATTGTTGTAGTGCATCGGGTAACCCATTGCGGTCGCCATTAGGCTATGGATTTCCCAGTCATGCTTGGTGCCTTCAGGTGCCTTAATGGCGGTATACATCCGCTGGAATCCTCTGTCTGCGGCAGTATAGACACCGTCATGTTCTCCCCATGAGGTTGCCGGGAAAACCACATCGGCTTCTGCAACGGATTTTGTCATGAAGATATCCTGAGCGATAAACAGTTCAAGCTGTGCATAGGCATGACGGACGGCATTGAGATCAGGTTCTGTCTGGAATGGATCTTCCCCAAACAGGTAAACCGCTTTGATTTTGCCTATCTCAATATTGTGACCGACTTCAGTGATAGGGATTCCTTTCTCTGCCGGCAATTTCTCAACACCCCATGCCTTTTCAAACTTCTTGCGGATTTCTGGGTCAGTGACGGACTGATAGCCTGGAAACCGTCCAGGCAATACGCCCATGTCACAGGAACCTTGGACATTGTTCTGTCCACGGACAGGACCAACCCCAACATTCGGTTTGGCAAGATTGCCGGTCATGGCGGCAATATTGGATAGCTGAATACAGGTTTCAACACCCTGCCCCCATTGGGTAACACCCATGCCCCAGAGGATGGTTGCCGTTTCTGCAGCAGCATACATGCGAATGGCTTCACGGACCATTTCAGGATCCAACCCTGTAATGTCGGCTGTATTTTCCGGTGTGTACTTCTTGACGGTTTCCCAGACCTTGTCAAAGCCATCGCAGTGGTCTTCAATGAATTGTCTGTCAATCAGGTTTTCTTCAATCAAGACATGCTGCATGGCATTGCAGAGAGCCACATTGGAACCGTTCTTCAGCTGCAGATGAATATCTGCGATACGTGCAGATTCAATGACGCGCGGATCAACAACGATGATCTTTGCCCCTTTCTGCTTTGCCTTGATGACACGGCGCGCAACAATCGGATGGGAATCCGCAGGGTTGTAACCGAAAATCAGGATACATTTGGTGTTTTCGATTTCTGAAATCGAATTGCTCATTGAACCATTGCCTAGAGTCTGATCCAATGCTTCAACGGAAGGACCATGACAGACACGGGCGCAGTGGTCAGTATTGTTGGTTCCAATGACGGCTCGGGCGAATTTCTGGGCGATGTAGTTTGCCTCGTTGCCTGGTCCACGGGCACAGCCGCTGACGAAGATGGAATCGGGACCGTATTTCTCCTTGATCGCCATCAGTTTGGTGCTGGCGAAACGAATGGCTTCATCCCAGGAAACCTCTGTAAAGGGTTCTCCGCGTTTGTAACGGACAAGCGGACGGGTCAGGCGAGGGGTCAGGATCCGGGTGTCATTCAGGAATTCCCAGCCATAATACCCTTTCAGGCAAAGCTCACCCTGATTGGTAAAACCGTTGGCGCCTTGAGCTTTAAGAATCTTGTTTTTCTCGACGTCAACGGTGAACTCGATTTTGCAGCCTGACGCACAGTATGGGCAGACTACCAGTGATTTCTTGATTGTCATAATTTCTCCGGAACACTGAAAATGGTTTCGGTTACAGCAGTCTGCACGGCGGCTTATCTCAATGCCTCAGGCGGCATACTGAATGCTGATCTTTCCTGCTTTTCCTTGACTTTTGTTTCAAGGGCAGAAATATCAATAAGCTGCAATGCTTTGGTCGGGCAGACTTTTACGCATTGTGGCCCTTCTGGAACATCAATACAGAGATCGCATTTATGGGCAACGCGGACGGTTTTCTTGACAGTAAGCGGTCCCAAATCAGCCTGTTTGACGGGTTTTGTGACAACCGACATGGCTCCGAATGGACATGCCAGCACACATGACTGGCAACCAATGCAGCGTTCAACCACAATCTGAACAGTACCCTCCTTATAGACCAATGCATTAGTTGGACAGACTCGGACACAAGGCGCATTCTCACAATGATGGCACTGCACAGGGGCAGACATTTCCAACCCTTTGATGACTTTCAGACGAGGGTGGAAGTTTTCTGGGGTCAAGTCATTCTCAGCGCCAGTTGGATGTCCAAGTACACACGCGACTTCACAAGTCCGGCAACCGATACATTTATCGGGATTTGCAATAACAAACCGGTTCATTCTTCTGTCTCCTGCCAGTAGGGGCCTTTAGGAAAATTTATTATAACGGTCATGAGCATTTCCTGTTTATCAAAAGGTGCCAGTAACCTGACAGGAATTGCAGGCACATGCCGCCTGTTTATACTATGCCAATTCGTATTATATGCTATGCAGTGAAATTCTGTGTGGTTATGTACTGGCAATGTCTCTGTCCTGTCAGTTTTTAATGATGATTTGGTGTTAATATTAGAACTTAGGGAGAATGTCCAGATTATAGCCATCAAAAATAAAAAAGACACTGGACGAAAAAGACTGAAAACCATCTTTCTGACGGATTGGCATAACTATGGCAAACGAAAAAGAAGCACCGAAACCCACCTGTCCGGTTACGGACATATTGGAAGTCCTGCGTACACAGCTGCATACCGATAGAGTCCTTCCTGCAAATGTTCGTCCTGCAGTGGCACGTGTTACTCGCATCATCACTGAAATCACACTTGGCCGCAGCAATATCAAGACCCTTGCAGAATTGGATAAGGCAGCGGAAGAACTCAGGAGCATCTCCCCTGAGTTGGGTAATGCTCTGATTGCATCTCTTCAGGAAAAACGGGAGGAATGGGAATCCCATCTGGCAGGCAGCTGTACGGTCGGAACCTGTTTCAACCCCCGCTCTGCGCCCTGTCAGGTAGCCTGTCCGGCACATATTGATATTCCAAGCATGATGGCGCATATCGGTCACGGCAATTTCTCGAAATCCCTGGAAGTCTTGTCCAAGGACACCCCGCTGCCGGATTCTTGCGGTCTGGTCTGCCCGGCACCTTGCGAATATGACTGTGTCCAGAACATTGTCAGCGGCAAGCCTGTTTTCATCCGTCCAATGAAGCATGTTGGCGCCCGTTGTGCCGAAGTCCGTCCTGAACTGAAAAAGGCCAAGCCTACTGGCAAGAAGATTGCAATTGTCGGCTGCGGTCCTTCCGGTGTCACTGCTGCTTATTATCTGGCACAGAAAGGACATACCGTTGAGATTTTTGATGAACGCGAACATCCCGGTGGTGTCATGCGTTATGGCATCCCGAATTACCGTCTGCCGGATTACAAACTCTATGCAGAAATAGATGTTGTCCGGAACCTGGGGGTTGAAATCCACCTGGGATACCATGTTGGTAATGCCAAGGAATTCCAGGAGAAAGGCTATGATGCGACCCTGCTGGCAACCGGTATGCAAAATTCTAAACGTTTGGGGGTTCCCGGAGACGATCAGGATTTTGTCATTGGCGGCATGGACTTCCTGACAGCCGTTCGTTCCGGCAAGAATCCCCGTGTCGGTCCGCATGTCATTGTGATTGGCGGCGGTAATGCTGCCATTGACGTTGCAATGACCGCTTTCCGTCAGGGCGCTGAAAAAGTCCAGATGTGGTACCGCCGTAACCGTAAGCAGATGCCTGCGAACCCCCATGAAGTTGAGCTGGCATTGGCGGAAGGCGTTGAACTCGTTGAATTCTGGGCACCGACCCGCGTTATGGAAGGCGGCATGATTGAATTTGAACGCTCCCGTTATGCTCCGGATGCAGGGAAAGTCGAACCGGTCACCGTCCATGCTGACCAGATTTTTGCCGGTATCGGTCAGGAAGCAGACTTGAGCTGGCTTGAAGGATCCAAGATTGAGACAAAATGGGGGGCTATCGTCAATGATCCTGTCACTCTGATGACTGCTGAAGAAGGCATTTTTGCCAGCGGTGACATTTCTCATGGCGCGAGCACCGTGGTTGCAGCCATCGGTTCCGGTAAGCGGGCGGCACTGTCCATCCATGAATACCTAACCGGAGAAAAAGCGGATTATAGATCCCTTGATTCCCAGCGCCGTGATGAGGTGCCTTTTGTGGCAGCTGAACCGGCGCAGCGTATGTCTGCTGAACGTGCCCATATTGAAGAACATGATCCCAACACCCGTAAATACTCCCATGAATTCATGCAGGAAGACTGGGATGAAAAGGTTGCAGCTGTTGAAGCCCAGCGTTGTTTGCGGTGCGATACCTGTATTGGGTGTGGCCTGTGTGAACTGGCATGTATTGAGGTGGGTGCTGAAGCGCTCAAGATGGTCGAGACCAAAGGCGGGCGCATGGTTTTCCAGGATTTCCTGAGACCGGCAGAAAAATGCATCGGCTGTGGGGCCTGCGCTTCTGTCTGCCCGACAGGAGCCATCAAGGTTGAAGACCGTGATGGTTACCGGGTGACGGAAATCACCGGTTCTGTCGTCCGTAAACAACCAATGGAAGTCTGTGCTGCTTGTGGAGAAACTTTCTCCGCTTCGATAGTCCAGCTCCAGAAAACGGCTGATGTCTTGAGGGGAGCTGCACAGCAGCCTAAACTGTGTCCAGCCTGCACTCGTATCCAGTCTGCCAAAGCGATGAAAAACATGATGTGGCTGTCCAAGGCTTCCTTGTAACAGGAAATATCCTTATCCGATAAGAGCAGCAGGTGGCAGATGGCTTGAAAAGCTGTCTGCCACCTGTTTTTCAGCGGTTCAACAGCCAATCGGCAATTTGCTGCACATTGTTCAGGTCAAGCCAGGCGACACCATGACGGCAGTTTTCCGGTTTCAGGGCATCAGATGCCACGGCTTCAATGGCATAGTTGTCACAATACATTGGGGATTTTCCGAGTGCAGGACGGTAAACCTCCAGCCTTGGGATCGGCTCATCACGGAAGCCCTCAACCAATGTGAGGTCAGCCTCTTGCATACGGGACAACAACTCAGCCAACATTGGTTCCTTTTCGTCACGCAGTTCATGGGCAATGACAAAACGGTAAGGTGAAGCAAGCAAGACTTCTGCGGCACCTGCCCGCCTGAGACGGGCACTATCTTTATGCGGCGGTTCAAGTTCAACATCATGATGACTGCTTTTCACCACATTAACCTTGAGTCCTTCGGCAATCAATAGGGGAACCGTTTTTTCCAGCAAAGTAGTTTTTCCGCTGCCTGACCAGCCGGAGATGCCGATAAGCGGGTACCTGGGGTTCAAGTCTGCCATTGGCGATTTTCCTGTTGATGAGTTATTTTGCTTGAGTGTCAATATCCAGATACTGCCAGTCAGACAGCAAGATCGGGTGTTTCTTGAAGCCCTGCACATGAGGACGCACCAGCCAGTTGCGGGTACGTGATACATGCAGAACCCAAGGCGTATCAGCTTCCATTTGGCGGTTCATCTGGATATAAAGAGCATTGCGTTCCTCGCCTTCTGGCAATGCCACTGCCTGACGGTAAAGGCTGTCATAGGTATCAGAACGATAACAGCCGTAATTCCCTTTTCCTGCATTTGGACCATACAACAGCTGCAAAAAGTTTTCGCCTTCTGGATAGTCTGCATGCCATGCCCCGCCCCACATCATCAGACGGCATCCTGCCGCATCCTTCAGGTTGTCAGCGAAATTGCCGACTTCAAAAATGACCTTTATGCCGACACGGTCAAGCCCCCGCTTCCAGATTTCCGAGATGGTCCGTGCTGAAGCACTTGCATCGGTACGGATTCTCAGCAGGAGAGGTCTGCCATCAGGCATGGTTCGATAACCATCGGCTTGTTTCTGATAACCATAATAGTCCAGCAGGCGGGATGCCAGTTCTGGATCATAGGTAATGCTGCTGAGATATCCAGGGTCATGGCCTGCAACACCTGGAGGGATCATCATCTGGGCGATGGATGCCTGGCCATTGCGGAGCAGGGAGATTTCTGACTCAGTGTCATAAGACATTGCAACCGCGCGGCGCAATGCAATTTTTTCAGGGGTATAGCCACCTATTGTTGGATCCTGCATATTGAATAAAGTATAAGTAACCTCGGGTTCCACCATGGTGTACTGACGGATACCCTGTTCAGTAAAATCCGTTTTCAATACACCATCTTCCAAGGCAACAGGGGCAGCAAGCTGTGGCAGTTTATCGAAATCAATCCCGCCTTCCTGGAAAGTCAGCCAGCGGGATTGTTCTTCCTCAATGATGGAAATTTCAACTCGTCCGATCTGCGGCATCTGTTTTCCCTGCATTTCCTGTACAAGACGGTCATCCCATTCATCCCCGGTTGATTGGAAATCCCAGATGAAACCACGGTAATAGGGATTGGCTTCCAGCACAATACGGCTGCGGGGAACATAAGCTGCCAGGCGGTAAGGACCAGTGCCGACAGGATGGAACGCGGTTTCATTGCCATAGCCTTCAATCGCTTCACGGGCGACAGCACCTAATGCGCCATATGCCAGGATATACAGAAAATTGGCATCTGGGGCGGTCAATCGGATTTTCAGGGTATAGCGATCAGGAGTCTGCAAACCCGGAATAGCAGCGTCATAATTAAAACGACCTGATTTTTCGGCTTTTTTTGCCAGTGCATCCAATCCGACAATCTTGCCACGTAGGAATCCTGCAGAAGGCGAGCGGTTTACAGGATCCAGCATCCGTTTGATGGTGTAACTATAATCCTGGGCGGTCAATTCCCGTTTTTTTCCTTTGAAGATGGGGTCTGGTGCAAACCAGATATGTTTCTTGAGATGAAAAGTATAAGTCCTGCCATCAGGACTGATGTCTGGCATTGCAGTAATAGTGTTCGGGATCAGCCTGGCAGGACGGGCAAGATAGTCATACGTCAGCATGGTTTCAAAAATGGCTTCTGCTACCCAGCCGGAATAATAGTTCTGTGTCTTGACCATATCGAAACCGTCATCCGCTGCCTCAAATACATTATGAATGACCTTGTTGGGATCTGCCTCTGCATAGGCATGACTGCCAAACAGCATGACCATCATGGTAAACAGGCATACCATCACCCTACAGATCCATGCCAGGAGAGTTTTGAAAGGGGGACGGGAGAGATTCATGGTCAAGAAGCAGTTTTACAAAGCGTTACGGATTGCCAGATGAAAGCATTATAATCTTACACTTTGACGGTTTTTAAAACAGTAATGAAAGTCTTCCGCAGTCTGTCTTCCAGTGAAACAAGGGCGCCTTGTGCATTGGCCATCGGTAATTTTGATGGCGTGCATAGGGGACACCGTGCGTTGCTTGGGCAATTGAAAGCAGCGGCAGACCGTCTGGGGGTATTACCCACCGTGCTGACATTCAGGCCACATCCCCGTCAGTTTTTTGCCAGTCAGTCAGGCATGATGTCTGATGCACCCATCACCATCACACCGTTCCGTGACAAAATGCAGGCATTAGCAGCATCTGGGGTTGAACAGGTTTGTATTGCGTCCTTCAACCCGGCAATGGCCATATTGACTGCTCGGGAATTCATTGAAAAAGTCCTCATTCGCATGTTCAATGTCCGATGGATAGCCGTTGGTACAGATTTCCGTTTTGGCAAAAACCGTGCCGGTACAACAGCGCTGCTTGTTGAAATGGGTAAACAGCATCATTTTGAAGTGATGGTCATGCCGACAGTCATGGCTGATACTATCCGTATTTCTTCTTCTGAGGTGCGTCAGGCTCTGGCATTGGGGCAATTTGACCGGGTGACATATCTGCTGGGGCGCCCATACAAACTTTCTGGACATGTTGTACAGGGTAATCAGCTAGGACGTGAGCTTGGTTTTCCGACTGCCAACCTGTCTGTAAAACAGGACAGACCAGTCCTGTCAGGTGTATTCATCAGCCGTGTCCATGGACTGTCCACAACGCCAATGCCGGCGGTGTCGGTGATCGGCAACCGTCCGACGGTCATGGAGAATGGACATACCGTTCTGGAAACACATCTGCTTGATTTTTCCGGCGATATTTACGGTGCATTGATCCAGGTTGAGTTTTTGGAGAAACTGAGGGATAACCAGAAGTTTCCGGATTTGAACGCATTAAAAGCGGCTGTCAGACAAGATATTGAGATGGCAAAACAATATTTCAGCAGGCTGGAAGCCTTTGACCGATATAGGTTGGATTAACAGCGGGAGCTGAAACAGGTAAAATGCAACGTTTAACATTCAATCTGAGCGTAATAGAAAATGGCGAACAAACCAGCGGAACAGACAGGTAAGAAGAAAAAACAAGATAAGGTGAAACTTCCGCCTGAATATGCGGTCAATATGCCTGACACTCCTTTCCCGATGCGGGGGAATCTTGCTAAGCGGGAGCCGGAATGGGTCAAGGAATGGCAGGAAAAGAAAATCTACCACCGCATCCGTAAAGCAGCCAAAGGCCGTCCGCAATTCATCCTGCATGATGGTCCTCCCTATGCCAATGGAGATATCCATATTGGTCATGCCGTCAACAAGATCCTGAAAGATATTGTGCTTAAATCCAAGGGGCTGGCAGGCTTTGATGCCCCTTATGTCCCAGGTTGGGACTGTCATGGCATGCCGATTGAGATCCAGATTGAAAAACAGTTCGGTAAAGGATTGCCAGCGCTTGATGTGCAGGCGAAAGCCCGCGCTTATGCCAGCGGGCAGGTTGAACGGCAAAAAAAAGATTTTATCCGCCTGGGGGTACTGGCGGATTGGGAAAATCCCTATCTGACGATGAACCATCAGAATGAGGCAGCGGAAATCCGCGCCCTTGCTCGCCTGCTTGAAAAAGGCTATGTCTTCAGGGGATTGAAACCGGTCAATTGGTGTTTTGACTGCCGGTCTGCTTTGGCTGAAGCAGAAGTGGAATATCAGGACCGCCGTGACCCGGAAATTGATGTCGGTTTTCCGTTTGCTGAACCCGAAAAAGTCGCAGGGGCTTTTGGTCTGGATAAACTGCCATCTGAAAAAGGATATATCCTCATCTGGACCACTACACCATGGACCATTCCGGCAAACCAGGCGCTGAACCTGCATCCAGCATTCACTTATGCATTGGTTGAGACAGAGAAAGGGCTGCTCATTATTGCGGAAGAACGGGCAGTCTTGCCTTCCCAGGAAGCCGGCAAGACCCTCCTACAGGCACGCTATGGTCTGGAAAACTGGGAAATCATTGCCACAACGCCAGGCAAGCGACTTGAAAACATCCGGTTCTGGCATCCACTGTCTGAAGCGCATGAAGGCTTTAAAAGAACTTCTCCCGCCTATATGGCAGAATATGTCACATTAGATACCGGTACTGGTATCGTCCATTCCGCTCCGGCATACGGGGTTGATGACTTCCTGACCTGTAAAGCCTATGGGATGTCTGATGAAGATATCCTGAATCCGGTCATGGGCGATGGCCATTATGCTTCAACCCTGCCGCTCTTTGGCGGCAAGACAATCTGGGAAGCAGGTAAAGCTATCTGCGAGGCTATGGCGCAGGTCGGCACCCTATTCAATCTCAATATGATGACCCACAGCTATATGCATTGCTGGCGTCATAAGACCCCGATTGTCTATCGGGCGACTTCCCAGTGGTTTGCTGGTATGGATATCAAACCAAGGGCAGGGGGAATCACCTTGCGTGAAGCGGCACTTAAAGGCGTTGCCCAGACCCGGTTTTTCCCGGACTGGGGACGTGCCCGTCTGGAAGCCATGATTGCAAACCGTCCTGACTGGACACTTTCCCGGCAGCGCCAATGGGGCGTTCCGATGGCATTCTTTGTTCACAAGGAAACTGGTGAGCTGCATCCACGTACCCCTGAACTGCTTGAAGAAATCGCCAGACGGGTCGAAAAAGAAGGCATTGAAGCATGGCAGCGGCTTGATCCGGCAGAACTGTTGGGAGATGAAGCAGCCATGTATGAAAAGAACCGTGACACACTTGATGTCTGGTTTGATTCTGGTGCAACGCATCTCACGGTTCTACGTACCTCTCATGCAGGTATCTTGAATTGGCCGGCGGACCTGTATCTGGAAGGTTCTGACCAGCATCGGGGCTGGTTCCACTCTTCCCTGCTGACAGGCTGCATGCTGGATGGCAAGCCGCCATACCGGATGCTGTTGACCCATGGCTTTGTTGTGGATGGCGAGGGCAAAAAAATGTCCAAATCCCAGGGCAATGTCATTGCTCCCCAGAAAGTCTTTGACTCACTGGGAGCAGATATTTTGCGCCTATGGGTTGCCGCAACCGATTATTCCGGAGAACTGTGTATTTCTGATGAAATCCTGAAGCGTGTCACTGAATCTTATCGTCGTATCCGCAATACCCTGCGGTTCCTGCTGTCCAATACGGCGGATTTCAACATTGCCAAAGACGGTATTGCGCTGGAAGAACTGCTGGAAATTGACCGTTATGCCATTGCCGCCATGAAATCCCTTCAGGAAGAGATTATGGCGCATTATGCGAAGTTCGAATTTCATCCGGTTGTTGCCAAACTGCAAACCTACTGTTCTGAAGAACTGGGCAGCCTGTATCTTGATGTCTTGAAAGATCGTCTCTATACATCAGGCGTTGCTTCCAAGGCACGCCGTTCCGCACAGACAGCACTTTGGCATATCACCCATGCTTTGCTGCGTCTAATGGCACCCGTCCTTTCATTCACGGCAGAAGAAGCGTGGAAAGCCTTTGCTTCTGCTGAAGAGCTTGCAGCCAGTGATGAAACCATTTTCACCTTAACGGCATATGACCTGCCGCAGATTGCAGATGGTGATGCGTTGCTGGCCAAATACAGTTCCCTCAAGGAAGTCCGAGCAGATGTCATGAAACAGCTTGAGGAAGTCCGTATTGCCGGTCAGATTGGTTCATCCCTGCAGGCAGAAATTGAGATCAGGGCTTCCGGTGACAAATACAGGCTGCTGAACAGTCTTGGCAAAGATCTCAAGTTCCTGATGATTACATCGCGGGCAGATGTTGTCGAGGTATCGGATGAGGCTTCTGAATCCATTGAAGTCAAACCATCCATGAACCATAAATGCGAGCGTTGCTGGCATTATAGTGATGATGTTGGCAGTGATCCGGCACATCCGCTCATCTGTCCGCGCTGTGCAGCCAATCTTTTTGGGAACGGCGAAGAACGGAAATTCGTTTGAAAGGCTTGATTGATACAAGGAGACATGTTTTTCCGTCTGTATCTGGATATGGGATTATGGCAAGAAGAAGAGTCTTTTCGCAGGACAAAAGTATCAGCATCGTTTGGTGGCTGGTGGTTGCTGCGTTGGTGGTTGTCTTTGACCAGCTTTCAAAGCGTTGGGTACTGAGCCTGATGCAGCTGGGGGAGACTATCCGGATGACAGCTTTCTTCAACCTTCACCTGCTTTACAATGAAGGATCTGCATTCAGCTTCCTGGCATCCCAATCGGGATGGCAGCGGACGCTCTTTGTGGCGATCGGCATCCTTGCCGCGCTTTTTATTCTCTATGAAATTCGCAAGCATCGTGACAACAGCATTTTCTGTTTTGCCCTTGCCCTGATCCTTGGCGGGGACATCGGCAATGTCATTGACCGTCTGGCGTATGGTCATGTCGTGGATTTCCTGGATTTCCATCTTGGCACAGCACACTATCCCACGTTCAATATTGCAGACTGTGGTGTCTGTATTGGCGCAGTGATATTTGTCATACTGGAATTTCGCAAGAAAAAAAGCTGATTGGGATAGAACTGAACAACAATACAGGGAGACAACATGGAACTGTCGGGGAAAACCGTTTTACTGGGGCTTACAGGAGGTATTGCCTGCTACAAGGCAGCTGAATTTGCCCGTGCCATGATCCGCGAAGGCGCGACCGTACATGTTGTCATGACTGAAAGCGCACAACAGTTCATAACCCCTCTGACCATGCAGGCATTGACAGGCAATCCGGTCTTTACCAGTTCCTGGGACAGCCGTCAACCGAACAACATGTCCCATATTGACCTGCCAAGGAAAGTGGACGTCATTGCCATTGCGCCATGCACTGCCAATTTCATTGCCAAATTGGCAAATGGCATCTGCGATGATCTGCTGTCAACCCTCTGCCAGGCACGTCCAGCAGCCGTTCCCCTGCTTGTTGCACCTGCAATGAATGTGGAAATGTGGGACAAACCAGCATCCCAACGCAATATCCGTCAGCTTCAGCAGGATGGTGTCGGTATCATGGGACCGGCATCAGGATTCCAGGCATGTGGGGAAACCGGAAAAGGCCGTATGCTTGAACCGGTGGAACTCGTCGAAGAAGTCATTGCCGCCTTACAGCCCAAGACGATGGCAGGACGCCATTTCCTGGTGACAGCAGGTCCGACATTTGAACCAATTGATCCAGTCCGAGGAATCACCAACCGCTCTTCTGGAAAAATGGGCTATGCCATTGCCCGTGCGGCATGGCTTGCTGGCGCGGAAGTCACCCTTGTTTCCGGACCAACGGCATTGCCAACTCCTTATGGTGTAGCGCGGATTGATGTCAGAAGTGCTCGTGACATGCTTGAAGCAGTGACAGAGAACCTTGCTGGCAAAGATGTGTTCATCGCTGTTGCAGCGGTTGCTGACTGGCGGGTTGGGAATGTTAGCGCCCAGAAAATCAAGAAAGCAGCTGGAGAGCCCGTGCCGGACCTGACATTTGTTGAAAATCCCGATATTCTGGCAACTGTCGCCAAGATGCCGGATGCTCCATACTGTGTCGGTTTCGCGGCTGAATCAGAAAACCTGCGGGAATATGCAGAAGCCAAACGCCGCAAGAAAGGCATTCCATTGCTTGTCGGCAATATCGGCCATGAGACATTCGGCAAAGATGACAATACACTCATCCTTTTCGATGACAACGGGGCATTGGAACTGCCGCACGATACAAAACGGAATCTGGCACGCAAACTGATTGACCAGCTGGCATCAAGATTGCCAAAAGCATCATGAAAACCATAGACATCAAGATTCTTGATCCGAAAATACGACAACATCTGCCTGCTTATGCAACGGAAGGCAGTGCTGGTCTGGACCTGCGCGCATGTATTGACCAACCGATGACATTGAAGCCAGGACAGACAGAGCTGGTGCCAACAGGACTCGCCATCCATATCAAAGACCCAGGTTATGCTGCCATGATCCTGCCACGTAGCGGGCTGGGGCACCGTCATGGCATCGTACTGGGCAATCTTGTCGGATTGATCGATTCCGATTACCAGGGACAACTCATGGTATCTGTCTGGAACCGCAGTCATACCCCTTTCATACTGAACCCGATGGAACGCATGGCGCAGCTTGTCATCGTGCCTGTCATGCAGGTCGGATTCAATGTTGTTGACGGATTCACCGGGACCGGACGCGGTACTGGTGGTTTTGGCAGCACAGGAAACCAATAATCCAGGAAAAAAGACATGTCTAATCGTCTTAATCAATTAGCAAAAACCCTTCGTTCAATCTTACGTCCAATGATTGTCAGCGCAGTCGCTGCTGTGCTGTTGAGTTCATGTGCCACAGAAAACGCATGGAATGACAGTGATATTGCGCTTGAAACCTCTGGACCAGCCAAACTTAAGCAGCTTGTTGAAATGCAGGACCGTCTTGAAGATGTCAGCGGTCGTTTGCTCATCAAGAACACAGATCTTTGCCAGAGACATCTGCGCAACATCCTGGGGTTCAGTGTTGCCAACAAATACTCTTTCTCTACTGCCAATGCGGCATTGGCAGAAAGCACTTTGGGGCTTGGCGACCGTTTGCAGGTCATGAATGTTATTCCGGGTACCGGTGCTGAAAGGGTTGGTCTTAAACGGGGAGATATCCTGGTCAATATTGACGGACATGCAGCGCCACAGGGCAACAACGCTGAACAAGCAGCCGTGCAGCTTTTATCGCCTGCTGTTGCGGAAGGCCGTACCATCAAAGTGACGGTTTCCCGCGGCGGAGCCAACCGTACCCTGAATATCCCGCTGACCCTTTCCTGTGGATTCTATGTTGAACTGGGACAGTCTCCAAGCGTGACCGCCTTTTCGGATGGCAATCGCATTATGGTGACGCAGGGGATGCTGTTTTACGCGAAATCTGACGAATCCTTAGCCTATGTCATTGCCAAAGAAATGGCGCACAGTGTCTTGGATCATCCAAGGTTGATCAATAATACCAGTCGGGCGAAGCTGCTCATTGATAACCTGATCCAGACGCCGCCAAAATCTACGGATACCACCGGTCTGAAAGCGATGTCCAAGAAATTTGATATTGATGCAGACTCCGTCAGCCTTGCCATGCTTGCCCGGGGAGGATACGATCTTGACGGGACAACCCGTTTCTGGCGGAACATGGCATACCATTTTCCGGCAACCCGCAAGAAACACTATACCTCGCTGCATCCGGAAGCATCAGCCCGTGTCAGCGTGATGCCACAGTCCATCAGCCGTATCAAGGCAATTGAAAGACGCCGTAAGGCGTTGCCGTCCACCCGATAAATACCTTTCCTGCAGGGATGACAAATCATCCTGGACGCCATCCCTGCCGGTTTGTTCACCTTGCAGGCAACATAGATTGGCGACATGGATTCTCCGCTCCTTTTTTCATTGATTGGTATCTTCTGTATCGGTGTCATCAGTATCCCGCTGGCGGCGTTGCTGTCATTCTCATTCCTGTCGAAAATGATTGAACTCATGATCAGCCTGTCGGTTGGCATGATGCTGTCCACATCCCTGCTGCATGCATTGCCGGAAGCTTCAGAGATGTTCGGGGATGCAGACGTGCTGTTTACGACATTGTTGGCAGGGCTGCTTGGGTTCTTCCTGCTTGAGAAATTTGCCATCATGCGTCATTCACACCACCATGAGCATGATGGACATCATCATGAACACGGCCATGACCGCCATGAAGCAGGTGCTTCTGGCTGGATGATTCTTGTCGGACATGGTTTCCACAGCTTCACGGATGGCATCCTGATTGCAGCCGCTTTCCTGACAAACACCTACCTGGGATTTATCACCTGTCTGGCCATCCTTGCCCATGAGATTCCCAATCAGGTCGGAGATTTTATCGTCATGCTTAATGCCGGCTTTTCAAGAAAGCGTGCCTTGGCATATAGCCTGTGCAACACCCTCAGTGCGGCGGTGGCATCTGCCATCGGATACAGTGCCCTGGAGAAATCACATACCCTGATTCCCTATGTACTGACGCTTGCCTCGGCAGGATTCATCTATATTGCACTGAGTGACCTGATGCCCCAGATGCAGCAGCGGACCAAACTGCGTGACACCATCCCCCAGATTATCCTGGTCGCTGCCGGTATCGGGATCATTTTCTGCCTGACCCATCTGCTGCACCATCATCATTGATGCAGGAAAACCAGAAAAACGTGTAAAAACAGGCACATTTTGGAAATCCTTGATTGCAGGAAAGCAGGGCATAGGCTATAATTTCAATCTTTCCGTGCGTTCAGGAAAACAACAGAAGGCTGAGTCTGCTGTTAAATCAGCGGAACCACCCATTTGAACGCTTCTCCAACTTTTAGGAATCACTATGAAAACCTTTTCCGCTAAGGCCAGCGAAGTCCAGCGTAACTGGTTTGTGATTGACGCCACCGATAAGGTGCTCGGACGTGTTGCCAGCGAAGTGGCACGCCGTCTGCGCGGTAAGCACAAACCTGAATATACCCCTCATGTTGATACCGGCGATTACATCATCGTCATCAATGCAGCGAAACTGCGTGTCACCGGTGCAAAGAATACTGACAAGAAATACTACCGTCACAGTGGTTATCCTGGCGGTATCTATGAAACCACCTTTGAAAAAATGCAGCAGCGTTTCCCGGGTCGTGCCCTGGAAAAGGCCGTCAAGGGCATGTTGCCAAAAGGCCCTCTGGGTTATGCGATGATCAAGAAGCTGAAAGTCTATGGTGATGCAACCCATCCGCATAGTGCTCAGCAGCCACAGCCACTGGAAATCTAAGGAATGAACATGATTGGTAACTACAATTACGGAACCGGCCGCCGCAAAAGCGCTGTTGCACGTGTTTTCATCAAAGTAGGTTCTGGCAACATTGTTGTCAACGGAAAGCCTGCAAACGAATATTTCTCCCGTGAAACCGGCATGATGGTTATTCGTCAGCCATTGGAAGTCACTGACAACGTTGAACGTTTTGACATCATGGTCAACGTCAAGGGAGGTGGGGAATCCGGCCAGGCAGGCGCAGTCCGCCATGGTATCACCCGTGCATTGATCGACTACGATGCTGCATTGAAACCAGCGCTGTCCAAAGCAGGATTGGTTACTCGTGATGCCCGTGAAGTTGAACGTAAGAAAGTCGGCCTGCGTAAGGCACGCCGTGCAAAACAGTTCTCCAAACGTTGATATCCCGGCAGGTCAAAGACCCGCCTTATTCCCAAGGCATGCAAAGCTGTCTGGCTCCGGTCAGACGGCTTTTTTTGCATTGGCTGTATGGAAATGGCGTTTTTGGCATTATCATGCCATTGTTTATCCATTGTTTCTTTCTGCTTTTCCGAGGTCATAGATGATTAAAGTCGGTATTGTTGGGGGGTCCGGTTACACTGGTGTTGAACTGCTGCGTCTGCTCTCACGTCATCCAGAAGTCCAGCTTACGGCCATTACTTCCCGTGGTGATGCAGGTACCCGCGTTGATGACATGTTCCCTTCCCTGCGGGGTGTTGTTGATTTGGCATTCACTTCGCCGGACCAGTCCAACCTGAATGAATGCGATGTTGTTTTCTTTGCAACCCCTCATGGCGTTGCCATGTCCCATGCATCATCCCTGCTTGCTGCAGGTGTCCGTATCATTGACCTTGCTGCTGATTTCAGGCTCAAAGACACGGCTGAATTTGAAAAATGGTATAAATTGCCGCACAGCTGTTCAGATATCCTCGCTGAGGCGGTCTATGGACTGGTGGAAATCAATCGTGACGCCATCCGGAAAGCGCGGGTTATTGGGTTGCCGGGCTGTTATCCGACCTCCGTACAGCTCGGTTTTGCCCCGTTGTTGAAACAGGGGAAACCGCTTGTCAATGAAACGGGACTCATTGCCGATTGTAAATCTGGTGTATCAGGCGCAGGCAGACGGGCTGCTGTAGGATCCTTGTTTACAGAAACCTCTGACAACTTCCATGCTTATGGCGTCAAAGGACACCGCCATCTTCCTGAGATTGTGCAGGGACTGAAAGCCCTCACAAACAATACCCGTGAGATCGGACTGACATTTGTGCCACACCTGACACCAATGATCCGTGGCATTCATGCCACCCTCTATGCAACGATTGCACCGGGGTATGAAAACATCGACTACCAGAAACTCTATGAAGACTTTTACAAGGCAGATCCATTCGTTGATGTCATGCCGGCAGGATCACACCCTGAGACCCGCAGTGTCCGTGCTTCCAATTACTTGCGGATTGCGGTGCACCGTCCAATGGATGGCAATACCCTGGTCATCCTTGTTGTTGAAGACAACCTGGTCAAAGGCGCTGCTGGGCAAGGCGTCCAGTGTATGAACCTCATGTTTGGTCTTGAAGAAGCCACAGGACTTGAAGTTGTCCCTGTCTTGCCATAAATAGGAAAACAGCAACATACCTATAATGGCACTATTGGAATAAAGGAGTCAGCGTGATGCGCGAAGAAAAAGCACAGGAACCGGAAGAAGAACTGGATTATAAGAATCCAATCAAGATGAGTGATAATGCCGTTGCCAAGATCAAGGAACTGTTGGTGGAAGAAGGCAATCCCAACCTCAAGCTGCGGGTATTTATACAAGGTGGCGGCTGTGCAGGTTTCCAGTATGGCTTCAGTTTTGATGAAAACATTGCAGAAGATGATACCGTTGTTGAGAAAGACGGTATCCAGATGCTGATTGATGCCATCAGCTATCAATATCTGGTCGGCGCCCAGGTTGACTATAAGGATGACCTTGAAGGCGCTCAATTTACCATCAAGAACCCGAATGCGACAACCACCTGCGGCTGCGGTTCCTCGTTTTCCGTATGAGGGTTTCCTGACCTTTGATCGAAAAAGCAGATGCAGGCAGCATCTGCTTTTTGGTTTTCCATATGTTGCTATTTTGAGAATTCCTACTGTTTATCTATGATTTTTTCGAGGGAATAGTTGATTGAAAAAGTCAGGTATTCTATACTTGATACCCGACTATATTGTTCAACTATTTTTTGATTTTCGGGAACCCGTACGATGCGTCTGACCACAAAAGGGCGTTTTGCCGTGACGGCAATGATTGATCTGGCGAGAAACCAGCATGGCGGTCCTGTTTCCCTGCTGGGTATCAGTGAACGGCAGGACATCTCGATAGCCTATCTGGAACAGCTGTTCTCGAAACTGCGCCGGGGCGCGCTGGTGAAATCGGTCCGTGGACCGGGGGGCGGGTATTTGCTGGCACGGGATGCCGCAGGGATTTCTGTGGCGGATATTGTATTCGCCGTGGATGAATCGTTGGATGTGACACGGTGCGGCGGCAATGGCAACTGTGCGAAAGGCAGCATCACCTGCATCACCCATGATTTATGGGCAAGCCTGAATGAAAAGATTGTGGATTATCTGGCATCAATCCCATTGTCGTCCCTGGCAGATGTGACGGTGGCGGAAAACACGGTTGAACAGAAAAACAATATCATTTTCATCAAACAAGACAACAGGCATAACACAAGGACGGAAGCAGCATGAGCGATCCTATTATCCAACCTTCCCAATGCAGTATCCTGAAAGGAGCTGTTGGGGATGATTCCTATCCGATTTATCTCGACAATTCTGCGACAACACCGGTTGATCCCCGTGTTGCAGACAAGATGATTCCCTACCTGTGTATCCATTTCGGCAACCCTGCATCGAATACGCATGCTTATGGCTGGAAAGCAGAAAAAGCCGTTGAAGAAGCACGGGGACATGTTGCAGCGCTGATCAATGCAGACCCGCGTGAAATTGTCTGGACTTCCGGCGCGACAGAAGCCAACAACCTGGCGCTGAAAGGAGCGGCGCATTTCTACCAGAAAAAAGGGAAGCACCTCATTACCGTCGCGACTGAACACAAATGCGTCCTGGATTCCTGCCGTGAACTGGAACGCCAGGGGTTTGAAGTGACTTATCTGGAACCCCAGGAAAACGGATTGATTACGGTGGAACAGCTAGAGGCGGCTATCCGTCCTGACACCATCATGGTGTCAGTGATGCTGGTCAATAATGAGATCGGCGTCATCCAGCCATTAAAAGACATTGCAAAGCTGTGTCGGCGCAAAGGGATTCTGAGCCATACCGATGCGGCACAAGCTTGCGGCAAGATGCCGGTCGATGTGCAGGACCTGGATATTGACCTGATGACCATGACCGCACACAAGATCAATGGTCCGAAAGGGATTGGAGCGCTGTATGTCCGCCGCCGTCCCCGTGTCCGTCTGGAAGCGCAAATGCATGGCGGCGGGCATGAACGCGGGATGCGCTCAGGGACATTGGCAACCCACCAGATTGTTGGCATGGGGGAAGCGTACCGGATTGCAAAGCTTGAAATGGAAGAAGAAATTGCCCGTATTCGCGTCATGCGTGACCGTATGACGCGTGAACTGGGCAAGATTGAAGCTGCTTATATCAACGGGGATATGGAACACCGCATTGCCCATAACCTCAACATCAGTTTCAATTATGTGGAAGGCGAGGCGATGATGATGGCGATGAAAGGCATAGCCGTATCGTCAGGGTCGGCATGCACCTCCGCCAGCCTGGAACCTTCCTATGTCCTGCGTGCGATCGGCAGGAGCGATGAATTGGCGCATAGCTCACTGCGCATCACATTGGGACGCTTCACAACCGATGAAGAAGTGGACTTCGCCATTAAGCTGATTACTGAAAAAGTGGCAAAACTGCGGGAACTTTCCCCATTATGGGAAATGTATAAAGAAGGTGTTGATATGGAAAGCATCCAATGGGCTGCGCATTGATGGGAGGCTGGAAAAATGGCTTATTCTGACAAAGTGATTGACCACTATGAAAATCCCCGTAATGTGGGTACCTTTGACAAGAACGATGATTCTGTCGGGACGGGAATGGTCGGTGCCCCCGCATGTGGGGACGTGATGCGTCTTCAGATCAAGGTGAATGACGACGGAGTGATTGAAGATGCGAAATTCAAGACCTATGGCTGTGGTTCAGCGATTGCCTCAAGCTCGCTGGTGACTGAATGGGTCAAGGGCAAGACACTGGATGAGGCGCTCCAGATCAAGAATGTTGATATTGCAGACGAACTGGCACTGCCGCCAGTGAAAATCCACTGTTCGATCCTGGCAGAAGATGCCATCAAGGCGGCGGTGAATGATTACCATGCACGGCAGGAAAAGAAAAGGGCAAAGGTTGGCTGATGGCGATTACGATGACCGAAAGGGCGGCAGCGCATGTCATGAAATACCTGATGCGCCGCGGCAAAGGAATTGGCCTGCGTTTTGGGGTACAGACTGCCACGCACTGTGCAGGGATGGCTTATAAACTGGAATATGTCGATGAACCCGGCGCGGATGACAGTGTCTTTGACTGTCAAGGCGTGAAAGTGTTTGTTGATAGCCGGAGCTTGCCTTATCTGGACGGGACGGAACTGGACTTCGTGCGGGAAGGCCTGAACGAAGGGTTTCGGTTCAACAACCCGAATGTCACCGATACCTGCGGCTGCGGCAAGAGCTTCAAGGTGTAGCCGGAGTTGCCATGCAGGATTTCTTCAATCTGTTCAATCTGCCGGTACAGTTTGATCTGGATATGGCAGTGTTGGATGACGCTTACCGGCATGTCCAGCGGCTGGTGCACCCTGACCGGTTTGTCACGGCTTCTGAAGCGGAGAAACGGGCGGCGGTGCAGTATGCTTCCCTGGTGAATGATGCATATCAGACATTGCGGGATCCATTGAAACGGGCAGTGCATCTATGTGGGCTGAACGGTGTTTCTGTTGAGGGAGAAAGCCGTCAACAAATGGATCCCCTGTTCCTGATGGCGCAGATGGACTGGCGTGAGCGGCTGGAAACAGCACGGGCAGCTGGCGACAGGGCAGGACTGCAGGCCTTGGCGGAAGAACAGATGGAACAGCATGAGATGCAGTTGCAGACAGCGAAAGAACACTTGGATGCGCATCGTTTCAAAGATGCCGCAGTTGAGGTCAATAAACTGATGTTTCTCGAACGTTTTGGCAAGGAAGTCCATCAGGCGATGGATGGCTTTCTTGTCAAAGATTGAATTTCTTTAGTTTTTCCACAAGATTATGGCACTTCTTCAAATCGCTGAACCGGGCATGTCCGCAGCGCCCCATGACATCCGTCTGGCAGTAGGTATCGACTTGGGGACAACAAACTCGCTCGTTGCAACGGTCCGCAATGGCGTGCCTGAAGTTTTGCGGGATGCGCAGGGGCAGGCATTGCTGCCTTCCGTTGTCCGTTATCTCCCGGATGGGCATACCGATGTCGGGGAAGCCGCAAAAAAAGCGCAGAACCGTGATCCGGAGAATACCGTATCTTCCGTCAAACGGATGATGGGACGCGGTTTGACCGACCTGCCAAACCGAGACAGCTTGCCTTACCGTTTTATGGATGCGCCGGGCATGGTGAAACTGGAAACCGCAGGCGGCGTGAAAAGCCCTGTTGAAGTTTCTGCGGCAATCCTGGCAACGCTGCGGGAACGGGCAGAGGCGGCTCTGGGTGAAGAACTGGCAGGCGCCGTGATTACCGTCCCTGCCTACTTCGATGATGCACAGCGCCAGGCAACAAAAGATGCGGCGAAACTGGCAGGCATCCATGTCCTGCGCCTGCTGAACGAACCGACGGCGGCAGCCGTGGCATATGGCCTGGATAATGCGCCAGAAGGCGTGTTTGCGGCATATGACCTTGGTGGCGGCACTTTTGA
This sequence comes from Oxalobacter sp., assembly GCA_963618105.1. Taxonomy (GTDB): domain Bacteria; phylum Pseudomonadota; class Gammaproteobacteria; order Burkholderiales; family Burkholderiaceae_D; genus Oxalobacter. The sequence goes on along the minus strand of CAVERB010000001.1, from coordinate 11,575 downwards.
CATCTCGGTGCTGCGCTTAAACCGGGGTATCTTCGAAGTGCTGGCAACCGGTGGTGATTCGCACCTGGGAGGCGATGATTTTGACCATTGTGTATTCAGCTGGATACGGGAACAGGCAGGGTTAAAAGACCTGTCAGCGGAAGATACGCAGCTGCTGATGACAGTGTCCCGTCAAGCTAAAGAAGCGTTGTCTGTGAAGCAGAAAACGCAGGTTGAAGCCGTGCTTTCGTCAGGCGAACAGGTTTCATTAACACTGTCTGCGGAGCAGTTTGAAGCCATGACGATGCCCTTGGTTGAAAAGACATTGCACCTGACTGTCCAGACGGTACAGGATGCTGGTATTGCTGTCGGGGATGTGGATGGTATCATGCTGATTGGCGGGGCGACTCGTATGCCGCATATACGCCGTCAGGTTGCAGGACTATTCGGCAAAGAACCCCTGGCATCCATTGATCCTGACAAGGTCGTTGCCCTGGGCGCATCAATCCAGGCGAACCTATTGGTGGGCAACCGTGCGCCTGGAGATGACTGGCTGCTGCTGGATGTGATTCCGCTGTCATTGGGCGTGGAAACAATGGGAGGGCTGGTTGAAAAGATCATACCCCGCAATTCAACGATACCCTGTGCCTATGCACAAGACTTTACGACCTTCAAGGATGGCCAGACAGCCATGGCAGTGCATGTTCTTCAGGGCGAGCGCGAACGGGTATCAGACTGCCGTTCACTCGCGCGTTTTGAACTGCGGGGCATTCCGCCAATGGTGGCAGGCAGTGCGCGTATCCGCATCACCTATCAGGTCGACGCCGATGGACTGCTGTCGGTATCGGCACGGGAACTGTCTTCAGGCGTGGAAGCCTCAATAATGGTCAAGCCTTCCTATGGGCTGACAGATGACGAAATTGTCCAGATGCTGATGGACTCCGGCAGGCATGTGGCAGACGATATGAAAGATCGGGCATTGATGGAAGAAAAGGTTGAGGCGGAACGGACATTGCTGGCGACACAGTCTGCCCTGGATGCTGACAGTGATCTGTTGAGTGAATCAGAGCAGAAAGAAATTGCTGCGCTGATGGCGGCTGTGAAGGCAGTCTTGGGAAATGGTAAGATTGAGGCAATCCGTTCGGCTGTTAGTGCACTGGCCAAGGGTACAGAACATTTTGCGGCCCTGAGGATGGACCGCAGTATCCGGAAGGCGCTGTCTGGCAGAAAAGTGGATGATATAACGGGAATTCTTTAATCGGAAAGAAAGAGGATGCCTAAGGTGACAGTATTGCCGCATCCGGTATTGTGTCCGGAAGGGGCGGCATTTGAAGCGGAAACAGGGCAGTCATTATGTGATGCATTGCTGACGCATGACATTGGAATTGAACACGCCTGCGGGCAGTGCGGGGCATGCAGTACCTGCCATGCGGTTATCCGGCAAGGATTTGATTCGCTCTCGGAAATGCATGACCGCGAAGCGGACATGCTGGACCGTGCCTGGGGGCTGGAACCGGAATCCCGCCTGACTTGCCAGGCGAAGATCGGGACAGAAGACCTGACCGTTGAGATTCCCCGATATACCCGGAACCTGGTCAGTGAACGGAGTTGATACAGGGAGAACAAAATGAAATGGTCTGATGCACAACAAATAGCCGAGGAACTGGTTGACCGCTATCCAGACCTTGACCCGTTGACGCTGCGGTTTACCGAACTGCATCAGAAAGTCTGCCAGCTCGAAGGATTTGATGATGACCCAAACCGTTCCAATGAACGGATACTTGAAGCAATCCTGATGGCATGGCTGAAAGAAAGGGCATAGTCAGGGCTGCATGAGGAGGGACGAGGGACATTCTGTAGTGTCCCTTTTCTTTTGCCTGGCGGAATCCTATAATAGGAAATAATAACAAGCAGGGGAAAGCAAAGGAGGAATGGATGATGGGAAATACCAAGGACATGACAGAAAGCGAACTGGTTGAGAAACTGCTGGAACTGTGCGGCGAGCGTGAAATCCTTGCAGAAAAGCTGGACATGCTCAAGCATCAAGAAGAAGCCTTGCGCAGAGAATACAACGCCGACTGGAATATGTGGTATCACACCAAAGAAGGGTTGAAACTGTTTCACAAGAAATGGGATAAGGGATCCCGCGGTTACCATGCAAAAGAAGGGGATCTGCTGAAACGTATCCGTGAGATGTCAGGGGCGGTGGCGAAGATTGACCGTACGATGTGCAATGCCATCCGCGACTACCGGAATGCAAAATACCCGTCAATGGTCGTAACAGAACCCGCTAAAGCAGTCGAGGAACCATCGGCTTCTGTCGAGAAAAAAGACGCAGAAAAAGACAACAAAAAAGAAGGCAAGAAAGAATCCAAGAAAGATTCGAAAAAAGCCTGAATCCGGATTTGTGCAAAAACGCCGATAGGCTTGCTATCGGCGTTTTTGCATCAGAGAGAGTTACCGTCGGTTCTGTTTCAAAAGCTGGTTCTGTTCCCGTTGCCAGTCGCGTTTTTTCTCGGCATCACGTTTATCATACTGCTTTTTGCCTTTCGCAAGACCGATTTCGCATTTAATCCTGCCTTTGGAATAATGCAGGTTGAGCGGTACGAGAGTATAGCCGGCACGTTCGACCTTGCCGATCAGCTTGCTGATTTCAGCAGCATGAAGCAGCAGCTTGCGGTCACGGACCGGATCAGGCCTGATATGGGTGGAAGCAGCTGTCAACGGGCTGATATGGGCACCGAAAAGATAGAGCTCTCCGCCGCGGATGATGACATAGGCTTCTTTGAGCTGGACACGCCCGGCACGGATGGATTTGACCTCCCATCCTTCCAGCACCATGCCGGTTTCATAGCGTTCTTCGATAAAATAATCATGGAAAGCTTTTTTATTGTCAGCGATTGACATCTCTTTTCCCTATCCTTGTTTAAAATACAGCTTTTATCACTTTGATCAATCTGATCCAGTCATCATGACAGCGGTCAACAGAACAGTCCAGCTTGGTTACAGTGCACCACAAATGTATGCTTTGGTGGAAGACATCGAGTTTTATCCCGATTTTCTGCCGTGGTGTGACAGTGTCAGGGTTCAGCGTGATGCTGTCAACCATACCGTGCTGGCCGAGATGCGGATGAACGTGATGGGCATCAGACAGACATTTACAACACGCAACCGGAATACACCGTCTTCATCCATCCGGATACAATTGGAAAGGGGGCCTTTTCATGAACTGGAAGGAGAATGGCGCTTCATACCGATAGATGAGTCACACTGCACCGTTGCGCTGTCGATGCATTATATTTTCTCTAACCGCTTGCTTGGGAAAATGCTGGGGCCGTTCTTCAATGCCATGACAGTTGACCTGGTGGCGGCATTCCACCGCCGGGCGAAGGAAATCTATGGCTGATACCGTTTTCACACCGATACAGTTCCCGATCCAGGTCTGCTATGCCTCCCCTGAAGAAACATGGGTATTGGAGCTGAAAGTTCCCAAAGGGACATCGGTTGTCCAGGCATTGGAACAGGCAGGGCTGGCAGCACGGTTTGCAGAAGCTGTCAGGAAAGGCCATATCGGGATCTATGGCAGGAAAGTGCCGCCAGACCAGGAACTGAGGCCAGACGACCGCATTGAAATTTACCGGCCGTTGACCGACCTGCCGCAAAATATCCGGCGCCGCCGCGTGGAACAGATGCGGGCGCTGAAAGGAAACAGACACTGAATCCTGCCACCCGTTGGGATTTTCAGGGATTCGTGGCAAGGGCTGTGGCGCGTTTGCCACTTTACAGCATCATTCAGGCGATGACGCTTGGGAAAGCCCTGGGTGATTTGGGGCAATTATCCTGACGGTCAGATAAGAGTGGTGTAGAATAAGATACTTTATACAATTCCCGGAATTGTATAGTTTTTAATTGAGCAGTGCCCGTTCAAAATATTGCAGGCATTCAATGCGTCCGCCCGCTACCCTGAGGCGGAAAGTGCGCTCACAATGGTGACCTATAGCCGCCGCACGTGAAGACTGCTGTTGCTGTTTTGAAAGCTGTTTGCCCTGACCCGTGCCACAAGTGCGAGAGACAGATGCCGGTTTCCTGTCCCATGGACAGGATTTTGTGTTCTGTTTCGCCAGGAAAGAGCATCCGATCAATTTCCAATGGACCTTGAAAGGAAAGAAGTATGAGTTTAGAAATGACAGGCTCCGAGATTCTCGTTCGGTGTCTGGCTGAAGAAGGCGTTGAACACGTTTTTGGCTATCCAGGTGGTTCCGTCCTCTATATTTATGATGCCATCTACAAGCAGGACAAGTTCAAACATATCCTTGTCCGTCATGAACAGGCTGCCGTGCATGCAGCCGATGCCTATGCAAGAAGTTCGGGCAAGGTAGGCGTTGCCCTGGTCACTTCCGGTCCTGGTGTCACCAATGCCATCACGGGACTGGCAACCGCATATTCCGATTCTGTTCCGATTGTTGTCATCAGTGGTCAGGTGCCGACCGCTGCCATCGGATCGGATGCTTTCCAGGAATGTGATGCAGTCGGTATTTCCCGCCCCTGCGTCAAGCACAATTTCCTGGTGAAAGATGTCAGGGACCTTGCCCTGACCATCAAAAAAGCTTTCTATATTGCCGCGACAGGCCGTCCAGGTCCTGTCCTGATTGACATTCCCAAAGATGTCAGCATGCTGGCATGCCCATACGCATATCCGAAAGAAATCGAAATGCGTTCCTACAGCCCGATCAACAAAGGGCATACCGGACAAATCCGCAAGGCGGTCCAGATGCTGCTGCAGGCGAAACGGCCATTGGTAATCTGTGGCGGCGGTGTCACGCTTTCCGATTCCGCGCCGGAAATGAATGCATTGGTTGACCGGTTGGGGCTGCCTTGTGTTACCACCCTGCAAGGTTTGGGCGGTTATCGTGCTTCCAGCGACCGTTGGGTTGGCATGCCGGGGATGCATGGCTTGTATGAAGCGAACATGGCAATGCAGCACAGTGACGTTGTGTTGTCGGTCGGGGCGCGTTTCGATGACCGTGTTGTCGGCAATCCTGCCAATTTTGCAGACCCTTCACGCAAAATCATCCATATTGATATTGATCCTTCCTCCATCTCCAAACGGGTGAAAGTTGACATCCCGATTGTCGGCAATGTGAAAGATGTCCTGCTGGAAATGCTGGCGCAGCTGGATGCCGCGCCTGCTAGCGCCGTCAACCCGGCAGGACTTGACGGCTGGTGGCGTCAGATCAATGAATGGCGCAGTACCAAGTGCCTGAAATACGAACAGGGCGATACCATCATCAAACCCCAGTTTGTTGTTGAGAAACTGTGGGATGTCACCAAAGGGGATGCTTACATCGCATCCGATGTCGGTCAGCATCAAATGTGGGCTGCCCAGTATTATCCTTTTGACAAACCGCGCCGTTGGCTGAATTCCGGTGGTCTGGGCACTATGGGTGTTGGTCTTCCTTATGCGATGGGTATCCAAATGGCGAATCCGGATGCGACAGTTGCCTGCATCACCGGTGAAGGATCCATCCAGATGAACATCCAGGAACTGGCAACCTGCAAACAGTACGGGCTGACACCCAAAATCATCATGCTGAACAACGGCGTGCTGGGCATGGTCCGTCAGTGGCAGCGCCTGGATTATGAATCCCGCTATTCTGAAACCTATGTGGCTTCCCTGCCAGATTTCACCAAGTTGGTTGAAGCCTATGGCCATGTCGGGCTGAAGGTTGAGAAACCATCCGATGTTGAAGGTGCTCTGAAGGAAGCCTTCTCGATGAAAGACAAACTGGTATTCGTCAATGTTCTGGTTGATTCCACAGAAAATGTCTGGCCAATGGTCAAGCCGGGCAAGGGATTGACTGAAATGCTGATGGGCTTGGAGGGATGATATGCGTCACATAATTTCAGTGCTGTTGGAAAATGAAGCGGGTGCCCTTGCACGGGTTGTCGGACTGTTCGCAGCCCGTGGCTATAACATTGAAACCCTCAATGTCGCACCGACTGAAGACCCGACCCTTTCCCGTATGACAATTGTCACCATTGGTTCCGATGCAGTCATCGAACAGATTACCAAGCATCTGAACCGTCTCATCGAAGTCGTCAAGGTCGTGGACCTGGCGGATGGCTATTTCGTTGAACGTGAAATGATGCTCATCAAGATCCGTGCAGTCGGCAAGGAACGCGAGGAAATCAAGCGGACAGCGGATATCTTCCGTGGGCGGATCATTGATGTCAGTGACCGTGCCTATACGATTGAATTGACGGGTGACAAAGCCAAGCTGGATGCCTTCATTGAGGCGATCGACCGTGCGGCGATCCTGGAAACGGTTCGTACCGGCGGTTCCGGCATCGGCCGCGGCGAACGTATCCTGAAAGTCTGATTCAAGACTGTTTTTTTATTGTTGGAATTTTTTATTTGACTAGGATTCATAAGAATGAACGTTTATTACGATAAAGACTGCGATCTGTCTTTGATCAAAGGCAAAAAAGTTGCCATTATTGGCTATGGTTCCCAGGGACATGCCCATGCGCTGAACCTGCATGATTCCGGTGTTGATGTCACTGTCGGGCTGCGTAAGAACGGCGCTTCCTGGAACAAAGCGGTCAATGCCGGCCTGAAGGTTGCAGAAGTCAAAGATGCCGCTGCCCAGGCGGATGTCATCATGATCCTGCTGCCGGACGAAAATATCCCAGCGGTTTACCGGGAAAGCATTGCCCCTGTCGCCAAGCAGGGTGCCGTCATTGCATTTGCCCACGGCTTTGGCATTCACTATGGTCAGGTCATCCCGCGTGATGACTTCGATGTCATCATGATTGCACCAAAGGCACCTGGCCACACCGTCCGTTCCACCTATACCCAGGGCGGCGGAGTTCCTCAGCTGATTGCGGTCTATCAGGACAAGTCCGGCAAGGCACGGGACATTGCCCTCTCCTATGCGATGGCAAATGGCGGCGGCCGTGCCGGTATCATTGAAACCACCTTCCGTGAAGAAACCGAAACCGACCTGTTCGGTGAACAGGCGGTTCTCTGCGGCGGCTGTGTTGAACTGATCAAGGCTGGTTTTGAAACCCTGGTCGAAGCGGGCTATGCACCGGAAATGGCATACTTCGAATGCTGCCATGAACTGAAACTGATTGTTGATCTGATCCAGGAAGGCGGCGTAGCGAACATGAACTACTCCATCTCCAACAATGCAGAATATGGGGAATACGTTTCCGGTCCTAAGGTTGTCACTGCCCAGAGCAAGGAAGCCATGCGCGGCATCCTGAAAGACATCCAGTCCGGGGAATACGCAAAGAGCTTCCTGCTGGAAAACACCGTTGGTGCGCCAACCCTGCTGTCCAAACGCCGCTTGCTGGCATCCCATCAGCTGGAACAGGTCGGCGGCAGACTGCGCGCCATGATGCCTTGGCTTGCCAAGAACAAACTGGTTGACCAGTCCAAGAACTGATCTTCTGCTGTTTGATGACAGGAAAGGACGCCTCGAGCGTCCTTTCCGTTTTCTGTGCCAGGATTCCCTGATAAAAGGCTTTTCTCGGTTAAAATGACATATTGTATTCATGGCATCCTTGCATATGCCATTTCTTGATAGAATCTCATGGCTACCTCTCCTGAATCTGCACAAAATGCTGGGGAAACCGTTCCCCGCAAGACCCCTGCCATGCAGCAGTACAGCCGTATCAAGGCGGAGCATCCTGATATGCTGCTGCTCTACCGGATGGGCGATTTCTACGAACTGTTTTACGGTGATGCCGAGAAAGCATCCCGTATCCTGGGCATCACACTGACCAAACGCAGCAACAACATTGCCTTGGCGGGCATCCCCTTTCATGCGCTGGATCAATATTTGCCGAAACTGATTGCCGCTGGGGAATCTGTCGCCATCTGTGAACAAATCGGAGATCCGGCAAAAAGCCGTGGACCGGTGGAACGCAAAGTTGTCCGTATCGTGACCCCAGGCACATTGACCGATGCCAACCTGCTGCCGGAAAAAGAAGACCGGCCATTGGTAGCGGTGGCTTGTAAACAGATCCGAAAGCAGGCGGTGCTTGGCATTGCCTGGCTGTCGCTGTCCAGCGGTGTTCTCCGGCTTCAGGAAACCGCTGTCCCGATGCAGCAGGCTGCAGAACAAGTCCAACAAGCATTGGAACGGACAGGCGGTGCGGAAATCCTGGTTGCTGAAACCTTTGACATGACATTGCTCGCAGACAGTTCAGCGCGGGTCGTGCATTTGCCAGAATGGCATTTCGATGAAAAAAACGGACGGAAAGCGTTATTGGAACAACTGCAAGTCATCTCGCTGGACGGTTTCGGGGCAGGAAACTTCACGGTAGCATTGGGGGCGGCTGGTGCCGTTCTGCAATATGCCCGCAGTACCCAATCCCAGAACCTTCAACATATCCGGACATTAGTAACGGAATCTGAGCAGGATTTCATTGCCATGGATGCGATGACCCGCCGGAATCTGGAACTGACGGAACCCATCCGGACCGATGGGATGCACCATCAGTCGCCGACACTGTTTGCAGAACTTGACCATTGCTGTACCGGCATGGGGTCAAGGCTGCTTCGGCATTGGCTGCACCATGCAGCACGGCAACAGGACATCGCCCGCCAGCGTCATGAAGCCGTGGCGGAACTGATGCAGATGGGCGTTGTGGAGACACTGCGTGACATCCTGACAGGTATCCCGGATATTGAACGGATTGTTTCCCGTATTGCCTTGCTCTCTGCCCGTCCCCGAGACTTGACCGCTTTGCGGGCAGGACTGGAACAGCTGCCGCAGCTGCAGATGGCGTTGTCTGAATCCACCTCACAGACAGGACTGCTGGGACAAATCCGGCAGCATCTGGATACCCCGGAATCCTGCCTGGCGTTGCTGCAACAGGCCGTGATGGCAGAACCTGCCGCATTGATTCGTGATGGCGGGGTGATTGCACCAGGATACAATGCAGAACTGGATGAACTGCGGATGCTGGCGGAAAACGCGGGGCAGTTCCTGGTGGACCTTGAAATGCGGGAACGACAGCGGACAGGCATTGCCAACCTGCGGGTTGAGTTCAACCGTGTGCATGGCTTCTATATCGAAGTGACGAACAGTCAGGTGAACAAGGTGCCGGATGATTACCGCCGCCGCCAGACACTCAAGAATGTTGAACGCTTCATCACCCCGGAACTGAAAGCGTTTGAAGACAAGGTCCTGTCTGCGAAAGAACGGGCATTGGCACTGGAAAGAAGCCTTTACGAAAGCCTGCTGCAGGAACTGGCAACCTATATCGCAGACCTGCAAGACATTGCAAGGCATGTCGCCATGACCGATGTTCTTGCCGCATTGGCAGAACATGCCCGGCTGCATGAATGGACCGCCCCTGACATGGTGCAAGAACCTGTCATCCATATCGTCCAAGGGCGCCATGCGGTCATCGAACCGCGTATTGAACAGTTTATCGCCAATGACTGCGACCTGTCGGGCGAACAGAAATTCCTGCTGATCACCGGTCCGAACATGGGCGGCAAATCCACCTATATGCGCCAGACCGCCTTGATCGTACTGCTGGCCTATATCGGCAGTTTTGTTCCTGCCCGAAAAGCCGTGATTGGACCGGTTGACCGAATATTTACCCGTATTGGTGCGGCGGATGACCTGGCAGGCGGGCGCTCAACCTTCATGGTCGAGATGACCGAAGCCGCTGCCATCCTGAACGGGGCGACAGAACAATCCCTGGTGCTGATGGATGAAATCGGACGAGGCACCTCAACCTTTGATGGTCTGGCGCTGGCATGGGCGATCGCACAAAACCTGATTGAACGCAACCGCTGTTATACCTTGTTTGCCACCCATTACTTTGAACTGACCCAACTGCCGGAAATGTATCCGGCAGCTGAAAATGTCCACCTGTCAGCTGTTGAGCATAAAGACCGCATCGTATTCCTCCATGCAGTCGAGCCGGGACCCGCTTCCCGGAGTTATGGGCTTCAGGTTGCCCGATTGGCAGGGGTGCCGGATAACGTGATTCGGGCGGCCCGGAAACGGCTGGCAGAACTGGAAGCCCAATTCCTGCCATCAGGCGGTAACCAAATGAGTCTGTTCCAAATAACAGCGGCCTATGGGACCGATGATCCGGAAGATAAAGAACAGACTGCTCCCGAGACACCGGATTACAGTGGATTGGCCGCATCGCTTGAAGCCATTGACCCTGATGCGCTGACACCCCGTGAAGCGCTGGCACAGCTGTATGCGTTGAAAGAACAGTTGGACGGGCTTCGAGAGATAGTCGGCAGAAGAGTATCTTCCGAGGGATGATTCCCCCAGATGGGTTTTCAGGCGAGGGCCAGCTGGACTGGATGAATGGATTCCAGCCGGTCTTTCAGATTTTCGCTGGCGAGTTTGATGTCATAGTCTGATTGCAGGCCGATCCAGTAACCGGGTGACTGGTCGAAGGTTTTGCCAAGCAGACAGGCCATTTCAGCAGTGACTGGCCGCTGGCCGTTGATGATATGCGATATACGCATCCGTGGCACACCGATTTTACGGGCAAGCTCTGCCTGCGACATGTTTATGTCTTCCAGGATTTCCGCCAGGAATTCGCCTGGATGGATTGCCATCATGCCGTCTTTCATTGGGAAAACAAGTTGAGGGAATTGATAATAAAAAAGGGCAGGGGAAAGGGATTCCCCTGCCAAAACTTTAATCGCATTTACTGCTGTTAGCGTCGCAGTGCACGCAGAGCCGCGCAAGACTCTGGAAAACAGACTGGAAGATGACGGTTAAAGCAACCTGCTTTCCAGAGTCTCCGGCTATGCCGTCAGACAAACCTGACGGCATAATCCGGATAAGTTCTTAACTTAAATTAGAACTTGTGGGTGATACCAACCTGAATAGCACTGGTGGTGTCCTGGTTTACATCATCATAGATTGAAGAGATATAAGTCTTAGAGGCTTTATTCTTCGTACCATCAGCATTTTTCTGATAATTGGCGTTATCCCAATCGGTGTAGGAAACGATACCGTACAAGCTGGTGCGTTTGGACAGGTTGTAGGTGTAGCCAACAGCGAGTTTCCAGGCATCGGAATCAATCCAGTCAGTGTTGTCGCCCTTGCCTTCAACACTCAACCACTGTGCGGATGCGTTCAGACGGCCTGGACCGACTTTCCATTCCAGACCCAACAGAGCAATCTGTTCGCGGATACTGCTGTCGCCCCAATTAAGGATATCATCGTTGTAGTTTTGGAATTTTGGCACACTGTTCTGACCACTTTTGATACCTTTGTCCAAGGCATCCTGATAAGCAGCTTCAATCTTGACAGTATCCCAAGCATAGCTCAGACCAACACCCCAGACATGGGAACGGTTGGAGTCTGCCAGCATCTGATAGTCAGCGGTAGCCGCAAAACCACCATATTTGTAGTTCAGACCGATTGCATACCCATCGTTGTCATAACCATTGGAATGATTAGTGGCTTTCTCGACCAGTACATTATCTTTATTACGGGTCTTGGAATTCATGTTCTTGCCCAGGGAATAAGATGCCTGGAAGTCGAAACCAGCCCAGTTAGGGGAGTCGTAACGAATAGTGTTGTCGGTACGAACACCA